>JAEUIP010000203.1 GCA_016795075.1 Planctomycetaceae bacterium | reverse complement strand
ATTCCGAACCGTGACCAGCATCGAAGGAGTCTTCGCCGCTGGGGATGTCGCCGACGACTACTATCGCCAAGCGATTACATCCGCTGGAACCGGCTGTATGGCGGCGTTAGACGCCGAACGCTGGTTGGCGGAACACGAATAACGCACCTGGAAATGATCGGCCACAGCAAACTCAAATTTCGTACACCGGAAGGACGGGTTACAACGCGGTTGGTCCATCTCTGGTAGCAGGCATTACCAGGCTTTGTCACAAACAAAACTTCGGGTCGTGTAACTGTGTCGGGAGTGAATTGTACGAACCACTCGTGGGGCCGTACTGGCAATGGACTTCTGCCGCCCCAATTTTTGTGGATCGGTTTTGACGCGTTCGATCGTGGCGATTATCGATGAACGTCGGTTGGTAGTGGCGAAGCCGTAATGGATGAGACCATCGAGGTCGGTGGAGCCACGCGCACGGTTGTGATGCATCGATCTGGCTCAATCCAACGTTCTTGTAGGCAACCTAGCAGAAACGAATCCGCCGGGTTGTGAGCGAATCCGATTACGAAAAAAGACGGCAATGGTTCGGGAAGTCGCCGGACGGGAAACAAGTACCCATGTCGGATCTGTTCGGTGCGAACCGTGCCATCGCGTCGCAGCACCAGGAATTTCGGCATCGCCGAATCCTGAACGCATTACTCTCGCACGACATGGGATCGGCATTCTTCGCAACGGCGGTCCGATTCTCCGGATGATGTTGGACCGAACAGATTGGATCTGGGACCAAAGTCATCTACAATGGAGCGGGCAGGCAACCGAATCGCCCTCATAGAGACACGTTCATGAACAACGATCCATATCGCCGCATTTCTTCTCGCCGCGATTTTCTCTGGCGATCGGCTTGTGGTATGGGGGGTGTTGCGTTGACCGCATTGGCCCAACATCCTGCTTACGCCGATCACCGAAATGGTGCCGGATTGAGTCCGGTGGGGGACGATCGAAATCAGGATCAAAATGGCTTGCATCATGTGGCCCGTGCCAAAAACGTGATCTTTTTGTACATGGACGGCGGTCCAGCGCAAATGGACACCTTTGATCCCAAGCCGCGACTCCAAGCCGAACACGGCCAACCGTTTGCAATGAAGATGGAGCCGACGCAGTTCAACAACAACGGAAACACGCTTGGCAGCCCTTGGAAGTTCCAGAACTACGGAGAATCAGGACTGCCGATTAGCAGCCTATTTCCTTATGTTGCGAAACATGCCGACAAGCTGGCCGTGATTCGATCGATGACCAGCGAATTCTCGGAACACACCAACGGCAACTATTTCCTCCATTCGGGTAGTGGCTTCCAAGGCCGACCGAGCATGGGGGCATGGGTCGGTTATGGTTTGGGCAGTGAATCATTGGACTTACCAGGCTTCGTCGTTTTGAATGGTGGCTTGATACCACCGGGTGGCTTGGATTGTTTTGGTAGTGGGTTCCTACCGGCTGCGTTTCAAGGCTCCGTGTTTTCACACGGCCCTTATCCGGTGGCCAACATTCAACCGCCCGAGAATCGTCGCGCCGCGCAAGCATCGACGTTAGATTTGATCCGGTCCTTGGATCGCGAGTACTTAGAAAACTTGCCCAAAAAGAACGACGTGGAAGCGGCGATTAGCAACTTTGAATTGGCATTTCGCATGCAGGGCAAAGTTCCCGAGATCATGGATTTGTCCGCAGAAACAGCGACGACCCTAACTTCCTACGGCGTGGATGCCACCAACGAAGCGACCAGGATCTTTGGCCGACAATGTTTGATCGCGAGACGAATGGTGGAAGCCGGAGTGCGGTTCATCGAACTAACTTGTCCCAGCGTCGGCAGCGACCGGTGGGATCAACACAGCAATCTTAAGGGTGGTCACGAAGCCAATGCCTTGGCAGTTGACCAACCGATTGGGGCGCTGCTGGAAGACTTGGAACAACGCGGACTCTTGCACGAGACGCTGATTGTTTGGGCGGGTGAGTTTGGCCGAACCCCATTTGCTCAAGGTAGTGATGGGCGTGACCACAATCCGTTCGGATTTAGTTTGTGGATGGCCGGTGGCGGTGTAAAAGGTGGGACGACTTATGGGGCCACGGACGAGTATGGCTATAAAGCCATCGAAGGGAAACTGCAAATTCATGATCTACATGCGACCATGCTCCACCTGTTAGGCGTGGATCACAAGAAGTTGACCTATCGCTGGGGCGGACGCGACATGCGTCTCACGGACGTGCACGGAAAAGTGGTCGACGCCATCGTCGCGTAGTTGACTGTTACACTCATTTCGGCTCTCCGAAATCTGCCGATTGTCCGGTGATGCGAGCGCCCCATTTACATATCCCTTTGGAAGTTCCCATGAATTCCGATTCTGCGACACAGGCAAAGTTCTTGATCATCTCCAGTAGCCTGCACCCAACAAGCCGATCCCGGTTGATGGCGCAAGTAGCGTATCGACGAATGCAAGAAAGGCTCGAGCAGCAACCGACCGGAGCGTCTAGTCAAGTGGAATGGATCGATCTAGCAGAGATCTCGTTGCCACTTTGTGACGGCCATTCCGCCTACCGTGACCCATCAGTTGGATTCTTGTCAGGTCTAGTCGCCGGTGCGCGCGGAGTGTTGATTGCCAGTCCCATCTACAACTACGATGTGAACGCGAACTTAAAGAACTTAATCGAACTGACCGGACGGGCGTGGCAGGACAAAGTCGTTGGGTTGATGTGTGCGGCGGGTGGTGCCGGTTCGTACATGAGTTTGATGCCGTTTGCGAATAGCCTGATGCTGGACTTTCGTTGCCTAATTTTGCCCCGATTTGTCTATGCCACGGGTGGAGCCTTTACCCATGACGCGGTACACGATCCCGAAATCCTCCAACGGATCGACTCCTTAGTCGACCAATTTGTAGCCGTCACTCTGGCACTGGACGTTGCCGAAATCGTTCGGAAGGAATAACAACCGGCTTTCCTCCGAGCGAATTGGGCCGTTAGAATGTCGGCCCGCGGCAAGTCTTGGGACTCCGCGGCAACCAGGGTTCCGACTCGTGAAGGTATTCTCCGCCGATCACATGTGCTCGGAACTGTCAAACCAAAGGAATAAGCATGAATGTTCAACGACCAATTTTGAAGTCCGCCATCACCTCCATTTGTTGGTTCGGACTTACGATCAACGTGGCAACCGCCGCCGTTTTGGTTCCATCGGATGATTGGACCCAATGGCGTGGCCCAAACCGCGCAGGGCGATCGGAAGAAGCGGGCTTGATGATGGAGTGGCCAAGTGGCGGCCCCAAACAACTTTGGACCAACGCGGAAACCGGCCTCGGGTATGGTGGGATCTCGGTCGCCCAAGGAACCCTGTTTACGGTGGGAGCATTTGGTCAAGAAGAATTCCTATTGGCGATTGATGCCGCCAGCGGCAAAGAAAAATGGCGTACCCTCCTCGGTCCGCTTTTTGTCAACAATTGGGGTGACGGTCCACGCAGCACCCCAACACTGGACGATGGTCGTGTTTATGCCCTAAGCGCACAAGGACATCTCGTTTGTTGCGAACAGACCAGCGGGAAGGAAGTTTGGAAGATTCAATTGACCGACTTCGGCGGATCAGTACCGCAGTGGGGCTATTCCGAAAGTCCACTAGTAGATGACGGTCGAGTCATCGTAACGCCTGGTGGTTCCGAAGGAGCGATCATGGCCGTTGATAAAATGAGCGGGAAACTCCTGTGGCAATCGGAAAGCTGCCAAGGCACAGCTCATTATTCGTCCGTGATTGCTGCTCAACCAAATGGTCAGAAACAATATGTGCAACTGCTGATGGAACGACTTGTAGGGCTGGATCCAAAGACCGGCAAGCAACTGTGGTCGGCGGATTGGCCGGGACGAGTCGCAGTGATTCCAACACCCATTGCGGACGGAAATCGAATTTACGTCACCAGCGGTTATGGTGTTGGCTGCATGATGGTTCAAATCGCCGAAGACAATTCGGTATCCGAAGTCTATCGCAATAAAGTGATGAAGAACCATCACGGCGGAGTGATCTTGGTCGGCAAACATTTGTACGGTTATTCGGATGGGCCAGGCTGGACCTGCCAGGATCTCGAAACCGGTGAATCAATCTGGGAGGAAACGGATGCCTTGGGCAAGGGCTGCGTTACCTACGCGGGTGGTCGTCTGATCATGCAATCGGAAGATAAAGGGGACGTCGTTCTTGTCGAACCATCCGATGCCGGTTGGCGTGAACGAGGCCGATTCACCTTATCTCCTCAATCCACGCAGCGCAAACGCGATGGCCGAATCTGGACACACCCAGTCGTGGTTGACGGCAAGTTGTATCTGAAGGACCAAGAGATCCTATACTGCTACGACATCAAACAGTAGTTGCCACAAAAAACGCTTTTGCGTCTGTGAGGCCCGCTTGGTAGTACGAACCGAGCGGGCCTTTTTTTGTTGAAAAATCGCGTGGCTGGGCAGAGAAACCTTCCCAAACGAGCAGGGCATTGAATCGCCAAGCCAAGTCGTTCTACATTTTTGGGGTTCGTGCGTTACGGATTAATGAAGCCTCTTTCCAGATTCAACTTGGTGTTCTCCTTCGATGAAAGTGGTATGCGTATGAGTAAAGACCAAATCCTAATCCTTAGTGTCGTGATGACGTTCAGTGCCTTGCTGGGATTTATGGCTTGGGTCACGTTTACCGGCAATTTGACACCGCTTGGATTTGCGATGATGTGGACCTTTCGGATACTTGGTCCATTAGGCTTTATCGGGGGTGCGGCCTTGTACTTCAAGCTCAAGTATCGCCGTGATTTAGCGCCCGATTACCTTGGTGCCATCTGCACCCCCTACTTTGGTCAAAATGGCTTGTGTTTGCGTCCATTCCGACGACCGATAATGGAAACACTTGCCTTGACACCTACTTCATGTCCCAATTCGATCAACCTTCGAAGGCAACGATTGTCCTCCGTCCAGCGCCCAAAGGACTCTTGCAAAAACGAGCAGACATTCCCCCAGTTGTTGTTCCAATCGAGTGTCCGCCGGGTGGTTTTGGTTGCGTCCGTGTCCCGTTTCCTTTCCCGATCAATCTGCAAAGTCAAACGCAACGCTTGGAAATAGGCGCCACGGTTAAATACCCGTTAGGAAAGGGACGGCGAATTCGCTTCCAGGCTGCCGGTTTGGTAGTCGAAACAGATTCAGAATTTGGCGGCAAATTAACCAATGGTCGTTTTGCCGATTTCCTTGCCGCAATCCTTCCTTTGTCCACACCTCCGTATGTCGAATTTCCTTTGCCATCGGGAAACAGTGCATCGCAGCCGGAATCGGCACAACCAGAATCGCAGATCTATTGGCAGTTGGGAGAGCCAGGAATTGACGTTCAAAAAATGCTTGAATCTTAGGCTCTTAAGATCGACGTTGTTTCGAACGACGTTTCTTGGGTTGCTCTGGTTCCAATAGCACCAAGTCGAGTTGTCTGCGGATCAAGTCCACGCGATGGACGCGAACATGGACCCGATCTCCCAGTCGGTATTGGTTTCTTGACATCCGGCCCATGAGTAGCCGAGCTTTTTCATCATAGAAGTAATTGTCGTCCGGTAAATTCGCGATCGGAACAAATCCTTCGGCAGGGATTTCGATCCCCTGTACGAACATTCCAAAAGACTCCACTCCCGTAATGATGCCATGCATTTCGTGCCCAACCTTGTCGCTGAAATAAGTCAGCAACTTGAGTTTGACCAATTCGCGTTCCGCCTGCTCGGCGTTTTGTTCGCGATCACTACAATGTTCGCCGACGACGGCCAACCATTGAAATTGGTCATTCGGTCGTTTGCCGTCAATAATGTCGCCCAACATGCGGTGGATTACCAAGTCGGGGTATCGGCGGATTGGTGAGGTGAAATGGCAATAATGATCAAAGTTGAGCGCGAAGTGCCCAATCTCTTTCGGACCGTAAACGGCCTTTTGCATCGTGCGTAATACGGCATAGTGGACCGCGTGTCGCAGCGGACTATCGGCCGTTTCGGCCAAGACCCGTTTGATTTCGAAGCGATTCTGCAAGTTCTCGACGTCAACACCCAAGGCATCAACAAACTGAGTCAGATCCGCCAGTCGACGTTCGTTGGGCGGCGCATGAATGCGTCGCAGAACGTGGTACCCCAAGTCCGACAACTGCGTTGCCACAGCGACATTGGCCATCAACATGAACTCTTCGATCATTTGATGGCTCTCGGTATTTTGCAGCGTGCGAGCGCCCACGACTTGACCTTCTCGGTCCAGATCAAGTTTCACTTCAGGCAAGACCATTTCCAGTGAACCATTGTCCAAGCGTCGGCGCCGCAAAAGCATCGCCAACTCGTG
Organism: Planctomycetaceae bacterium; assembly: GCA_016795075.1. Classification (GTDB taxonomy): domain Bacteria; phylum Planctomycetota; class Planctomycetia; order Pirellulales; family Pirellulaceae; genus M30B19. Next base: position 3,796 of record JAEUIP010000203.1, on the reverse strand, counting down.
CATGTCACTAACCAATCGATGAACCTCCGGCGTTAATTTGCTTCGCCAAAGTTCCCGATCGGCTAAGAATTCATCGACTTCCTCGTATGTAAAGCGGCGGACACTCTTGATCCCGCTGCGATAAAACTCCGTACCAACAATTTGCCCTTCTCCCGTCAATTCGATTTCGGCAGTCATCGCAAATCGCAATTGGTCGGGTTGCAACGACGCCAAGTGATTGGAGATGATCTCCGGCAACATCGGGATTACTTTATCCGGCAGGTACGTGCTTGTGCCTCGCCGATAGGCCTCGCCATCCAGCTTTGTTCCAGGGCGAACAAAATGCGAGACGTCCGCAATATGGACTCCCAGACGCCAATGTCCGTTTTCAATTTGCTTGAGTGAGATGGCGTCATCAAAATCTCGAGCGTCGATGGGGTCGATCGTAATGATCGTCTCCAAGGATAGATCGCGACGTGGCGGTTGCACCTCGGCTTGAAATGCCGCTGCCTGGTCGCGAGACTCCTGTACGACTTCTTCAGGAAACTGCTCCGGCAAATCGTATTGCCTCATGATCATCAACGTGTCCAAATTCGGTTGCCCGAATTTCCCCAACACTTCGACGATCACGGCTTGGCCATAATCATGCTGGCTGGGAAAGCGGATCATCTCGATCACAACTTTGTCGTCGGGATGAACCCCTTTAGCCGTTGCATCGCCGACCAACACCGATTGTGCGAATTGACCACCATCAACGGTGACGCAGCCAGCTCCTTGATTCACCGAATAGGTACCGACAAAACGATTGGTCCGGCGGCGAAGTATTTCCAAAACCGTTCCGGATAACTCGGTCGTTACTCCCCGCCGCTTCCGCGAATACTCGACCAGGACGATATCGCCGGTAGCGGCATCCATGGATTGAGGCGCTCGGATAAAGACCTTTTCGTCGGGATCATTTTGGAACTTGTTCGAGACCGGTTGGCCGTCAATGGCCTCCAAAGTCGTCGCGGTGACGTTTCCATGCCCGCTGGGGTGGCGACGGAATCGCCCAACCATTTGCTTTTGCCCGACCGCGACCGAGCCCTTGTCGTTTTTCTTCTTGCGAGTCGGGCGTTCGTCACCAACAGCGTGTTTCCGTTGGGCCGGTTCCTGATCGATTCGTGTGGAGCCTTTTGTATGGACCGGATCCAGTGTCATTGGCTTCGGTCGATTGTCGATTACTTGGTGGGCCGCACCCCAGCGCAAACGCTTTTCGCGGATTAGTTTTTTTAAAGCCTTCTTGAACAGGCGGATTTCTTCTTCCGCAACATTTAACTTCTTGGCAATGATCTTGGGCTTGACAGGCTTGTAGTTGGGGCGACAGACGTGATTCAGGATTAGTTGTTCGTAGGATTCCGGCTCAGCGGGCTGTTCGTTCATTCGTGTGTTCGTTGAAATAAAGTATCTTTGTAACGTTGATGGGTTCGGGGGATCGTTGCTCACCTTACGCAAGGTGATTTCTCAACCGTTATTTATCCAAGCCACCCTTGAAGACTTTTCGATTGAGCGAAGGTTGATAGGTGGTCCACGCACTTTGTGTATTCAAGTCCTCTTCGACCAACTGTTTGAAGCCATGAAGTTTTGCATCAAGATTATCGAGCAGGTGCAAGGCCATTGCTTCAGGAGTCATCGGCAACCGCGGACTGCCAAATTCGTATTCGCCGTGATGACTGGCGATCATGTGCTTGATTCGCAGTTGCGTTTCCAGCGGTACGGGTTTTCCCAGCCGGCGTTCAGCATCTCGCAGTTTCTGGGTCAGTATTTCGAGTATGATCAAAACATGACCCAATAATTGCCCCGCGTCGGAGTAGCCCAATTCTCCATCGTAGGTTAGCTCATCAACCTTGCCCAAGTCGTGCAAGAATGCCCCGATCAGTAATAAATCGGCATCCACTGTCGGATAAAACGGTACAATCGCTTGGCAAACTCGCATCAGATTGACCACGTGTTCGACAAGCCCACCATGGTAGGCATGATGGTTCTTGATCCCGGCTGGCGCCATCAGAAACTTTTTCATCAGGTTTTCATCAGCCAAAAAGCTGTCCGCCACCGCCTTGATCCCAGGATCCCGGATCGACGCCAACATGGTCGTCAAGTCTTTCTGCAACTTGACAACGTCCGTCTTCGGTTCCACCGCAAAGTCGCGCATGTCCAACTGCTTGGCATCGACGACTTCCATCGACTTGATAATCAACTGGACCATGCCGTTATAGACCTGACTCGCCCCCACGACATGCACATAGCCACTGACCGGCAATGATTGGTATTGGTGTTCGTTGGCGTTCCAGAGCATCCCTGTAACCCAACCCGTTCGATCACTGAGCCGCACCTGAAGGTACAGGTTGCCTTGCCGGTTCGGACGCAATTGTTTGTCGATCAATTGGTAGACTTCACTAATTTGGGTGCCTTCACCAAGCTGATTGATTGATTGTCGTTTCATATTCTGAGGAATTCCAAGGAAGGTGAATCAATCGAATGCGAGCTTCGAATAAGGGCGTTCTTCGACCGGCTTTGAGGGTGACACGCCCGACTCCAGTCCGCGAGACCCATCCCCGCCGGCCCCGATTCGCCGGGTAGACTCCGGCCGAAACATGGCGTCTTGATTCGACCAATAAGGTTGGTTGCTCGTTGGCCAAAGACCCTGCGGGCAAGAAATCCCGTAAAAACGGCTGATCAAGTATCGCACATGAAGACGCCGCAAGCGATGGCCCTTCGTGCCCTGATGAACCCCGCACGATTCGTCAAATCGCCAATTCAGCTCATTTTGACCGTTTCTTCGCCCAGTCGGGAGTTCTCAAGTCACGGAAACGGCCCGTTTCGTCGGGCGACCGGAGTTGCCCGAACCGCTCGACGAGGATCGGGAACAATCGGGCAGGCGGCCTCATTGCTTCTTGAGAACCTGCCGGACTATACACCGCTCAGGACGCCTGTCGACAACGTGCGGTTACGCTCAGTGCACAGTTCGGAACAGTGTGCGTCGCCACCGCACACATGAAGTCGACCCAACGAGAGACTGGCCGATCGAGCTGATTACGGCAATATCTGGCTGGAATTGAACAAGTTCCTCGAAAGGCTTCACTGCGACAGTTGGACACAGGTGTTGGCATTCTGTTTGCTTGGAAGGACACGAGCCCCGCAGTTGGGGTTCGGGCCTGTGGTTTAAAGTGAGCATATTTTCGAGAAGTTAGGAGTCGTTTCGGATGGCGGATAAATCCGATTCAGGTGGCGTGATTATAGACACATTCTCTTACGACGATGCCATAGTTCGCAAATTCGCGCTGGCCACGATGGTCTGGGGGTTTGTGGGGACATTGGCTGGCGTGTTGGTGGCTTTGCTACTGGTCTTGCCCGAGGCGGCGTTTGGCATCGAATACTTATCATTTGCGCGCTTACGGCCTCTGCATACGAATGCGGCCATTTTTGCGTTTGCCGGCAATGCGATATTCGCGGCTGTCTATTATTCGACTCAGCGATTGTGCAAGGCTCGGATGTGGAGCGACACCCTGAGCAATATCCACTTTTGGGGTTGGCAGGCAATTATTGTCTCCGCAGCTTTAACGTTGCCGTTGGGGATCACTCAAAGTAAAGAATACGCGGAACTTGAGTGGCCAATCGATATTGCGATCGCCGTGATTTGGCTGTTTGTGTTCGGCGGCAATTTCTTGATGACGTTAGTCAATCGCCGTGAACGACATATGTATGTGGCTCTTTGGTTCTACATTGCCACAATCATTACCGTGGCGGTGTTGCATGTCTTCAATAACTTGGTGGTACCGGT
>JAEUIP010000202.1 GCA_016795075.1 Planctomycetaceae bacterium | reverse complement strand
GTCCCCAGAAACTGTCCCCCCAAGTGTGTGTCCCCAGAAACTCAGTTGTGTTTCCCCAGCGAAGTGCATGTCCCCAGCGAAGTGTTAGGGACGGCTAGAAAACCTCGTGCCGAACCGTTGCGTGTGTCCCCAGCGAAGTGGCGCAGTTGTGTGTCCCCAGCGAAGTGTCTCTGTCCCCAGCGAAGTGTCTCCCCTGTCCCCAGCGAAGTGTCCAAGTGGCGCAGTTGTGCGCACCCCAGCGAAGTGCACCGCCACTGGTCGTGTTGCCTGCATTCGGTGACTGTCCCCCAACAGATTCGTGTGTCCCCAGCGAAGTGCACCGCCACTGGTCGTGTTGCCTGCATTCGGTGACTGTCCCCAACAGATTCCCCGTATCCGGTGACTGTCCCCGCATGACCGGGCGCGTTGAGATCGACCTGAACGATGAACTTGCCTTGGCCGTCGCCGCGACTATACTCCGTACCAGGCACGAACTTCATGAGCGTTGTATTGATTGCCAACGGCCGTTTTCTGGAGATCGAAAATGTCGAGGTTCTGTTCTCATTCGGGCTGGTTAGCCCCAAAGTTTCTCGCAATTGGCTTGGCTTCCTGCACGGTGGGTGGTGGGTTGCCCTCGGGAACCACACAAGCACTGATCGCCCAAGAGCCAGCTCCAACAACGGAGGTTCGTTCGGATCAGGATCGACCAGCCATTCCCCAAATCCTCGATGAACCGCGATTCGTCGACCCGACCGATTTTCTGCCCACGAAGCTGACGAAACGCGTGACCGTCGACATGCGTTCCGCGTCGCTTGCCGAACTGGCCGAGTGGTTGCAGACCGAGGTGGAACTGACGGTGTTGGTTCAACTTGCGGAACTGGAAGCCGAAGGCATTTCGCCGAGCGATCCCGTCTCCGATTGGCTGGAGAATGAACCGCTCTACCTGCTGTTGGACCGACTCCGCCTGATCGATGTCGGCTGGTATTACGAAGGGGACATACTCTATCTCACGTCCCAGACAGTCATCGAAAACGAACGCCAAGCGAAGGTCCCCTATTTATTGGGAGAGCTTCTGGACAAAGGTTATACCGGTGACCAAATCGTCAATCTGATCGAATCGATGGTCGAACCAGATTCGTGGGAGCCCAACGGCGGCAATGGTCGGATCAACTTGATTGGCGATGTGATTTTTGTTCGCAGTACCGATGCCGTGCAACGAAAGGTGCAAGGGTTCCTGAACGGCATCGAGCGCCACGGTCGCCAGACCATGATTGACGTCTCGGCCTCGGACCTGTTGCTCCAAGACAAGTTGATGGTCATGGTATCGGTCGATTATCACGACATACCTTTGGAAGACGCGATTCGGGACCTGGCCACGCAAACGGGCGCTGATTTGCGACTAGATCGGGCAGCACTCCGCGACATGCGAATCCGCGAGCGACAACCGGTCACCCTACAAGTCCGCCAACAACCGATGCAGACAATCCTGAATTACTTACTTCCGCAATTGGGTTTAGTCTGGCGAATTCGTGACGGTGTTCTGTGGGTTACCAGTCGCGAAGAAGACGAAGAACAACTGACCGGTTTCTATGACGTCCGGGATCTATGTCGTGACAAAAAAGAGTCGGCGGCGTTGTCCGAAGCGGTTCAGTCTCAAATTCCAAATGTCTTCGAGGCCGAAGGTGGAAATGACGTGATCGATTTTGGGAAACCAGGAACACTCATCGTACTGGCTCCCCGTTCCGTTCATGCCGTGGTTCTGGATTTGCTAGAGAAGTATCGCTTCGCCCTGCGACAATCGAAGTTGAGAAAACCCAACGAAGCGGCTGACGAGGTCACGACACTCTACTACCGCATCCACGCGAACGTCGCCCGAACGCTCCACACGGAGCTACCGAAACTAGTAGCGCCCGAATCGTGGCGATCCACCGAACGGCCGGATGCGATCGGAACCATCATGCTCTTGGAGTCGCCACCCGAAGTGACGCCAAACGAAGGCTCAGCTCCAATCATCAGCGAACGCATGGTGCTGGTCATCCAACAACGCCAATCCATACACGGCGAAATTGCCAAAACTCTCCAGAAGATCGAAAAAGGCGACGAAGAAACTCGCGCGATCGACAGCAATAAAACCCCAAGCCCAAGTGCGATGGGCGGCGGATTTGGCGGTGGGATGTTCGCGGTCCCAATCAACCGTCCAAAATAGACGAGCGTTGCCGTTTGATTACACGGTGCTGTAGCAGAAGAGCGTCGCGGCGGTCGTGTTTCGAGCGCACCACCAATCGCGTAAACTAAATCCCGCCATTGGCTGGACTTTTGCGTTCCCGTTTTGAGGACCCCACATGAATTACTACGGCGATCCAGAATACGTTCGTTTTCTACTGATGCAAAACCAGAATCACGGCAGCACCTGGCTAGTCTTGAGCATGATCGTGGGATTTTTGTTGGCGGTCTTGTACAAGCGCGAGGCGGTTGTGTCGTGGACCTTGTTTCGCATCGCCGCCATCATCTACTCGTTCTCCATCGTCATTCCACCATTGACCACGGCGCTTATGGGCACCGCTGGTTCGATGTTGGCGAGCGGCGGCGCGAACGCCGAAATTCAACTCGCTTTATCCTTCGGCAATTGCCTGGCCCCCATTGCGTTGGCGATCAGTTTTCTCTGCCTCATTAGTTCGATGATCCCGAGTAAGGCGATCCGGTCGCAACCCGTCGTCCCCGCAAAACATCCGCTTGATCCGTGAGTTACAGAATTCGGCGAGCTTCGGCCCGGGCAGTAGAGCGATCGCCCCGATCGCTCCGGCCAGAGTGTCGAAGACTCATTTCCTGATTCACCGTCTTGATGTGAGCTTCCATCGCATCTCCACTACCGGCACGATCGGGGCGCTCGTGCTACTATCAGACGAGTTGGTTACCCGGCAACGAGTTTGGCGGCTAGTTTATCTGTGCAAGCTCCAATGACTTTTTGACAAATGTCGTCGGCTTGTTTGCCGGTCAGTGTTTCGTCCAGCGAACGCAAGGTCATGGTCAGCAAAACGCGTTTCTTGCCTTCGCCATCTCGTTTGGCATCCACGTAGGTTTCGCGATAGGCGACGTTTTCAAGCAACACACCTCCGACGGCTCGCACGGTGGCCTCCAGCTCTGACCAACGCACTTTGGTATCCAGGATAAAGTTCAAATCGCGCTCGATCGCAGGGTACAAGCTTTGCCGTTGCGATTGCGGGATCACTTGTAGAACTTGAACCAAAGACTCCAAGAAGAACTCTCCCACAACACAGGTTTGTCGCAGCTTCATCTTCTTCTGAGTGCTACGAGAAATCTCGCCCAACAGACCAAACACCCGATCGCCAATCCAGTACCTCAAGCCGCGCCCTGGTGAGAAGAAACTATCCTGCACCACTTCGACGCGAACTTTCAGACTCCGCTGGATCGTCGCGAACACTTCGGCCATCACGCTCTTCATATCCAGCAACGATCGACCACTGCACACGCCGATCATGGTTGGTTCCACCGGAAACGTCTCGCCGGGTAAATACACTTTGGCAATCTCGAACAATTCGACCGGCAAGTTGTGGCGGAACTCATTGATTCGCCGCAGCTCCAGCAAGCTAGGAATCAAACTGCGACGCACGCAATCGACCGGTCCCGCGTTATTCCAAAACTTCGTATCCAACACACCCAACATGGGCTGCAAGGTACTCAGTGTCGCCGCATTACTCCACGGGCTGTATAGATCCGACAAGACCGCCGGGACCAGGCTTGGCGACAGGGCCTCCGAAAGTCCGGCGGCCGTTAACACGCCGCGCACGCGTTGGCTGGAGATATCCAGCGGAGTGGTTTGCGAAACAGCCATGGGCACCGCATGATCTTCTGGGATCTTGTCGTAGCCGTGAATCCGTGCGACCTCTTCCACCAAATCCGCTTCACGCGACAAGTCACGGCGCCACGCTGGAGGCGTTGCCAGCCAGACTTGGTTGCCGTTTGGTTCGCTTTCGATATGCAACCCCAAGGCCTCCAAAATCCGTCGCACCGTTGCCGGAGGAATCTCGATCCCCAAGATCCGCGCGATCTGGTCCAAGCGAAATCGAATTGGCGCACGAGCGATTGGGGACGCCCCAACATCGATCACGCCCGAGCACAACTGTCCGCCACAATGTTCGAGGATCAATTGGCAACAACGACGACTGGCCCAATCGATGCCTACGGGATCCACGGTTCGTTCGAAGCGGTACGACGAATCCGAAGACAACTTCAGACGTCGCGACGTGTGGCGCACCGAACCCGGTGCAAACTCTGCGGATTCAATCAAGACGTTGACGGTTCGTTCGGTGATCTCGGTCGCGGCTCCACCCATGATCCCGGCCAAAGCAACGGGTCGCTGTGCATCCGCAATCACGCACATACCAGCCTGCAAGGAATAAGTCTTGTGGTCGATGGCTTCCAAGACTTCACCTTCGTTGGCCGCCCGGACCACAATTCGTTGCTCACGCAATTGATCAAAGTCAAAAGCATGAAGCGGTTGACCACATTCCAACATGACAAAGTTGGTGATGTCCGCCACGTTGTTGATGGACTTGAATTGAGTCGGATCGCCGGTCGCGTTGGCCAGTAGTTCTTGCAGCCAAGCGGGACTGGGGCCAATCTTCACGCCGCGAATCAGCCGAGCCGTGTAGCGCGGACAAAGTTCGGGACAGTCGACTTGCACGTAAGTCAACGATTGAATTGCGGGACCACTTACCGGCGGCTGCGGATCGGGCACTTGCAAGGGTCGATCAAACAACACGCCGATCTCGCGTGCGACGCCTACGTGCGCCAAACAATCCGGACGATTGCTCGTCACTTCCAGATCAATCGCCCAATCGCCCGCCAAGGCTTGTGTGCTTTCGTGATTCAATCCACTCAAGCTGAGCCGCTCGGCTACTTCCGCGTCGCTCAGTTGATTCAAGTTGATGTAACGTTGCAACCACTTCCAAGAAACGATCATGGTACTTGTGATTCAGCAAGAGGAAGAAAAAATTCGTATCGCCCGGCCACACAGCCGTTCGTCAAAGTTGGGCTGACCGCAGTCTTTAAAACTGGGCTAAAAATCGCACGTCATTCGTGTACAGATCGCGGATGTCGCGGATCCCGTGGCGGATCATGCACAACCGTTCGACGCCCAGCCCAAACGCAAAACCCGTCACTTGTTCCGGATCGTATCCCACGGCTTGAAACACATTGGGATCGACCATCCCGGCTCCTCCAAATTCGACCCAGCGTCCATTCCAGTAATAATCGACTTCGACGCTTGGTTCCGTAAATGGGAAGAAGCTCGGGCGGAATCTCACCGGAACGCTATTGCCCAAATAGGCCGTGGCAAACAAGCGCAAGACGGTCTTCAGATCGGACATGGTCACGCCCCGATCAACCATCAATCCTTCCATTTGATGAAACATAGGGTAGTGCGTTTCATCGGCGGTGTCGGGTCGGTAAACACGTCCCAAGGAAATGATTCGCAAAGGCGGTTGCCGTTGCTGCATCGTCCGAATCTGCACCGTGCTTGTTTGACTGCGCAGCATGTCCGCTCCGCCACTGGAACCATTGCCCCAAAGCTGAGCACTGGCCAAGTAGAAGTTGTCCAACGGATCGCGGGCGGGATGAATCGTGGGAACGTTCAACGCATCGAAGTTGTGCCACGAGTCTTCGATTTCGGGCCCTTCTACCGGCGTGAACCCCAACCGACCCATGATATCTTTGAGCAGCAAAATGGTCTGTGTGATCGGATGGATCCGGCCCGTCGTCCAAGACGTTCCTGGCAACGTTGCATCAAACGTCTCATCACAAACTTCTTCGACGACGTTTTCTAATCGTTCGGAGGCCGCTTGAAACGCCGATTCGATGGCTGACTTGACTTCGTTGAGTCGCTTGCCAGCCGCGGGTTTGTCCCCGGCCGCAACGGAGCCCAATAATTTCTGCACGGCCTTGAGACGTCCTGCCTTGGCACCGAGGAATTCGATGCGGGCGGCCTCCAGTTGCTCAGCGGATTGGGCGTCCGCAAACGACTGCTCCGCCTCCGAAACCAAGGCGTCCAGTTGTGAAACAAAATCAGGTAACGACATTCCAGAGTTCCTGCTGGGACGAACCACAAAAAAAGGAACGAGCCGCCAATGGTTCGGCAACTCGTTCCTCAGTCTATCATTGAACTTAGCGGGTTGCCTACGCTCCCAGCGCCGACTTGACGGTCTTGGCGATCACGGCAAAACCAGCGGGATCACGAACCGCGATTTCGCTTAGGCTCTTACGGTCCAACACGATGTTGGCTTTCTTCAAACCCGAAATAAAACGGCTGTAATTCAAGCCGTTCAAGCGGCAAGCGGCCGACAAACGGGTGATCCACAAGCGGCGGAAGTTACGCTTCTTTGCGCGTCGATCGCGGAAGGCGTACACGCCCGACCGAATCAACGTTTCCTTAACGCTACGCAAAAGCCGACGGCGACCGCCGGTATATCCTTCTGCTCTCTTGAACAGCTTGCGCTTCTGTTTCGCGCGAGCCGAACCTTTAATTGTTCGCATTTCAATCGTACCTTGGTTGGAGGTAGCTCAAGGCCTGATACACTCCGAACCTGCACAGGGCAAAATCAGAGGACCAAGTTAGGGTTTTTCGCCCGGCTGCCAAGTGAATAAAACTAGTAAAAAGAACCGGCAGTCGTCGTGCAGAAGGAACCTCCATGGCAACCCCAGGGAGCACTCACTTGCCGCGTACAACCGCCCAGCCAATACAATTAGCTGCTGTATTTGCCCAACGCGCGTTGGATCATGACTTCGTTGACCACGTCGGCAGGACCGCTGCCACGCAGATTACGACGACGCTTTTTGCTCGTGCCGCAATTCAAGTGACTGGTACCAGCCGCACGGTGCATGACCTTGCCGGTGGCGGACAAACGGAAGCGTTTCTTAACGCCTTTGTGTGTTTTCATTTTAGGCATGACAACTCAAACCTTTCGCTGCACCGCCCAACAATTGAGCCGGCGCGTATCCCGAGGATGAAATGGGTGGGGAGGCAGTCTAGCTGAACTTTTGCCCCAACAAAAGGGGTTTTGCAGCATTTTTCGCCGATTCAGCTGCCTGGACCTAAAACCGCTCCGCGAACTCTGGTCATCGGCTATTGGCGGTCACCGGCTCAAGAAAATGCCGCCGCGCTCTCCGCCAGCCGTCCAACCGCCGGTTAACGAACCGTGCGGACCGATCCCGAGCCGCATGTCGTAGCTGCCGAAGGGCCCCAATCGCTTGCTGGCGACCAACCCTGCTTCAGTTCGATAGACGGGAGCCCTATAGAAATAGGGAATCACCACAGCAAACCGACCCACAAACGTCCCTTGATAGTGGCCGTCGGGACGAGGGCTCAAGTTCATTCGCAACGTGCCTTGGTGTCCGTGGTGGAGGCCGGGACTCTCGGTCGTCCAGCGACCACGCCATTTTCCGGCAAATTCGTCCGCCTCTACCGCAGTCGGCAAAACAACCGCCAGGAGGAAAACGAACGAGGCAAGAAAGTAACCTACGGTCTTTTTTGACGGAACCTTCATGTTTGAAAACCTCATACTTTGCCGAAACGCTGGTCGGTACGACCTTCTCTCACAGCGGAACTTAGCCAACAAGCTTGCCTGACGCCCTGAAGATCGGACCAAAACCCAACACGCCGGCGTGGACTAGCCGAACTGGCTCGCCGTATTGCGCCACATGGCAAACGAACGGCGACGAATTAGGAGTATAATTGACGACATGATCCGTACCACGCCGTGAAAATCTGAAGATACGGCCCATCAGTCTCAAGACAAAAAGCCAGTTTTCGAAATTTAACAATAGACGCCAGTGCGATTGGGGTAGCGAGAGTCGCTCGTTCGGCCCTTTTCCGACCCGTTCGTCTTGCGAAAAGGATGATTTTCGCTAGGATTGTGGGGTTTCCTCGGGTCCGATTCAGTGCTGGCGGCTCGAGGATCGATACAACTCGCAAGGGGATGCTTCATTCCTACTGTCGTTCGAGCGCGGTTTGGTACGTATCGGCCAAGTGCAGCGATTCGGATGCTACCCAGTAAAAACGTCGGACGAAGCCAGCGGACCGACAGAAAGTAGTTAGTTGAATGGTTAATCGTGTACTGATTCGGGATTTGGAAGATGATTCCATTACCCAACAATTGGCAGATCTGTTTTCAGATGATTCGCTTCTGGACAATGTGATCGTCGGGCAAGAGGAAGATGTTGACGCCGACTTTCAGTTGAACAAGATCGTCGAAGGGACGATCGTCAAAGTAGACGCCGAAGTCGTGTTGGTCGACATCGGTTTCAAGAGCGAAGGCAATATTCCCCGTAACGAGTGGGACCCGAACGAACCACAGCCGGAAGTCGGCCAAAAGGTTCAAGTTCTGATCGAAGACTTGGAAGATGAGCTAGGCGGAACCGATGACCCCCAAGGCTTGATCAGCATCAGCAAGCGCAAAGCGGATCACATCATTCACTGGCGCCGGGTTATTCAAGAAGTCGAAGAAGGCAAGATTGTTACCGGCACCGTCATCCGCAAGATCAAGGGTGGGCTGTTGGTCGATATCGGCGTGCACGTGTTCTTGCCCGCCAGCCAAGTGGATATTCGTCGTCCGAACGACATCGCCGACTACATTGGTCGCGTCGTGCAGTGCGAAGTGTTGAAGATCGACGAACAACGTCGCAATATCGTCGTCAGCCGCCGGTCGTTGATCGAAAAAGAACGCCAATTCGCTCAGCAAAAGTTGCTCAAGGAATTGGAAGTTGGCCAGATCCGCAAAGGTATCGTCAAGAACATCGCCGACTTCGGCGCGTTCGTGGACTTGGGTGGTATCGACGGTCTGTTGCACATTACCGACATGAGCCACACTCGGATCCAACGGCCTTCCGAGATGGTCTCGATCGATCAAGAAGTCGAAGTTCAAGTTTTGAACATCGACCGTGATCGCGTCAAGATTGCCCTGGGCATGAAGCAGATGTTGCCTAACCCATGGGATAATGTCGAGAACAAGTATCCGGTTGGTTCGATCCAAAAGGGCGAAGTCGTCAACGTGATGAGCTACGGCGCATTCGTCAAATTGGAACCGGGCATCGAAGGCTTGGTTCACATCAGCGAAATGTCGTGGGTCAAGCGCGTCAATCATCCCAATGAATTGGTTCAGATTGGCGACATGATCGACGTCTGCGTGTTGGGCATCGATCGCAAGGGCGAACAAATGTCCTTGGGCATGAAGCAAACGTTGGCCAACCCATGGGACAACGTCGAAGATCGGTATCCGCTGAACATGTTGGTCAAGGGTCGCGTCCGCAACCTGACCAACTACGGCGCCTTCGTCGAATTGGAAGAAGGCATCGATGGCTTGCTGCACGTCTCCGACATGTCGTGGACTCGCAAGATTAGCCATCCCAATGAGATGCTGGAAAAGGGCCAAGAAGTCGAATGCCGTATTTTGGCCGTCGATACCGGCCGTCGCCGCATCGCTTTGGGCTTGAAGCAAATGGGCACCGACCCGTGGGAGACGGACATCCCTTCGAACTATCAACCTGGCCAAAAGGTCAAGGGCAAGGTCACCAAGATCACCAACTTCGGTGTCTTCGTGGGCTTGGAAGATGGCTTGGAAGGTTTGCTACACATCTCGGAACTGTCCGACGACAAAGTGGAAAACCCAGAACAAGTTGTCAAAGTTGGCGAAGAGATCGAAGTCAAAATCTTGCGAGTCGATACCGAAGAGCGCAAGATCGGCTTGTCACGACGTCGGTTGGACTGGAGCAGCGAACAAGAAGCTGAAGTCCAGGCCGAAGAGAAGTCGGTCAAGAAGGCAGACTCGGAGCTTAAGGGCGGCTTGGGCAGCAGCGGTCCACTGATCGATACCGGCGCGAACTAATCGCGCGGCCGAATGTTGATCTTGAATGACAATCCAAACGGAACGCGAGAAATCGCGTTCCGTTTTTTTTGCATCGTGCCGCCAAAGGAACCGCTCCGCATCGCCCAAGGGGGCGACGAGCCGACACGCGGTGCTTAGGAATTGTCTGGAAATAACTTGCCGATTTGGGAGAGTCCGACCTTGGTTAATCCGAGAACTCCTATCGTCGAATCTGCCGAGACTCCAAATGTGCTGAGCCGCTGAATGGCCCGAGCCGCAAAGCGGCAAAATGCGAGCGTTTGGTAATTCCCACGGATGGCAATGGCGAACTGCGGATGAACAGT
>JAEUIP010000201.1 GCA_016795075.1 Planctomycetaceae bacterium | reverse complement strand
TCGGCAGGGAATTCAATACTTAGCAGTGGCGATTGTGTTGGGCTTGTTGTTGGTGGGTTGGCTGGGGTTTGGGCAAAAGTTGATGGATCGATTTGAGCAGGCAGACAAGGCGAACGTTTTGGATGATGCACGCGTGCAAAATTGGACCGATACATGGCCACTGTTTTCGCAGCAGTGGCTGGTTGGGAGTGGATTAAACACCTACCAACACGTGCATCGCCCGTTGCGATCAACGATGGAACAGAAGGTTTATTTCTTTGCGGAGAATCAGTATTTTCAAACCTTGATCGATGCGGGTTTGATCGGCGGGCTGTTGTTGGTGGTGATGTTGGGTTGGACGGTTTGCCACGTTACGTTTTTGGTCCGGCGGGCTCGTCATCCCGCAATGCTGATCGTCGGGGTTCTTGGTAGCGTGGCGTTGGGTTCGCAAGCTGTGGCCGCATTTTTTGATTTTGGGTTGTATTTGCCGGCGAACACGTTGACGTTTGCAGTGCTGATGGGGGCGGTTGCTGGTCAAGCTCAGCATTACGCGCGTCGGGAAACCGAGGCGAGTGTGATGACGACCTGGGGCTGGGGACGCGTGGCTCCGCTTCTGGTTCTGGTATTATTGGGGGCCGGTATTGTCGGAGCGTTGCAATACTATCGATTGGGTCAAACGGAAGACGCCTTGTTATTGGCCAAAACCGTTCGTGAGAAAGAGCATGCCGCGACGATGGAAGAAGTCGACCAATCGCTCCAAAAACTAACGGTTTTGGCGCGATTGGGTTTAGAAGCCAATTTGCATGATGCGCTCGGGCAGATGTGGCAACAGAAATACCGCCGCAGCGAACTTGATCGTTTGCTGGCGACCGTGCCCAGCGAGCCAACCGAAAAGCAAGTTCAAGAGTTATGGTCTTCGACCAGTCCTTCGTGGCGTGCGGCTTTGATTCGTCAGATGCAGGCCGTCAACCCGACGGCGGTGCCCGTGCTCCAGGCCGAGTTTTATGGGGGCACGAGTCAGCGGGCTGCTTTGTTGGCTGCTTATAACGAATACCTTTTGTCTCGAAAGTCCAATCCATTCCGACCGGAGTTGCATCTTCGTTTGGCGGATTTGGGGCGATTTTTGGCTTCCGCCCCCGCCGTTCCTCATTTGGAACGAGCCGTGTCGATTGCTCCCCGCAATCCGCAGTACCGATGGATCGCCGGACTTCAGACGTTGGAGTCATGCCAGTTTCAGGAAGATGCGGAAAACTTTGAACTCGGGTTGCAGCATTTGCGTACTGCTATCGAGCTGGAACCCGGTCGCACGCGGAGCATGGAGCCTTTGGTTCTGAAGAAATTAGTCCTTGGTGTTCCGACCGATGGAATGTCGGCCGCGACCTATGCGTCACGCTTGTTGGTGGAGTATCCGGATTTGCTGTTGGATTTCGTCAATCGCAATCAGGAAATTCAGGGTCAACCGGAGGTGCGTCGGCAGCTTTTGTTGGCAACCAAAGCGCAGTTGGATGCGCGCCGGTTGGAGTTCAATTACAGTGTCCCGGAAACTTGGGCGATGGGCCGGATTGAGATGGAGTTAGGGAATTGGCAGGCGGCTCGGGAGCAGTTCGATATGCTTTTGCAACTAAGCTACAGTCACACGGCCGGCCGCTACCAGCGGGTTTTGGCTCGAATCGAGTTGGGAGAACTGGACAAAGCAGAGGAGGAAATTCGCAGTCTGGTTGAAGCGAATCCGGATAACTCAACCTATCAACAGACCTTAAAACGCGTCCAGGAGGCCCGGATGCAAAAGCCTTAGAATTTGTCCTCCCAAACGCGGATGCCCTGTAGCGGTCATGCCGTTTTTGTTGAGGATTTTCCAGACGTCCACCGGGTCAGCCTGCTTTACGCAGGGAGCCGAGCGACCGACGCTTCGTTGTTTAGTCGCATTCGCCGTTCTGTCAGGGGCGTTTGCGACCTCCGAACAAACCACCCTAGGGTTGAGTTGATTACATTCATCGTCGAGTTTGAAAAAGTCAAACATGCCGATGCGGGATGGGTTTGTTGATTTTCCCGAACGTGGATTGAACTTTCTCGTTGGCAGGTACAATAGGACAGACGGGCCCCATCCCTCGTTGACGCAAAGCACCATGTTAGACCTTTTCCAGTGGAAACTGATTAGTTTGCTTGCTGTTATAGCCGTTTCTGGGCTAGGTGTTGCACTATTGGTCCCGCTGTTGGTTCGTTTGGCGATCGTGGTGGGCTTGGTTGATAAACCCGATGCCAAACGGAAGTTGCACGAGCGTACGATTCCGCTGGTAGGAGGAATCGCGATTTTCGTTGCGACCGTTACGATCGTGACGCTGGGTGTTAGCCAATTTGGGCAACTGCTGGCCCCGGACGCGTCGGAAGGCTTGACCTTCACGTTGAAACATTACGGATTGTTGGCAGCTGGGGCGTCCATTTTGATTCTGGGTGTTTTGGACGATCGGTTCAAGATTCGGGGTCGCATCAAATTGATTGGTCAAATTGGGGTTGCCACGATTTTAATTGCGACCGGTTATTTCTTTGAGCAAGTTCATGTGGGTGCTCAAACGATTCAGTTTGGCGTCTTTGCGGTATTGATTGTTTATTTTTGGATTTTAGGCACAATCAATTCGGTGAATCTTCTTGATGGCGCGGATGGGTTTGCGGGGACCTTGGGATTTGTCGTGAGCCTCTCGATGGCCGCGATGGCGTTTCTGGGTAAGGAAACGGCGGTTGAAGCAGTGATTGCCGCGGCGTTGGCCGGATCGATCGGTGGATTTCTCTGGTTCAACTTGCCACCCGCGAAGATTTACTTGGGCGACGGGGGTAGCATGTTGATCGGTTTGGTGTTGGGAGCTTTGGCTATCTCGACCGCATTGAAGGAAGAAACGCTGTACGCGTTTATTGCTCCGATTGCCATGTTGGCAATTCCAATTTTGGATTCGGGCGTCGCGGTTATGCGGAGGCAGATGACGGGGCGTGGAATTTATGCTGTGGACCGAGGCCATTTGCATCATCGACTTTTGGGACAGGGGCTCAGTCCCCAAATGGCGGTGTTGTGGATGTTTGTACTGTGTGGAACAACGGCATTGGGCGGCGTGCTCAGCTTTGCGACGCGCGAGAGTGAATATGCGGTGGTGGC
This sequence comes from Planctomycetaceae bacterium, assembly GCA_016795075.1. Lineage (GTDB taxonomy): Bacteria > Planctomycetota > Planctomycetia > Pirellulales > Pirellulaceae > M30B19. The sequence goes on along the minus strand of JAEUIP010000201.1, from coordinate 7,086 downwards.
AGTCGTGTTGGTAATGGGCTTTTTGATTGCGGGCAAGGTATTTGGATTTGCCGAATTCTCGATGGCTGGTCGGCGTGTGAGGCAAATGACGTTTGGTGTCGTCGGAGGCCGAGGCGATCGGACTCAAGGTACGAAAGATGAGTACCAGTTGCAGGGGACTCGGGATTGGGGGCAATTGTTTCAGGTCGCCCAAGATTTTGCGGAAGCCCATGGCCTTGATAAAGTAAGGATCGACATCAACGCACCTTGGCTGCACGAAAGTTACCATGCTGTTTGGAAGTCCCGCTCGGCCAAGTTGGTGGAGTCTCAGGACGAATGGGGGGCTCAATTTCCTTTGATCATTCACGAGCGAGTATTTGGTCGGGTGGAAGTGTTTTCGTTGACTCGAGCTGCGGAAGCGTATCGCTGCTTGCCTAAATTGATGAATCTGCTAGAAAATGCGGGCCCGAAGATCGTTGGCGGTCAGCCGCCGAAGACGTCTCAGGTCCCTGCGGTCCCTGGTTTCGAAGGTCCGGGCTCGGCTTCGGTCGGGCATTCCGCGCGGCCCGAACCCCGCCCTGCTGATCAAGATTTTGTCGGATTTCGGCAATCGGCTGAGGCGAGTTCCTCTCTTTAAAATAGTAGTAAATCATGCTGCAGAAGCTTCACCGTTCGCAGTTGCCGGCAGGCGAAAGTTTATGCGATTATTGCACGGCCAAGTGTTGTCGTTACTTCGCGTTGCCGATCGACACGCCAACGACGGATCGCGATTTCGATTTTGTCCGTTGGTATTTGGTCCATGAGTCCGCTTCCCTATTTACGGAAGGGGAGACGTGGTATTTGTTGGTACACACCAAGTGTCGTCATCTCGGGGAGGACAATCGTTGTGGGATTTACGAGACGCGTCCTCAAATCTGTCGCGACTACCACACCGACGAATGCGAGTACGATGAGAGTTGGACTTACGAACGTTACTTCGAAGTAGCCGATCAGTTAATGGAATATCGCGAAGCGTTGGCGGGATTCAAAGCGGTCACGCCCGTGCGTAAAGCCAAACCACAAGTCTTGTCCGTTATCGGTTAGGCGTCTGAAGATCCAATATGATTGAACCTCGAATTCTTAGTGGCTTCCGCGATTTCTTGCCGCGCGAAATGATGCAACGGCAGGCGTTGATGGACACTGCTCGACGTGTTTATCAATCGTTTGGATTTGCCCCGATCGACACGCCGACGCTGGAGTATCTCGAGATTCTTTCGGGCAAGGGTAGTGCGGAAACCGATCGGCAGATGTACCACTTTGTGGATAACGGCGGACGGCCGGTTGGGATGCGATTCGACCTAACCGTGCCGTTGGCGCGGTACGTGGCTCAACACATCAACGAGTTAGGGACCCCCTTCAAGCGTTATCACATTGCACCGGTGTGGCGAGGGGAGCGGCAGCAAAGGGGAAGGTATCGCGAGTTCGTGCAGTGTGATTTTGACACGATTGGGACTCGCTCGTGGTTGGCTGATCTGGAAATGATCCTAGTGATCAATCAGTTGATGATGGCCTTGGGGTTCGAGCGATTTCAAATTCGTATCAACCACCGAAAGCTGCTCAACGGCATGTTGGCTCATAAGGGCCTCGAACAACATTCCTTAGGTGTCCTTCGCGCGATCGACAAACTGGGCAAGTCGGGTGCAGACGTGGTACTGGCGGAACTCGTCCAAGTCGGCTTACCGGAAGTCGTAGCGCAGGAAATCTTGCAGTTGGGGCTTTATCGGGGTGATGCGGAGGGCGTGCTCGAACTGGCCGAACGCGCCGTGGGCGATCATCCGCTGGGCCGGGAAGGTGTGGCCGAACTTCGCGAGTTGCTTCGGTCGGCATTGGCTGCCGGTGTTCCGGCGGATCGCTTGGTACTGGATATCTCCATTGCACGGGGACTCGACTACTATACGGGAACCATCGTTGAAACGCAGTTGCTGGACTTGCCTGCGATTGGCAGTGTTTGTTCGGGTGGTCGATACGACAATCTAGCGGGTCTGTATACGAAACAAGATTTGCCCGGGGTTGGGGCATCGCTTGGTTTGGATCGGTTGCTGGCTGCGATGGAAGACTTGGGAATGGTGGCGGACAAGTCCTCGCCCACCCAAATCTTGTTGGCATTTTTTGAGCCGCAACTACAATTGGAATATCTGCGGTTGGCTTCGCAGTTGCGGGCGATGGGGCTCAATGTCGAGTTTTACCCGGAACCGGCAAAGCTCAAGAAGCAGCTCAAATATGCGGATCAACGAAAAATCCCGGCCGTGGTCCTGATCGGCAGCCAAGAGTGGGAGCAGAAGCAGGCAGCGGTCAAGTGGCTAGATCGAGAAGTGCAAACGACGGTTCCGCTCTCGCCCGACGGCACGGAGCTATGTGAGTACTTTCGGAGTGCGTTTTTTGCCGAGGCCGTCTCCCCAAATCTGACAAACGTTTAGGGCCAATAACCAGGAGTCGAATGGAAATGCTTGTCTTATTGTTGGCTCAAGCTACCGAACAAACCGAATACGGTCAGATGTGGGGGTTAGTTCTTCTCATGGTACTATTGGGGGTTTTTGCCGTCGCTGTCCCCCGTTTTCGCCGCATTGATTTGTTGACGGACGCGGAAAAGAAAAAATTGGCGGCCCAATCTAGCCGGACCAAAGGCGGCGGCGGTGGACATGGGCATAAGTGATCGTGGAAACGAAGGTATCCGAAACGTCGCTGCCCGGCGTCTTTCTGGACCGCTTGGCCAAGATTCTTGGCGCTGCCTGGTCGGAAATCATTGAACAGAGCTTCTACCAGCCGAAGTCTGCGGCGTTTCGGGTGAATCGGCTGTTGGCCGCTCCCGATGACGCTTGTCGCGATTTGTTGGCGGCCGGGCTTTCGTTGACTCCACTATCCTGGCTCCCTGAGGGATTCGTTGTTCCGGCAGTGCAAAGGTCAGACTTGACCCGTCATCGCTTGGTGGAGACGGGCCAGATTTACGTTCACAACCCGAGTAGCATGTTGGCGGCTTACCTTCTGGCCCCGCAACCGGGCGAAACCGTGATGGACTTGGCGGCTGCGCCGGGAGGCAAGACGTTGCATTTGGCGGCGTTGATGGGTGGGACCGGGTTCTTGAGCGCCGTGGAGCCGGTGCGGTCGCGTTTTTACAAACTTAAGGATAATTTGCGCAGGGGTGGCGCTGCGTTTGTCAGGACCTACCAATTGGACGGTCGACAAGTGCCTGCCAAGACGGGGCCACGTTTTGACCGAGTGCTATTGGATGCCCCCTGTAGTGGTGAGGCAAGGTTTCATGTTTCCGACCCCGAGTCGTTTCGGACTTGGAGTCCACGCAAAGTTCGCGAGTGTCGCGGAAAACAGCTCGGTCTGATTCAGGCTGGTTTCGCATCCCTGAAACCTGGCGGGCGAATGCTGTATGGGACTTGCAGCTTTGCTCCTGAAGAGAACGAGGCGGTCGTTGCTAGCTTGGTCCGAGAACAGCCGTCGTGCCGACTCTTGGAGCTCGAGCTGCCGATTGAAAATTGGCAACCCGGACTGACGTCTTGGGAGGGCGAATCGTTTCCGGAATCGGTTGGGCGTTGTCGTCGGGTCCTGCCCAATGCCGTGCACGATGCAATGTTCTTGGCCTTGATTGAAAAGAGTCGAGATTGATGGAGCCCGTCGGGGCTTGGGCCGGTTCAACGGACCTTTGATGTCGTGTTGGTTGGCCACCTTGGTTGAACCGCGAATATTCGATAATCTTATCGCTCCCGGCATGGATCGGGATCCCAGAGGCGGCCATCGCTTTCTGACAAGTTACTCCAACGAATTGGCGATTTCATGCGATTCAATCAGCTTGATCGAATTGTAGAACTGGTGCCTGGCCAGCGTCTGCGTGCCATCAAGTGCGTTACCCTAGCCGAGCAACACTTGCAGGACCATTTTCCATTGTTTCCGGTGATGCCGGGCGTGTTGATGTTGGAGGCGTTGTCCCAGGCCGCCAGTTGGCTGATTCGGGCGACCGATGAATTTCAATGTTCGATGGTGGTGCTTCGCGAAGCCAGGAATATCAAGTTTCAAGACTTTGTGGCTCCCGGAGATCGCCTGGAAGTCTCGGTGGAAATCGTCAAGGTTGATGGAGCTCTGGTGCATCTGAAAGCGGTTGGCATGATCGGTGAGCAGACCGCCGTAAACGGTCGTTTGGTCATGGAGAAGTTCACCTTGGCCGACCGTAACGGAGAAGATGCCGTGCTTGATCGGAATATTATTTTCGGTCACCGTCATACGTTTCGCCGCCTGATGCAAGGTCTACCGTTGGCGTTGTGAACACGTTCCCATAATTTCCCCAATCGAGTACAATCAGTGGCCGAACCCGATTTAATGCCTGGATCGGCCTGGAATTAGATTGTTCCCAGTTTCCCTTCGGAGAGAAGTACGCATGGCAAGCAACGATGAAGTATTTGAAAAAGTCCGCGAAGCCCTGGTGGATGCCTTGGCGGTAGATGATTCGGACGTGACCCCAGCCGCCACGATGGTTGGCGATTTGGGCGCTGAGAGTATCGACTTTTTGGATATCGTTTATCGCTTGGAAAAGGCGTTTGGTATCTCGATTTCTCGTGGAGAACTTTTCCCGGACGATATTTTGACCAACGCCGAGTATGTGAGCGATGGCAAGGTTACCGCTTCTGGGTTGGCTCAGTTGAAGGCGAGAATGCCTTTTGCTGATCTGAGCAAATTCGAACAGAATCCTCTGGTCCAAGACTTTGGTAATCTTTTGACCGTGAATGACTTGTGCAATTATGTCAAAACGAAATTGGCATAGTGTTTGAACATCGGTTCGGTGAACCACGAGACGGTGGTGAGGAGTCGCGACAGCGATGCGTTGGTTTTGGATAGACCGTTTTGAAGAGTTCGTTAGTGGTCAATCCGCGCGAACGGTCAAGAATGTGAGCTTGTCCGAAGAGCATCTGGACGATTACAACCAGACGTGGCCCTACATGCCGCCACCGTTGATGATCGAGGGATTGGCTCAAACCGGCGGTCTACTGCTCGGGCAAATGAGCGATTTCAAAGCACGCGTGGTGTTGGCGAAAGTTGGGCGTGCTTCGTTCGAAAGGCTCGCTCGCCCCGGTGATCGACTGACGTATCAAGTTCGGTTTTTGAGCCAGCAGGCCGACGGAGCCATTGCCGAAGGCACGATCTTGCTCAACGACGAACCCTTGGGAGCGGTCGAATTGGTCTTCGCGACTTTGAGCGGTCCGGAATTCGAAAAGGTCGAGTTGTTTCAACCGCATGAATTCTTGCGGATGCTCCGCAGCATGCGTTTGTTCGACGTGGCGAAGAATCCGGACGGCACCCCTGTGGTGATTCCAGAGCATCTGTTGGCAGCCGAGCAAGCCTTCCTGAGTGTCAACTGTCCCTAGCATTTCGTTTCATTGCCTGAAGGATCTTATGATTTCTCGAACCAAACGTCGCGTTGTGGTGACCGGCATGGGCGTGATCAATCCGCTGGGGCATGACGTTGATACGATGTGGAACAAGCTCAAGCAAGGGGCGAGTGGCGTTGGCGAAATTTCGCTGTTCGATGCGACTCGTTTTCCGACGAAAATTGCGGCCGAAATTCGCAATTGGGATGTCGCCAGTATTGGCGTTGACCCCGAGGTATGGAAGTTTCGAGGTCGGCATACCAAGTTTGCTGCGGGTGCTGCTCATCAAGCGATAAATGATTCCGGTGTACTGGCCGCGATTAGCGATCCCATGCGGTTCGGTGTTTACCTGGGAAGCGGAGAAGGCAATCAAGATTTCCAAACTTTCGCGACGATGATCGCCGCCAGTATCACGCCCGAGGGGACCTTGGACCTCTCGCGATATGTCGAGACAGGGGTTCGCGTCGTCAATCCCATTCAAGAACTGGAGCAGGAACCGAACATGCCGGTTGGACATTTAGCCGCGATGTTCAACGCTCAAGGACCGAACGTCAATTGTTTGACGGCGTGTGCGGCCAGCAGTCAGGCGATCGGCGAGGCCACGGAGATTATTCGACGGGACCAGGCCGATGTGATGTTGGCGGGTGGTACCCATAGCATGATTCACCCTTTTGGCGTGACGGGTTTTAATTTGTTGACCGCGCTGTCAACCAATAACGCGGACCCGACGAAGGCCAGTCGCCCATTTGATCGCCTGCGCGACGGATTTGTGATCGGTGAAGGCGCCGGCATGATCGTTTTGGAAGAGTTGGAGCATGCCTTAGCGCGAGGCGCGAAAATCTATGGCGAAATTGCCGGTTATGGTTCCACCGCGGATGCGTATCGGATTACCGATATTCATCCGGAGGGCCGCGGAGCGATTGCTTGCATGAACATGGCGATCGCTGATGCGGGGCTTCAGCCCAGCGACATCGACTACGTCAACGCTCATGGGACATCGACAACGGTTAACGACAAGGTGGAGTCCAAGGCCTGTCGTGAAGTCTTCAGTAGTTGCGCGTCGCCTGCTCCCGTCAGTAGCACCAAGAGCATGATGGGGCACTTGATTGCCGCCGCTGGCGTTACCGAGGCCATCGTATGTTTGATGGCAATTCGTGACCAAATTCTGCCGCCGACCATCAACTACGAAAATCCTGACCCGCTCTGTGATTTGGACTACATTCCGAACGTCGCCCGACCAGCCAAATGTGATGTGGCTTTGAGTAATAGTTTTGGCTTCGGCGGGCAGAATATCTCGTTGGTCGTCAAACGCTTGAGCGTTTGAGCCAATGGTTGGCAAGTTTAGGTGTTGAACCGATCAGACTCGGTTGCGGATGCCTTGATCTTTCTTTTGGTGCCTCGATGAGATGCGTGGGTCGATGAATCCACCTAAGTGGCCGAGTCCTGAGCGCGGCAACGCACGGGCGCGTTCAATCCCGGCAGTAAGCTCGAAGTCACTCAGAATACGAAATTTGCCTCTCCTTACGTTTTGTGCCTGTATGAGACTCCGGTGCCCGTGAATCTACGAAAACTTTCGTTGACAAACTACGAATGAGTTCGTATAATTGCTCTCGTCCGGGAATCTAGTGCTTTGTCACAGCTAAAAATGGGGGTCTGGTAAAGGTGTCAGGAGTCAATTGTGCAAAGCACCCGCAGGGCC
>JAEUIP010000200.1 GCA_016795075.1 Planctomycetaceae bacterium | reverse complement strand
CCGATTGGACTTCACTGGGCGATCGTTTGCGTCATCACTTCAAAGTTCAATTGCGGCGTCATTTGTCGGACGAGCAATATCCCGTCGCAGCCGCCATCTTGCTGGGCGATCGTTCGATGTTGGACCAGGATATTCGTCAGCAGTATGCTGCCACCGGAACGGTGCATGTCTTGGCGATCTCGGGCTTGCATTTGGGGATTCTGGCGGGAGCCCTTCTTTGGTGGAGTCGCTGGAGCTTTGTGCCCCAGCGACCGGTGTTGGTGGCGACGATTGCCTTGGTGCTGTTTTATGCGTGGTTGGTCGAGTTTCGTCCGCCCATTGTGCGAGCCGCGGTTCTGACGACGATCATGTGTGCCGCAACCTTGGTCGGCCGACGAGCCTTGTCTTTTAATTCGTTGGCGGTCGCCCTGATCGTGGTGTTTGCCATTCAACCGCATCAATTAGCGGAGGCCGGAACACAGTTGTCGTTCTTGGCGGTCGCTGGCATTTTGGTGTTTGTTCAACATCGCTCGCGGCAGGTCCCCTCACCGTTGCAGGAACTCAAAGAGTCTCGATATTCGACGGTTCGCCGCAACGGCTTGGCCTTGCTGCGAAATGTTCGCGATGTGTATTGGCTGGGGTTGGCCGTGTTTGTCGCGGGCTTGCCGTTGGTCATGCACTATTTCAATTTGGTCGCGTGGATCGGCTTGTTGATCAATCCGTTGGTCATATTGCCGATGACCTTGGCTTTGTTGAGCGGGTTTGGCGTGTTGGTTTTCTCGCCATTCTCGGATTCGTTGGCGAGTGGTTTGGGGTGGGTCTGCGGCACTTCTTTGGAATGGATGAGTGGGATTGTCGAATTGTCTTACCAACTGCCGGGCAGTTATATCTGGGTCACTTCGCCCGGCTGGGGTTGGATCGTGATTTGGTATCTCTGGTGGTTGATTTTGTTGTGGGACACAGGGATTACTCGCCGGGTTGCGATTGGGGGTTGTGCCGTTCTTTGTGTCAGTGCTTACGTTTGGCCGTGGCCAAACCATCCAGATCGAACGGCTTTGGCGCTGCCGCCGGGTCCAAAGTTGACGCTCACGTTTATGGATGTGGGGCACGGAAGTTCGGTGTTGATTCGGACTCCGAAGAATCATGTGATTTTGTTTGATGCGGGTAGTTTTCCTTCGGCCCGAGCCGCAGGCCAGCGGGTCAGTGGCGTCTTGTTCGCGCATGGCATTTTGCGAATCGACCAGTTGGTGGTCTCGCACGCGGATTTGGATCATTACAACGGAGTGCCGGAACTGCTGCGGCGGTTTTCGATTCGCGAGTTCGTCAGTCCAGCCGACATGCTGAAGGATGAATCGCCGTACGTTCGGTTGCTCGCCGAGTACTTGAAGCGGGAGAAGACACCGCTGCGGACCATCCATGCCGGCCAAGTGTTGTGGCAAGAAGAGGGGCTCACGGTTCGCGTTCTCTTGCCTCCGAGAGAAGGGTTTGACGATGGCGACAATTCCAATAGCCTGGTGTTGGCTGTGGAGTATGGGGCGAGGCGAATTCTGCTGACGGCCGACGTGGAAGGCGCTGGCCTGGACGCTCTGTTGTCGAGTGAGTTGGGTGATTACGACGTGATCCAAGTCCCCCATCATGGCAGTCGGCAGAGCCAACCGCAGGCAGTCGCCCGTTGGGCAAATGCCGAACACGCGATTTTTTCCGGACTGCAACGTCGGATCTCGAAGGAGACGCTCCAGGACTACAAGAGCGCCGGAACAACCCCCTGGATTACCGACGAAACCGGCGCGATCTTGGTCGGTGTGCATGCCAATGGCGAAGTCGGGCTCCGGCACTTTTTGCTGGATCCTTGGCCGATTCGGTAGTCGACTTGAACGAGTGTTTCGGCAGTGTATGGGGTCTGGGGTTGCACGCGTGATCGACAACCGACGTTCCTAGCGGTTGCTGGCCAGGTGAGTTTTAGCGATAATGCCGCCTTGGGGACAAGCGAGTGGGTTGGTGGCTCTTTGGGAAGTTCGAACAATGCGTCAGATGTTGGTTTGGTCGATGACGGGGTTAAGTGTGTTGCTGTTGGCAGTCAACTTTTTGGCTCCAAGTGTCAAAGCCGAGGACGAAATTTCGGTGGAAGATTTCTCGTCGATCAAGCTGTACAAGCTCAAGAATAAGAACGGCGTGGAAGTTCATGTGACCAACTTCGGCGCGATCATCACGTCGATCGTGGTTCCCGACCGCGACGGGAAGTTGGGCGATATTGCCTTGGGCTACAACGATGTGTCGGGTTACATCAACGCAGTGGACAAGCCGTACTTCGGAGCCATCGTGGGTCGCTATGGCAATCGCATTGCCTTGGGTAAATTCACGATTGATGGCGAAGAATACAAGTTGGCCACGAACAACGGTCCCAATGCATTGCATGGTGGTGTGATTGGTTTCGACAAGGTGGTTTGGGATGCGGAAACGAAAGTTGGGGCCAGCGGACAGCAAGTCATTTTGAAGTATCTGGCCAAGGACCGTGAGGAAGGTTACCCCGGCAACCTGCAAGTCCAAGTCACCTACACCTTGGACGACAAGAACCAACTATTGGTCGACTATCATGCGACCACCGATAAGGCCACTCCCGTCAATCTTACCCAGCACACGTACTTCAACTTGAAGGGCGAAGGTAACGGAGACATCTTGGGACACGAGCTCACCTTGCATGCCTCCCACTACACACCAGTTAACGAAACGCTGATTCCCACCGGAGAAATTGCCCCGGTTGCCGGCACGCCATTTGATTTTCGCAAAGCAAAACCCATCGGTCGCGATATCGGACAGGAAAACGAACAACTGCGATTCGGCGGTGGTTTTGATCACAACTGGGTGTTGTATGAAAGCACTCAAAGTCCCCTGCGGCCAGCAGCCGAAGTTTATGAACCCACGACCGGCCGCGTGTTGACAATTACCACGACCGAACCGGGAATTCAATTTTATTGCGGCAATTTCTTGGATGGTCGACTGAAAGGCAAATCAGGCCAACCCTATGTTCATCGCGGTGGATTCTGTCTGGAGACGCAGCACTTTCCGGACAGCCCGAACCAACCGAAGTTTCCGTCGACCATTCTGAAACCAGGTCAAACGTATCAGACGCAAACCGTGTTTCGCTTTTCGACGCGTTAGTGGGCTGAATACAAGCGGGCCGAACACACGTGGGCCGAACACACGTGGGCCGAACACACGTGGGCCGAACACACGTGGGCCGAATACAAGTGGGCCGAATACAATCGCTTTCGTAACCGCTGCGTAAGGGATTCGACCCCAATCCCGCGTTGTTAACATAACGGTTTTCGCAAACGCGGGTGTGTCGCCTAAAGCCGGTACACTTGTGCCCGCTCAACCAAATTTACTCAGCGGTAATGGGTTAGAGCCGAGATGTCAGCGCGGGCGAGAATCGTCTTTGCCTCGATGTTAAAGTCCGAATAATTTTCTACAACACCTTGGGAGTCCCTTGTGGCCTTTACGATTGCGACGTTCTTGTTTTTCACCATCTTGGTTGCCGTTCTGACTTGGTGGACCGTTCGTGGCTCCAAGAACGAAACCGACACGGACTTTTTTCTGGCGGGGCGCAGTCTGACCGGTGCGTTTATTGCGGGTTCGTTGTTGCTGACGAATTTGTCGACCGAGCAATTGATCGGTTTGAACGCCGGAGCATTTAAGGAAGGCCTGTCGGTGATGGCCTGGGAAGTGATTGCCGGGTGTTCGTTGGTCGTGTTGGCGTTGTTCTTTTTGCCGCGCTATTTGAAAGCCGGAATTGCGACGATCCCCCAGTTCTTCGAGGATCGCTATGGGGGAGCCGTCCGAACCGCGACGGCGATCTTGTTTATCGTGGCGTACATGTTGGTGTTGTTGCCATTTACGTTGTACACCGGCGCGACGGGACTGATTGGAATGTTGGATCTCGCGACGTATTTTCCCGAGCAAACTTCCGAACTGACGGTGATATGGACCGTGATCATATTTGTTGCAGCGGTCGGCGGCGCTTATGCCATTTTTGGCGGGCTGAAAGCTGTGGCAGTGTCCGATACGTTCAACGGCGTTGGGTTGTTGATTGGCGGACTATTGATCACAGTTCTTTCGTGGCAGGCGATTATGGGTCCGGATGATACGGTGTTTTCGGTGGTGGCCAAGATCAAGCAACAGAACCCGGACGCCTTCAAGTCATTGGGCAAATCGGGCGAGGACGTGCATTGGCCCACCTTGTTTAGTGGCGTGTTATTGTTGAATTTCTTTTATTGGTGCAGCAACCAGCAAATCATTCAACGCGCGTTCGCAGCCAAAAACTTGGCGGAAGGACAAAAAGGCGTGTTGATCGCCGCATTTTTCAAGATTTTGGCCCCGTTTGCTTTGGTCTTGCCGGGCATTATCGCGGCTTACTTGGTAACACAGGACCCGGAGTTTGCAGCGAAGGTCGGCGGCGATGCCAACAAGTCCTATGGAGCCTTGGTTAGTAAAGTGCTGCCGGAATGGCTTATTGGCTTTTTTGCGGCGGTGGTGGTCGGTGCGATTTTGTCGACGTTTAATTCGGTGCTTAATTCGGCTGCGACCCTGTTTTCGTTGGATGTTTACAAACGATTCTTGCGGCCTACGGCTTCGATGAAAGAGGTTGTGTTTTCCGGGCAAGCCTGCAGTTTGTTAGTTGGAGTTCTGGCCGTCGTCGCCGCGCCGTTGATTTTTCACGGGCAAGACAGCGTGTTTGGCTTCTTTCAAAAGCTCAACGGCGTTTATTTTATTCCCTTGCTGGCCATCATGATGGTCGGGTTGTTCCACAAGTGGGCCGATGGTCGTTCGGCGTTGATTACGTTCTTTGTGGGATTGGCCGCGATGAGCGTTGGAACGTTTGCGACTTGGTCGGCCGAGGATGCGGAAGGCAACCTGGACCCCGGCTGGGTCGTGAATTGGTTTGGTTCGGGCTACCATTTCATGGGCGTGGTATTTTTGGCTTTGGTGATTCTGCAGGTCGGGTTAGGTGGCTCGCTCCTGCGAAGGTCGAAGCCCTACGAGCAACATGATGTGGGAGCGGTTGATCTGACGCCTTGGAAACTGGCACCCTACGTTGGTGCCGCGTTGGTGTTGTTCGTTCTCGGGATCTATTTCTATTTCGCAGTCAATTAAGCCAGAGATTTGCCTGGGAATTGGGTTTTGCACCGGAATCGGGTTTTGCTATAGTCGACGGGAGGGGCAGCAAGGTGGCTCTGTGCTAGCTAGTTGCGAACTGGTCAAGTCCAGCCACTTTTCACAGACGATTATTCGATTTGGGCTGCAGAAAGGTTGATTGCATATGTTGAAACTCGGGACGCAATTTTGCTTCACATTGGCGGCTGTCATCGGCTTCAACTCTTGGTCCATGGAAACGGTGTCGGGGCAAGATGCCGATAAACTCAAGCAAGCACTCGCGTATCGACCCACGCAAAAGGGGATCGAGTTTGATCTGCCAACTGCCGAACAAATCGAATCGGTTCGATTGGAAAACGCTAGCACCATTGGGCAGACGGGGTTCGTCGTCAGAGACTCGGAAAACCGGCTTTTACGCCGGTTTGTGGACTCGTCTGGGAATCGCAAAATCGATACCTGGGCCTACTACTCCAGCGGGTTTGAAGTTTATCGGGATGTGGACACCGACGCCGATGGGAAACCCGATCGATTTCAATGGTTGGGGCCCAGTGGGGCTCGCATTGGAATCGACTCGGATCAGGATTTGACGATCGATCGCTGGGAACGGATTTCCGCGCAGGAGGTTTCGCAAGTAGTTAGTGAAGCGATTAACGCGAACGCTCCGGCTCGCCTCAAGCCGTTGCTGCTGTCTCAAGAAGAGCTTGACTCGCTAAATCTCGACGCGGGCCTAGCGCGGAGGATCAAAGAGCGAGTCCAACAGACGATTCAGCGGATTGACAATGAAGCAGAAAAAACCAATTGGCCGACGAATGTGAAGTGGCTGCACTTTAGTGCCTCGGTGCCCGGTGCGATTTTAGGTGGAGCCAGTAGTGCGGCGGGAAGTACGGAGCAAGTTATCGAGGTCCACGATCACGCGTCGGCTATTTTGGAGGTGGGCGATAAATCTCAACAACTCTTGGTCGGTTCGTTGCTGAATGTCGGCGATGCATGGCGGATGGTCGATTTTCCAGTTCTAGCGGGCGAGGCCACGGCCGCGACCGTGGGCGGCGTGTTTTTCCAAGGTGAAGCCACCGGGACCACTGCAACTGCCTCCGCGAATTTGTCGTCGGAAGGGATTGCTCCAGACGTCTTGGCCGCCTACCAATCGGCTGAAGAAACACTGCGCGAAGCCATTGGGACCCGGACGGGGCCAGCACTCGCCGTGCTGCACCAACGACGGGCTCAAGCGTTGTGGAAAGTGGTCCTGGCAGCTCAAGGCGCCGAACGGGAACCATGGTTACGTCAATACGTTGACGTCGTTACCTCTGCCTACCAAATGGATGAATTTCCTACTGGCTTGGAGCAACTGGAAAAGCAAATCACGGAAATGCGAGCCGCTAGTTTTGATGCCGATCTTTTGGCCTACGCCGAATTCCGCCATTTGAATGCCTGGTATAGCCATTCCGCTGGTGACTCCGAGAACATCGATGCCGTCCAAGATCAATGGCAGAACAAGTTGAAAGATTTTGTGGCCAAGTATCCTGACAGTTTGTTGGCGGCGGAGGCCATGTTCCAACTGGCGAATATCGATGATTACCTTGGCGATGTGGAAGCAGCCACCGCCGTCTATCGCAAGATCGTCACCGATTACCCAGATGCTCCATTGGCCTCGCGAGCCAAAGGAGCCGTTATCCGATTGACGAGCGTCGGCAAGCCGATCACCTTTCAAGGCTCGACGCTGGCTGGCCAGCCGTTTTCGCTTGAGAAATTAAAGGGGAAAACGGTGGTCATTCACTTCTGGGCCACTTGGTGCGAGCCATGCAAGGCCGAGTTCCCTGATCTGCAAAGCCTCCATGCGAAGTACGGTAAAGACGGATTCGAAATTGTTAGCGTGAGTGTCGACGAAGCCAAAGCGGACGTTGAGAAGTACCTGAAAGAAAACCAATTGCCTTGGATTCACCTGTACGAAGAAGGTGGATTGGAGGGAAGCCCGTTGGCCGCCCAATTGGGTGTGATTGCTCTGCCCACCATGATCATGATCGATCGCGAAGGGAAGGTTGTTGAACGAGGCTTGAGTCTCACTCAAATCGAACGCGAGCTAAAGAAGTTGGCTCGCTAAGGAAGTCTTCTCGTCAACGAACCTACGGAAGTGTGTTGTCCTTGGGGCAGGCGTCGGAAGAAATTGAACAGAAGGAAACAGAGGAAGCAAAGAATAGCTGAGATCGGTTTTGCCTCGCTTCGGTTGTGTTGCCGATACGAATCGCGTGCTTATCGTAATCATGTCGGAAGAAGATGCTCGGCTTGAGAAAGACGTTCGTATTGGTCCTGGGTTGACGATCTTGGGCGGAGGTAATTAATCCTCTTTGATCACTTTGTTGCCTTCTGTTCTAGTCCCACACGCATCTGATGGCGCGACGACGGTGCGGATTGGTTCAATAGTCGATTCTGCCGACCTTTCGGCTCCAAGCTGAAAAGGCGAGTGCCGCCTCATCGCGCAGGGACTGAATGGCGAGGATTTGTCGGGCGTGGATCGGCTTGGCCAGTTCGTCATAAAAGACGCGATCGTCGAAGCCTGCTGCCGCCGCGTCATCACACGTCGCCGCGAACACGATCTTCGCCATCCGAGCCCAATAAATCGCCGCCAGGCACAGGGGACAAGGTTCGCAGCTTGTATAGATCACGCAGTCATCCAGCGAAAAGTGCTGGCGATGTTGACAGGCGTTTCGAATCGCGACGACCTCGGCGTGGGCGGTCGGATCATTTGTGGTGGTCACCAGATTGCTCCCTCGTCCGATGATTTCGTTTTGGTAGACCACCACCGCGCCAAACGGACCTCCGCGTCCCGATTCCACATTTTCGATGGACAGGCGAATGGCTTCCCGCAAGTATTTTTGAGCAGTCTCGTCGAGCGACACAATGGACTTTCTGTCAAAAGGGTAAATGGGGGGATCTTGATAGCCGACTTAGCCGGGCCCAAGTTATTCGACCTGCCACGTCGAAGACAATGATTTGATGCATCGAGCGACTGGTCATCGGTCCTAGGATACCAAAACAACTTGGCCGGCCCTATTCCAAGAGCGTGAATCGGAAAACGAACGAAAAATTCGCGAATTTCGCGAGAATTGCCATTTTGACTTGACGAGGGCCGCCGAATGTTCGACCATGAAAGTGTAGGTCGTCACGGTCTGGAATGGGCGAGGAAAAAGCTGGAGTTGCCCTCCTCAAGGTCTGTGCTGACCTGTGGCATAGGTTTCAATAAACGTGTAAATGTTACGAAAGGAAATGTCCCATGCGACATGCAATTCATTGGCTGATTTGCGTCAGTCTCGTTTCCGCCCTGTTGGGGTGTGGCAACGGAAAAATCCCACCGATTGAAAAGAAAACTGGAGATAAGGCGGCTACTGCGACGGCCACTGTGCCCGACGAAGGTAAGCAGTCAGCGACGCAAGCGACCGGCGATACTTCGAAGTATGTACTGGTGTCGCTAGACGTTCCGAATATGACCTGAGGTGGCTGCGCCGCGTCGGTCCGACGCGATTTGGAAAAGATTGAAACTGCCATCGAAATTAGCACCGACATCCAGGCTCGGAAATGCAGCTTCCGCGTTTCCCCGGATGTTGATTACAAGTCCAAGTTGGCCGAGTACGCGCAGACCAACACGCACCTGGCTGGATATAGTCCCGCCGAATAGCGGGCAATACCTAAGTTGAGGCTCGCTCCAGCATGTTCCCGCCCACTGGTCATCCGGTGCGGCGGGTCTTTTTTTGTACCGTCGAATTCGTTGCTATCCGCTTGGTGCTCCTGGCTCGTCAGTTTGGCATTCCGGTTGGCCTCGAATCGAACTACTTGATACATAAATACACAATCAGGAAACGGGTTTTCCGCGTCTCAAAATCCGCCCGTTTTTACTGGGACCGACTTGATTCCCAATAACGCCGCCCTTAGGATCAGCAGCGGCTGGCTCCTCAGATGCACCGAATTCTCGCTGCCACGATCGAGCTTGGGAGCTTCTCTACCCCAAAGGTGATGCAATGAAACGACTCGGATGGATGAAACGATTTGGTCTGTTGACCGGGATGGTATTGTGTACAAGTGATTGGGCATTGGCGGATGATTGGTCCCGCTTCCGCGGTCCCGATGGTTCGGGGATTAGTCAAGAAGCGACTTCGTTCCCGACCAAGTGGTCGCCCAACGCCAACATCGCTTGGAAGTTGGATCTTCCAGGTAGCGGAGTTTCAAGTCCTATCGTTGTGGGCTCCAAAGTTTTTGTCACCTGTTATTCGGGTTATGGACTCGATCGCGAAAACCCTGGGGATATCAAGAACCTTGTCCGACATCTCGTGTGCGTTGATTTGCAATCGGGTGCGAAGCTGTGGCAAAAAGACTTTCCGGCGACCACGCCTGAGGATCCGTACACGGGAGCTGGTGTTCCAGCTCACGGTTATGCTTCCCATACACCTGTGTCGGACGGCAAGCATGTTTATGTGTTTTTCGGCAAAGGCGGCGTGTACGCGTTTGATCTAGATGGTGAACAAAAGTGGCAAGCGACCGTTGGAACGGAAACGGACCCTTGGGCCTGGGGGTCTTCCGCTAGTCCCGTGCTGCACGATGGCCTGTTGATTGTCGTCGCTGCCGCGGAAAGTCAATCGATCATCGGTTTTGACGCCGCGACCGGCAAAGAAGTTTGGCGTCAAGAAGCGGCGGCGTTGGACGGAACTTGGGGCACGCCGACGTTTGTTTCGCTGGAGGGCGGTGCCAAAGAGATGGTCTTGGGTGTCCCGAAGGAAGTTTGGGGCTTGGACCCGGCCACTGGAAAATTACGATGGTTTGCGGCAGTCAACAATGCCGAACAAGCAAACTCGAGCGTTATTGTGAATGATGGCGTTGCCTTCAGTTTCACAGGTCGCGGTGGTGGAAGTGCTGCGGTCAAAGTTGGGGGCAAAGGTGAAGTCTCGGAATCCAATGTCGTTTGGACGGGCCGTGATACCGATCGCTTTGGTTCACCCATCATGTACGATGGAAAGTTGTATTTGTTTGCGAACGGCATGTTGAATACGATCGATCCGAAGACGGGTGAAAGAAGTTCGCAAGATCGATTGGAAGGCGCGGCTCCGCGCGGTGGTGGCATGATGGGGTCGTTGGATTACGCCTCGCCAATCATCGCTGGTGGACATCTTTACTACATCAATGGCGTT
>JAEUIP010000001.1 GCA_016795075.1 Planctomycetaceae bacterium | reverse complement strand
GTTGGATCGTAAAACGACTCACGACCATGACCGGTCACGACTTGAGGGAACCCCCTATTGTAGGCGCAACCAACCAAATCCCTCAAGGGAAGGTTGACCGGGCCCGCGAGCAAACCAGAAACGGTCGCGATGGCGACGAGCCGAGCGAAACTAGACGCGGTCAAGAAGTGCTGGCAAACCTAAAGTCACGGGTTTCGCGACGACCTGAGCCCAGAAAACTCTCATGGGCATTCAGCAAAGAAAGTCCCAGCCGCAGTCCCAAAAGTGGCCTGACCAACAAAAAAGCAGGCACGCTCGAGAACAAAAATGCACAATCAGAGAGGACCTGATCCGTTTGAGGATAAAGTCTAAGTCGCGAATCGACGAGTGGCCCCGCTGCCGTTACCGGCAGGTCTCTAGCTCAGTTTGTCAATATTCGTCAGCTGCCACGGACTGGTTTGCCATGTATCCGTCGGCCCAGGAATCACCATGGCCGTCGTTGCGGCCCGCTGCGACTTCGAGTTCCAAGGGGTCGGAAACGGATAACGGCCCATTTCGACGGCCAGCGCGATGCAACCAATCAGCAGCGCCACAAAGGAGGCCAATAACATCATGGTGTAGACATTAACGTCTTGTTTCATGTTCATCGCCTAATATTCATTCACCGTGTGGACCGACAATCAAAGCGTAACGAAAAAACTGCCCCAAGCTTGACCCGCGACTAGTTGTTCACTGGAACCGAAGTATTTAGCCGCTTGGCCAACACGGTCGTCACTTCGTCACCCACTTGTGGCAACGCGTTTCGCATACCATCAACAAACTTCGCCGTTGCATTGTTGGGCTTGCTGGTCACCACCGTGGCAGTACCAATGTGACGACCGTTGCGTACCACGTCAATTGTGTGGCCTTCACGCAACCCATCATCCATTCCCAAGCTAACGGCGAATACATCATTTTGATTCGCACTAATCCCGGTCACTCGGCCGCTCAAGTCTGGTGGAATTTGGGCCCACAGGGTGTTCTTGTCGATTCCGACAACATCCGCAACCTTCTTCAGATCGTTGAATTCAGCCGTCATCTGCTGCAACTGAGCTGCCAATTGACCCTTCTTGACTTCCGCGGCTTCAACTTGCGACAGAATCACCGCAACTCGTTGGGTCTGGGTCGCCAACTCACTGGCCATCCCTCGGTTCTGCTCACTAACCGTCTTGATTTCTTGATCTTGTTCGGACAAACGCTTTTCAGCATTTTGCAATGCAGCAACCGATTCATTCAATTGCGAACTTAGGTTCTGGACTTGCAAAATCTGGGCATTGAATCGTTCACGTTCAACCGCCAATTGGCTATTCAGGTAGGCAATCGCCTGAGCCCGTGCAACACTGGCTTTCTCGTTCTGGCCACGCAAAGCCGCGACTTGCTCTTCTGCATTCTGGAAACGGCGGCGGAAATCTTCGGCAGTCTTTCGATTGGCCTCGGCGGTTTCCTTCCAGCTTTGGTGTGATGCCACCACAATAACGGCTACCACACAGAAAGCCACGCTGGTCAAGAGAATCAAAAAGGTCAGAATCTTGCCCAGTAGGTTCATAGTCAGCTTTCCTTCTTAGGTCTGGTCTGCGAAAGTTTCGCACAAGCCAATGAGCGTTGGAGGTGATCGGTCAACCCGAATGGGCCACGAACAAACCAACCCCGAGGGGAAGATTTTCGTTCGATTGCCGCCGCCAAAGGGAGTAGGAACGATACAGTTTACTCTCGAAGTATAATTAGGCAATCAAAAAGTTGTCAACGATTTAGGGAATATAGATAAAGAAGGAGGCCTGCCCACACTCCCAAGATCGGAATGGGGCGTCCACGCAGGTCGTAACAGTCGAATCGGTTCTAACGAAATCATGGCGTCAAACACGCGTTGGGGCAAGAACATTCCCGGACCATTCCTGCCGAATCGGCCGTTTTCCGCCCGAAATTACCCGGCCTTTCTCTGAGGCATTTTGGGGAGCGACTTGCCTTGGAGCTGATACACATACCGTAAGACTTCGGCCACGGCATTGTATTGATCGACCGGAACCTCTTGATTGATGTCCACGTCGCGATAAAGAGCCTGAGCCAGTTCTTTTCGTTCCACGATCGGGATGTGATGCTCCAACGCCAGGCGTCGAATTCGCTGGGCCATCGTTCCCGCTCCTTTGGCGACGACAATCGGAGCGGGCATCTTTGCCGGATCGTACTTGATCGCTATCGCCAATTCCGTGGGGTTTGTAATGATCGCATCGGCGTGTCGAACATTGTTGGTGATGCGACTGCGGGCCATTTGCTGTTGGACTTGCCGTCGTCGACGAATGATCTGTGGATCACCGATCAAGTGCTTGAGCTCTTCGCGAACCTCTTGCTCGGTCATTCGCAAGTCTTGATGGGTCTTCCAAAACTGAAACCCGTAGTCCGCGAGCGCCAAGATCAACAATGCAATCGCAACTTTGAAACTCGTCCCCAACACCGTTTGTACCGTATACACACCAATCTCGGGAACGGTCCAGCCAATCATGTCCAGAAACTCTTCAGATTCCCCCCAAAGCGAAGCGCCCGCCACAATGATCACCAACAAGATCTTGAACAAACCGAAACTCACACGAGCCGCGCTCTGCAAAGAAAACAGTCGTCCGAACCCCGCGATCGGATCGACCCGATTCCAGTCCGGACTCAACTTCTTCGGCAAGAACAGGAAACCCGTTTGTGAGATCTGCGAGGCAATGGAACTGACCGCCAAGATGAGACTTACGGGCACCGTCACCCACAACACAATCCACACCAAACGAACCCAGTGATTCAAGACCTGTTCCGAGTTGGTCGCAACCCAAGCTTCACCACCCAAATGTTCTGTGAGATAGGGAGCCACCGCTTGGATACCCGACTCACCGGCAAACAACAACAGCCCGGTGGCGATTACCAATACAATAGCGGAGGACAAGTCGCTACTCTTCGGAACCTGCCCTTCTTTCTGCGCTTCATGCAACCGATGCTCGGTCGCTTCGTGGACCTTTTCCCCAAATTGCTCAGCCATTGTTTAGGGCTCCAGCAACGGGGCTAGATTTTCGGGTTCCACCGGATGGTTCCCCTGGACGGACCCTTCGATCAAGAATTGAATCTGTACATCGAACTGATCGGCCACAGCCCAAAAGCCGGCTTGCAGACTTAGCAACAACGAAATCATCATCACGGCGGCGTTCAGATTGAAGCCAACTTGCAAAACATTCAACTGCGGCAAGACCCGTCCCATCAATCCTAAGAGCACCATCGATAAACACAACGCCAACATCATGGGCGCTCCCATGCGAATTCCAAGTTCGAAGCCCGAAGCCAGCAGGGCCACATAATAGTGGACGAAGTAAATCGGAATCTCGGCTTGTCCGGGTGGCACACGCTGAAAGGTCACCAACAGTGCGGAGAGCAATTGCCCAGGCCCACCCAATACAACAAAGATGCCTAACGTGGTTAGATCCAATAACTGGGCAAACAGCGGTGCGTTCGTACCAGAGGTGGGGTTCAGAGTATCGGCCATCTGCATCCCGCCCAATTGACCCGCCAATTGACCCGCAACTTGCGCCGCCGCGAACATCAATTGTGCCCCCAGCCCCAAACAAACCCCGACAATCAATTCTTCGCCCAACAGTGGAACCATCCCAGAAAAGGAAATTCCCGTCGGGAGCGAGACGTGATTTTGCATCGGCGTGATGAGCGCCGAAACCGCGATGGTCAACAAGGCACGTATTTTGACTGGAATCGTTAGCGCTGCAAAAAACGGTGCGGCCAACATCAACCCTGCGACCCGGGTTAACACCAAGGAGAACAACAACATCCAATGGGTCGCTGTTTCCATCGTCATGGTTGGTTGTACCGGTAAATCGGCGGCTCGCCAAAGCAACGTTCACAGTAATCACTCATGTATTCAACGGCCCAAGGCAAGCAAAACGTCAGCGCCAAAACCATCGCCAACAACTTGGGTACAAACGAGACGGTTTGGTCTTGCACTTGAGTAATCGCTTGAATCAAACCAATGAGTAAACCAACCAGGACTCCCACGATCAGAACCGGGGCCGAAACCAAAACAGAAACCACGATCGCATCGCGGGTCATGTCAATTACACCAGGGGCATCCATGTATCAATCCTTGCTACGAATAAGGAGCAAAACTCTCCATCAACATGCCCACCACCAAATGCCACCCATCGACCAACACGAACAGAATCAACTTGAAGGGTAGGCTTATAATCACAGGTGGCAACATCATCATGCCCATCGATATTGTCAAACTGGAAATGACCAAATCGATAACCAGAAACGGCAGATAAATCTGAAATCCAATCAAGAACGCGACTTTCAACTCGCTAATCATGAAGGCGGGCAACAACACTTTTAGCGGAACGTCGTTCCAAGTCTGGGGGATTTGCTGCTGCTCTTCCGGTGGCAAGTGGCGAAAGAACAACCAAATGTCGTCGACGTTCTCAGCCAACGAAATCTGTCGACTCATGAATCGCTTCAATGGTTGAACCCCTCGATCCAATGCCTCTTCCAATCCAATCGGAGTCCCATCCTGATTGATATACGGCAATACCGCTTGGTCTTTGATGTCTTGCCAAACGGGAGCCATCACCAACACGGTCATGAAGATAGACAGCGAGGTAATGACTTGGGAAGGCGGCAATTGCTGTGCCCCAATCGCTTGTCTCAGCAAACCCAACACGACGATGATTCGCACAAAGCAAGTGGTCATTAATAAAATGGAGGGAGCCAACGTCAGCACGGTCAGCAACAACATCACTTGGATGCTGGACGATACTCCGCGGGGACTGGCCCATTCCTTCGGTCCCGCGTTAAAAAAATCACTGAGCTCCCCTTCGCTCAATCCGCCGCTAATGGGTTCGTTGGCGCCCGGCATTTCGATGGGAGTCGTTGGTTCCTCGGGCAAACCTGGCAAGAAACTGGGCAGACTTGTTTGTGCAATAACTGGCGAGCCTGCCACTGCCAGTCCACCAAGAACCAAGCAGACGATCCAGAAGCTTCTAAGCAGTTGTCGGTTCATCGCGATCCGAGAAATCATGTTCATCGACCGTGCACCATTCAAGCTTCAAAAAAGTGATTGGAAACAGGCCGCGCTGCCGAACGCTTGGTGGTCTCGCGCGGGTCCGGTGCCGTATCCCGACTTCCTCGCGTCCCCAACGATTGAGCGATTTGCTCCTGCTGCGATCCCAGGAAACCGGTTGCACGCTCGCGTCGACCTTCGCGAAGAATTGCTTCAAACGTTTGCGACTCGTCGCGGGAGTTCTTCCGCTGACACATCTCTAACAGATATCGGACCTCATCCGGATCCGTCACTTCCGCCAGGGTTTGCGAAGTCGTTTCAGAAACCGCCAGCAACAAGACTCGCTGCCCAAGCCGAATCAACCGCAAATGCTGCTTGCCATGCAAAGGGGCATTCCCTAACACCTGGACCGTCTCTATGGGCAAAGGCAACAAGGACTTGGGGGCCGTTCGTTTGAAGAGCCACAAGAAAGCAAACACCAGCCCCAACACGACCGCCAACGCAACACCCGTTTGTAGCAAGTTCTTGGCCCCTTGCCCAAAACCCGGTGTCAGGCCGTTTCCCGAGGATTCCTGACGTGCCGAGGATTGCGAAGGCCCCGGCAATCGCTGATCCAGCGGGTCACGACTCGTGATTTCATGATCACTAAAGCCAACGGGTGTCGCCGACAAAGTTCGTTCAGGACGGCCGTTGTCAGGCAAGGGAACGGAGCTTCCCAAAGAAGTTGTTGCAAAATCAGGAGTCGCCACGGACGACGGTGGCGGATCGGCCATTGCTTGTGGCTTCCAAGTCGCAGACAAAGCTGGCGAAGACGCGGGAGAAGGTCGGGGCGGCTCATAAACTTGATGATTAGAAATCTGCGACGCCGGTATTTCGACCAGATTTGCTTCCGTCGCCGAACGCGGAGGTCCGCTTGGGCTGCGACTAGCAGAGGCGGTCCGCGAATTCTCGTATCCCAGTAACGATTCCAATTGAGACGATGGCTGGACCGGCGTTACATAAGACGGTTCATTAACTTGTCCAAATCCACGGTCAACGAACGGTCCCAGAAACACGAGCGTTAGAATCGCCGCCGCGTACACGACCTGACATGGCTGAAGGCATGGCCTCGCCACACCTTTCCCGTGTGCCCACCAAGTTCTAACTCCCGAGGGAGAATTTGTTTGCATCCGTGCAATCCAAACCGCTCATACAGCAATCGCGACGAAAGCTCGGCCATGAGCTTCCGTGACTTGAGAGTTTTATACAACTTTCGCAGAATTGGCGAGTCGAATTTGGCGGCCGACGCTACCACTCGTTGAACGGCCTTGACGTTGCTGTTTTGATTTGTTTACGATCTGCCCCGGGAGTGGTGGTACCGTCTAGGGAGGGATGGGTCTTGTCGCGGCTTATTATCGTCGACCAATCGTTAAAAGGATTGGGAGGCCACCATTTCGATTACGTCTTGCAAATCTCGCAGGCTGCGGCGAGGCGCGGTGCCGAGGTTATCGTCGTCGCTCACCAGCAGTTTACGAACCACTCCACACTGCAACATTACGCCAGAATCCTGCCGCATTTTCGGCAAACGACCTATTCGCGTTACAGTCTGCTGGCCGGATTACGTGCCATGCATCGCCGTCCTGCCTTGTTTGAGGAAGCGCCTCCCAAAATCTTGGTACCGCCCGACATTCGGCCGCGCGGCGTTTCAAATTCGGCCGAGGATCCCGTTGAAAGTTCCCCGCAAAGCCGGCCGTTGGCGGCGCTGTCTCGGAATTGGCAACGATTCATGGAGCGAGGGCAGTATCTGCTGAGATCAATTCGCCGGTTCGCAAGTCGAATCCAAGATTCAGGCGGTCGGGCGCGCGGTATTCAAACGTTCTCCACCGATTGTGCCCGTCTCTTTCCCAAGCTCGGTCTCTTGGCAACCGACCATGTATTTTTCACCACGATCAACGACCTGGAGTTGGCCGGGCTCTTGGTCTATTGGATGGGCTCTCCCGAGAGCTACCTTCCGCATTGGCACTTGCAGTTTCATTTCGATGCCTTCCGCGGTCGAACTCCCGAATACCGCAAACAATATCGCACCCTGGATCCGCTCCGGTGTTTGTTCGAAGACATCGACAACGCCGTGCCGACGCATCAACTCCATTACTATGCCACGACGGCCGCCATTGCGGACCAATACCAACGCTTGGCATCCCATCCGATTTCGGAGCTTACCTATCCGATCAGTGACGCCTTTCGCTTGCGTCAAACGGAGTCCTTGCGAATCGCTCCGGAATTCGACGAGGTCCATGAAACAGATCTATTGCGAGCCTCGGATGCGAACTTCAAACTTGCCGGCCGTTTAGGCACCACACGTCAGCACGATAATCCAAACTCCCTCGTCGCGGCAGAAACCGCGATCTCGCGGAGCACGTCCGAAAATTTCCCGACCCCCAACTTATGGAGCCCCGACGCCACGGGGATTCCAATCGTTGTTGCCGGCGGCGTGCGAGCAGAGAAAGGGCAAAAGGGACTACACGAGATCTGGACGGAACTCCATCAACAAATCTTGGCTCCAGGCTTGGGATTCCTCGTATGCCAACGAAAAGAAAATCCCAAATGGTATCAGAAACGTTTCTCGATTAAGTCCACCAGACTGGCGGACACCGACGACCATCAAGTTCAGTACCTCCCGCATCCGCTCTCGACGCCCCAATATCAGGAACTGATTCGTCGCGCCGGAATTGGCTTGTTAACCTACGATCCCAACAGCTATGCGAATCGACGCGCGGGTATTTTCGGCGAGTATTTGGCGAGCGGGGTTCCCACACTGGTTCCGACAGGGACATGGATGGCCGACCAATTGGCCACGTACCAATTCAACTACCAACAACAGCTTCTACGCGAGCATAGCTCCAATGTTTGCTGGAGCCACTCCGATTTTGATTGGACCCCTTGGAACGTTCCCACCGGCAGTGGTGGAATTACATTTGATGGCAACGATGTTCCCGCCTACGCCTGGTCGCCCGAATTGCCCCCCGATCCATTGGTCGATTCGACGCATCGGCTCTTGAGTGTGCGTTTCCACTGGGTTTGGCCCAAAGAGGCGGGTACCTATTGCCGAATCGAAATTTTGTTCTACGACAAGCAACGGCAGGTGATTGGATTGGATAGCTCGTCGGTGGGTCAACAACATCCGAACACCGCGCAAATGGCTCTGTTCCGCATTCCCGCCCACGCAACCCACTTCCGGTTGGGACTCAAAAATGGCTTTCATGATCGAAATGCCACGATCCAGAGACTGTTGGTCGATGTCATGAACGCCGGACAAGACGTTCCCATCGGTACCGTTGGCTTGACCTACGATTCGTTGGCACAAATCCCAGCGCGATTGACCGAATTATGCACGCATCACGATCACTATCGGCAAACGGTTCGCCAGATCGCCGATGCGTGGTTCCTTCAACACGACCCGACCGCAACCGTCGCTCAATTGTTCGACACGCAATCGCAAACCCAACGTTGGGTCGCTTGATCGACCCCTTAGCGATTTCTACATTAGTAGACGCATTCCATATGTCGCAGCCGAACCAGTGCTTTGTCAAATCCAAAACTTAGGGTCTGGTAAAGGTGTCAGGTCTGGTAAAGGTGTCAGGAGTCAATTGTGCGAAGCACCCGAAGGGCCGTTCCGGCAATTGACTCCTGACACCTTTACCAGACCCAGGAGTCCATTGTGCGAAGCACCCGATGGGCCGTACTGGCAATGGACTCCTGACACCTTTACCAGATCCGACCCTAAATTTAGACGTTGACCAAGCTTAAGCGAAATCCCAAGAAATCGTCAGACCGCTGTTTGGGCTAGGCCTAGGTGTCGCTTAGGACCGTTGTTGGTTGCGAATCTGATCACGGAGGATCGCGGCAAGTTCAAAGTTTTCCTGAGAAATGGCGTCGGCCAATTGCTCGTCCAACGTTGGCCCAATTTCGAATCGTTCGCGAAGTGATTCACGGACGTGGATCAAGCGTTGCACCAATTCGTCGTCGTCAAAGTCTTGTTCGAGTTCGTAGGTGTCGTAGAACGTTCGGATTTGACTAACTCCGTGGTTGAGTTCTTCGATGGCGGCCGCAGGATCTCCGCCTTCTTGGACTCGTTGCAAGGCTAGCGATTGAGCTCGTTGAAAAATCACAAATGGGCGATGCTGTTCGTGCATCATGGCCCATTCCTGATCTGGCGCATGGTTCAGACAAGCGTCCATCAATGTCAGGGTATGCGTGGCGTCGGCTGCGGCTCGCGCAAATTCTTTCAGATGAATCCAACCGATCCGACGATGGTAGAACTGGGAAAACTCGCGATCCACGTCCAAGCACTCTTCGCTGGAAAACTTGAAGGCCAAGTCAACCGCCTGCTCGCGATGTTTGATCCATTCCAGCAAGGTCGGAAAGCCATAAGGTTGTGAGCCGTCCGGACGGCCGACGACTTCCATTTGGAGCACACCTAGATCCACTCGCAATTGCAAGACCTCACGACCGTCGGGATGTTTGACGAGTCGGGCGGTGGGTTGGAGCGGATCGAAATTCCAGCCCGCCAGAATCTTATCGATCGTGAGGTTCTTTTTCGGCATGCTCGAGGCACTTCCTGGGCTATGAATTCGCCGGCTTGACCATGGCAATCCGCAATTCACGGAGTTGCTTCTCGTCCACGGTTCCCGGTGCCCCCGTCATCAAGTCGGTGGCCTTTTGTGTTTTCGGGAACGCAATGACATCGCGGATGTTGTCCAGTCCCGCAAACAACATGACCACACGATCAAGCCCTAAAGCAATACCACCGTGTGGCGGTGCTCCACATTGCAAGGCGTCCAACAAGAAGCCAAACCGGTCTTTGGCCATTTCCGGTGACATCCCCAGCAGTTTGAAGATCAAAGATTGCACGCCGGAGTCGTGAATTCGAATGGTACCGCCACCTGCTTCGAAGCCGTTGATGACCAAGTCATACGCCTTCGCACGTGCACGACTTGGGTCAGATTCCAGAAATTCGACATGTTCATCTTTTGCGGCGGTAAACGGATGGTGCATCGCAACCCACCGCTGCTCCTCGGGGTCGTGTTCGAACATCGGAAACTCAACAACCCAGGAGAAGTGCATGGACTTCGGATCGTAAAGTTTTAGTTCGGCTCCCAACGTTTTGCGGAGCCCGTGCAATGCTTTGCACGTGATGGTCCAATCATCGGCGACCCACAACAACAGATCGCCCGGCTTGGCATGCATGGTCGCGTTCCACCGCAATTGCTCCGCAGTCGGAAGATTCTTTGCCACCGAACCGGACCATTGCCCATCGTCTTCGATCTTGGCCCACGCGAGGCCCTTGGCGTTGTACGAGTCTTTGACGAAGGCCGTCAATTGATCGATTCTTCGTCGGGCCAGGGCCGTACCGCCGTTGGGCACACAGAGCCCGCGCACAAATTTGCCCGCTTCCGCGACACTGCGAAAGACTTGAAACTCCGATTGCCGTGCCAAGTCCGTGCAGTCGACAATCTCCATCCCAAACCGCAAGTCCGGGGCATCATGTCCAAACCGACGCATCGCTTCGTCATACGTGAGACGCGGAAGCGGCGTTTGCAGTTCGATCCCTAAGACTTCTTTGGCCAACTTGACCATCAACCCATCGATCAGTCCCATCACGTCGTTGTGGTCCACAAACGACATTTCAATGTCTAATTGCGTGAATTCGGGTTGTCGGTCCGCACGTAAGTCTTCGTCGCGAAAACAACGCGCGATTTGATAATAGCGATCGTACCCAGCGATCATCATGATTTGTTTGTAAAGTTGCGGCGATTGCGGCAACGCATAGAAACAATTCTCTTGCACGCGACTGGGGACCAGATAGTCCCGCGCTCCCTCGGGAGTGCTGCGTCCAAGAATCGGTGTCTCGACGTCAATGAACTGGTTTTCGTCCATGTAGTCGCGTATCAATTTGGTCAGCCGGTTGCGGAGCAATAAAGTCTGCTGCATACTTTGTCGCCGCAGATCGATATAGCGATGTTCCAAACGCACTTCCTCGCCCACCGGGTCGGTGCTGCTGGGAAGAAACGGGAGATTGCGGCTTGGGTTAAGAATCACCAACGCCTGGACTTGCAGTTCGATATCGCCAGTCGCCAGTTTGGTGTTCGTTTGCTGGTCGCCACGTTGCACGACACTTCCGCTGACTTGGATCACATACTCGTTGCCCAAGTTACGTGCCGCGGTTTTCAGCTCAACACTGGCGGTTTGATCAATCACAACCTGGGTCGAACCATAACGGTCGCGCAAGTCAATGAAGGTGGCATTCTTGTGTTCGCGAATTCGGTCCACCCAACCGCTTAGGGTAACGGTCTGTCCGATGTGCAGAGCCCGTAGCTCACCACAGGTATGTGTGCGACACAATTCCAGCGTCCTTTTACACCGGCGTGACCAACTCGCGCAGTCGACGTAGTCGTGATTCGTTCCGCGAACACAAATTGGATCGCAGAGCGATCCACGACACTGCTGGACCGCGGAGCGGTCCGCGACAATGTGATCGCGAAGCGATCCACGACAGTCGCTGATTCTACGGAAAACGCCCGATTTGCGTAGGGCACTTGAGAGCCCTAAGCGGCTTGCCGTGATTTGTAGCTGGCGGTCGCAATCGTGGCCCAGTATCCCAGCAGCCACACAAGATAAATAAAGCCAACACCAAGAAACCAGACATAAGTCATGAAGTTGTCTTCCGACATGATTTTTTCTGGTTTGGGCATCAAGAAAAACATCATGATCCAGGCTAGCACGATCGAACCAATACCAAGTGCGATTCGATAACCCGCAAAACGGACGCCAATCCGAATTCCGGCCAGCAACATAAGATTCCCTAGGGTTCCAAAAACGGCCACAATCGACGTCGCGGCCAACGCCGAGTTCACAAAGGTCAGCCGATCCGTGTATTCGATGTCCTTTTCGACGAACGCTTTATAGACCATCCAACCCACGGCGAAGCCATTGAAGATGCAAATCAACAAATCAAA
Organism: Planctomycetaceae bacterium; assembly: GCA_016795075.1. Classification (GTDB taxonomy): domain Bacteria; phylum Planctomycetota; class Planctomycetia; order Pirellulales; family Pirellulaceae; genus M30B19. The sequence continues at coordinate 89,226 of JAEUIP010000001.1, read as the reverse complement.
CCCAGCGGCTAGAAACCCCAAACCGCCCAAACGAAAGACATTTTGCTTTTCTTGCATGGCTATTGATCCCGTTCAGACGTGAAATGAAACCGCGGAAATTAAACCTCAAGGGCACCGTCTGGCACCGTTGCGCCAAAAATCAGCGTTGCCCCCGCATGGGGACCCGCGTGGGACCGGATGCCGGAAACATCCGAGCGCATCGGTCGGTAGTTGAGGAACCTAGCGATTTGGCAGCGATTTACTGAGCCAACATCGACTAGAAAGGCCCATCTTAGGCCATTCTTATTTCTTTACAAGGAACCTCAGTAATTTCTTACGGTATAATACGAGTACCGTCGCGAACTAGGAGAGCCAACCGTTCTCGGCCCGGAAGTTCCGACTCGGGAAACTCGTGTGCCTCGGTTGTTCTGTGTCGAGTTTGCGTATACTTAGGACCTCAAGAACGGCAGTGGGGCAATGTCAGGAGTTAGTAGAAAATGGGTCGTATGCCTAAGTGTTCTTCGCGGCCGAATCCCGACCGGTGGATGGTGGTCCACTTGGTCCTGTTGGGGCTGATATTTGGGCTGGCTGACACGGTTTGGGCCACGCCCGTTCCGATTGGAATGGTTCACTCCACCAACCATCGATGGAGCGCGGAGCGATCCACGACAATGCCGCTCGCGGGTCCTTCGGTCGGGTTATCGCAGGATACGCCGATCGCGCCTAGCGTACGGTTGAAGGTCGCATTACCCATCACCGAACAAGTGGATCGGCAGGTTCGGGCGGGTGTGGACCAAGCCATCAAGCAATGGGAGAGTCGAACTCCGGCCCAGCCCGGCGAACTTCTGACCCGCCCCACGATCCTGTTGGAATTCGATACAGCGAACAACCTGAACGGACAAGGCAGCGAGTTCGAAAGTTGCTTGGGTTTGGCTCGCCATCTCCAACGGCCGGAACTAAGCAAAGTGCGATTGATTGCATATATCCCGCCACCGGTTGGTCTTTCGGCCACTGCGGGACGCGATCAAAACACCATCGCGCGCAGTCAGCTTGGCGGGCATGCCGTCTTGGTGGCTCTGGCATGCGAGCAGATTTGGCTGGACAGCGCAGCGTCAATGATGGGTGTCGGTTCCGATTCAACCGAACCTGATTTGGAGCTATCGAACTACGAGTTCATCGCCAAACGTGGTGTGCAGTGGCCGCCGGCCGTGGTGGCAGCCTTGGTTGATCCGCAACGGGGTTTGTACCGAGTGAATCGAGCGGATGGAAAAACGGTCCTGACCGACCAGACCGGTCGCGAAGCGATCAGTGCCGAAGGGCAGGAAGTGGGTAGTGAGGAATTGGCACGCCCCGGACAAGCTGCTGATTGGTCGGCGGGGCAACTGACTGCTTGGGGATTGACCCAACCGCCGATCATCAATCGCGACGATTTGATTGCACGCTTAGAAACCGATCGCTTGGTAGACTTTGTGGTCGGACAACAATTCGACAAATGGTCGGTGGCGATGCTCAAAGTCGAAAACTTGGACCGTGAGTTCCTGACTTGGGCCACGCGTAGCTTGAACGCAGATCGCGTCCTTCATCAAACCAACATGTTGATTTTGCGGATCGATACCCTGGGCGCTTACGATCTTCGAGCCGCCGGTGATTTAGCGATCTTGGTCGCGGACCTACGTCAACAGGGCGTTCGTACCGTCGCGGTTTTGCCCAACGGGGCCAAAGGGGCCGAAACCATTCTCGCGTTGGCGTGTGATGAAATCGTGATCGCTGCCGAACGAAGATTTGGGGGCAATGTGACACTGCCTTTGGACGACGAAACTGCCGAAGGCGACCTGTTGAGCGCTGCCCAAACCGTCGCCGAACGGAAAGGTCGCGATTGGTCGTTGGTGGCCGCCTTGGCGTTTGGCAACCAACAAACATTCGAATACCGGCATCGAGAAACCGGTTTGGTTCGGATTCTCAATGAGCAACAGTTCGGCGAGTTGGTCGACCGCGACCAGTGGCAACGTGGTGTCGAAGTCCGGTTGGCCAGCGGGCTGACTGCGGACGAGGCTCGGCAACGACGCATCGTGGATCATGTGCTGCCGAACGTCGACCAACTGGATTCGCTTTACACGTTCGACAGCGTTCGGACATTGCAACCAACTTTTTCTGACCGCACCATTCAACGAATCGCAAAATTTGTTACCCGTCCGGGGATTTCCCATTTGTTGCTGATGTTTGGTTTTTTCATGTTGATGATCGAACTGTCGTCCCCCGGGATCGGTGTTCCAGGGTTTGTGTCGGCCTGTTGTTTGAGTTTGTTTTTCTGGGGAAATTATTTGGAGGGCAGTGCCGGCGCTTTGGAGATCATTTTGTTTGCCTTGGGGATGCTCTTTGTTTTGATCGAAATTTTTGTCGTTCCTGGATTGGGCCTGTTTGGGATTGGTGGCGGCTTGATGATCCTGGCGTCAATTGTTTTGGCCGGACAGAATTTTATCGTCCCACAGAGCGGACAGGATATCCAGCAATTGGCTTGGAGTATGTCGTCGGTTTTGGGCGCCCTGGCTGGCATGTTTGGCGCCGTGGCCTTCATCCATTATTACATGGATAGCGTTCCCGTTCTCAACCGGTTGATCCTAAGACCACCTGCGGCAAGCAACGATATCATGGTCGAGACGGCGTCGCGTTATGGTCACTTGCTCGAGCGGACCGGAGTCACCATCACGCCCCTCATCCCGGCCGGCAAAGTTCGATTTGGTTCGGAAATCGTCAGTGTCGTCACGGATGGCAACTATGTCGAATCGGGCCGCGAGGTTGTGGTTTACGAAGTGTTGGATACGATGGTAAAAGTTCGCGCCACGAACAGTGGACGTTTGAGCTGACGGCAAAACGAGCGAGAAGCGGGTATGGGTTTGGCATGAGTTACTTGGCAATCGCTTGGCTATGTCTGCTGGCGTTTTTTGTCGTCATTGTCTTGGAGATGTTCCTGCCAACGGCAGGAATATTGTTTGTTCTCAGCGTTGTTTTGGCGCTGGCCGCGGTGGTGGCCGGGTTCATGCACTCGATTTATTTGGGGGCGCTTATGGTCGTCCTCTTGGTCGTCTCGATGCCTGTTTTGTTTGCCTTGTTCTCGAGAATTTGGCCCCATACGCCGCTGGGCAGGCGGCTGATTATTCTTGCTCCAACTCCCGAGTCCATCTTGCCTCCTTCGGTGCTCGACGACTCGATCTCCCAATACAAAGGAGCAAAGGCCGAGGTCCTCTCGCCGATGCTGCCGACCGGTTCCATCCGCATTGGGGAAAAAACACTCGTCGCGACCTGTGAATCAGGTGCCGTTGAAACTGGCCAGTGGGTCCGTGTGGTTCGAGTACAAATGAATCGTCTCTTTGTCGTACCAGTCGACATGACGGACGATTTGCAGTCACCGGGCGGGTTTGAACAAAAATTGGACCAAACCGTTCAAGTCACGATGCAAGATTTTGAATGGGACGGTGACACTCGCGAACCACGGTCAACCTAAGTTCGGAGGGTTCCTGCTTTGCCAGCCATCTACGAGTACCCTTGGCAAGTGACCGCCGACGAGATCGACGGTCTGGGCCATGTCGGCAATGTCGAATACTTGCGATGGTTGCAAGCTGCCGCGATCGCCCATTCGGCAGCGCAGGGTTGGCCGACGGAGAAGTATTTTGAATTGGGGGCTGGCTGGGTGGTTCGTTCGCATCAGATCGAATACTTGATGCCCGCTCACAGGGATGATGCGATCGTCGTCCGCACTTGGGTCGCCAACTTGCGCGGGATTCGATCCTTGCGCCGCTACGAAGTTTGGAGACCCGCTGATCAAACGCTGTTGGCCAAAGCGAACACCGAATGGGTCTTTATTTCATTCACCAGCCGTCAACCGCGCCGAGTTCCGGAAGAGATTCAAGCCGCGTTTGAAATAGTTGCCGACGGTGACGCGACCTGAGCCCGATCGTGGCACATCGTCTGCGGATCCACATCGAACGGTGACGGACGGAATCATTGGTTGTGGCGTTCGACTTCCGGTGGGATCTGGGAGCCGTGAGGATCGAGGGCGGTTTGGGAGGTGGCGCGATCCAGCGATTCTCGCATGGATTCGTCGGTGACGTGTTCCCATGCCTCGGCTTTCTCGTGAATCCGATCGATTTCGTACTGGGCCTGCTCCACCAAATACAATTCCCAGAGTCGATGGGATCGCACCAACAACTGAGCCCGCCGACGTCCCGCGCTGGTCAAGCAATAACCCGAGCCGCTGGGTTCCACTTCGCCGCGACGAACCAGTCCGGAGAGGACGCGCAGACATTGGGGCAGCGATTGCCCTAGGTTGGTGGACAATTGCGCCGCGGTGGCCGGGTTCTGCGCCGTAATCGATTCCGACTTTTTCTGTCCAGTCGTCGCAGCGGTGGTCAGGACCGTTGATTTGGCTCTCTCTTCCAAGCGAAACAAGAAACCCAAAACGTCATCCGCCGCAACTTGCGCTGCAAAGGCGCGTTGACGGACCCATCGCGTGATAAGGCCGCGCCGGCTACCGACCAGTCCACAAACGATCAAAATTCCGCCGGCCGAAACGGCCATCATTCCGGACGTCAAAGTGCTGCCCATTCCAAACCAACTAGGGACGACGATCGCACTGCCATGCCCCATGATGGCCGCCAATGCGGCGAGGCCTGCGCTCCAGGCCAACATTCCGGATAGGCGGTCGGTCATCATCAATGCCGAAGCCGGTGGTACCACCATCATGGCCACGACCAAGACGCTACCGACACTTTCGAAACTAGCCACGGCCGTGATCGCCACCAGTGTCATCAAGCCATAGTGTATCACCTGGGACGAGAAACCCATCGAGTCGGCCAAATCGCTGTCGAAGGTAGTCAGCAACAGTTCCTTGTAAAACAACGCCACAAACAGACCGTTGAGCAATAGCGTTACTCCAAGTGTGACGACCGCTTTGGGGATCAACCAACCCGCGATCTCCCATTGATCCAACGGCGTCAATTCGATGGAACCATACAACACGCAGTTGGGATCCAAGTCGACATGATCGGCCACTTGGACAATCATGATCATGCCTAGTGCAAACATCGCGGTAAACACAACACCCATCGAAGCACCACGATCCACGCCGGCGGATCGACGCAAGGTCTCAATCAAGAACACGGTCACGACCGCCGCCGCCACCGCAGCTACAAACATTCCGGTTCCACTCCGGCTGCCGGAGATCCAAAACGCGACGGCCAAACCTGGTAGCACCGCATGCGAGATCGCATCACCCAACATGCTGGTTCCACGCAGGACCAAAAAATTCCCCAACAGCGAGCAGGACACCGCGCACAGCACCGCCGCAACCAGGATCCACCCGTCCAATGCCCAGATCCATCCGTCCAATCCCATTAGCTTGGCTCCGGAAGTTGGTGGGGGCTCTTGGCGACCTCGACGGTTCGACCTTGGACCAATTGTTCTAACTCATGAATGATCGACGGTTCGAGCACATGTTCGATGTCGTCCGCCAACCGGTCGACCTGTTGAAGTGCCACATCGGCGTGCGTGATCAAGTACATCTCCCACAACCGATGTTGGTGGGTCAGTCGTTTTGCTTGAACCCAGCCCGATCGACTGAGCGCCACCTGGAAGCCAATTCGCGTGACCAAGCCTTCACGCTGGGCATCGTCCACCAATCGCTCTAGCAACGGCTTGGACCAAGAACGCGAAATCATCAAGTCCGCGACGTCGATGCGAACCTCGAAATCTCCCGCGATTTCGGGCCCACTGGTTTTAGTTTCCGCTTGTTCGTAAACGGCCCGGAGAAGATGTTGCCGCAACATGATTTGTTGCCACTGCCAGCGTCGAATGGCTCGCCAAACCATGCCTTGCGCGCTTCCAAACATAAGGCTGAACAGAAACAGAATCGCACAAGCTAGAATAATGACGGCGCCGGCCGGTAAATTGGGAAGTAAAGCACTGGCCATGCCACCACCAAAACACCCCGCCATCCCAATTCCGGCCGAAATCAAAACTTGCCGCGACAGACGATGCGTCCAAAATCTTGCCGCAGCGGCCGGGATAATCAACAAGGCAATCACCAGGATCAAACCAACCGCCTGCATGCCGGTGATCGCAATACCCACCACCAAAGACATGAGCAGCCCATCCAGCCACCATTTGGAATAACCTTGTGATTCGGCATACGCTTGATCAAAGCACAATAAAGCGAGTTCCTTGAAGTACATCGCACACAGCAGCAAGGCCACCGCCGCCGCCGAGATGATCGCCATCAAATCCGTCCAACTCAAGGAAGCCGTCTTGCCGTAGATGAATCCTTCCAATCCGGCCGCGTGTCCCGCTTCCAAGCTTTGGATCACGCCGAGCAACGCGACACCTGCTCCAAAAAAAACGCTCAAGACAATCCCGAACGCGGCGTCTTCGCTCAATCGCCAAGTGGAACGCAGTCCCAGAATCGCTGCGGCTCCGATCAAGCCAGAGATCGTGGCGCCCGTCAACAAAATTGGTAGCGATCGGCCGTCACCACCACTCAGGGTGGCAGCCAAGAATGCGATTCCCAATCCCGGTAACATCGCATGGCTGATTGCATCACCCACCAGCGCTCGTTTGCGCAATAGTGTGAAGCTTCCCACGACCCCCGCGGCGCAACCCAACAAGGCCGTCCCCAAAATCACAACTCGGGAATTGTAATCGGCTAAGGTAAGTAGTCGCCACAACGCGACGAGCCATTCTTCGCTGGTTTCGGTGGCGACCCACGCGACACTCGGACCGATCACAGCAATTTCTCCTGCCGTCGCATCGCTGAGGAGACCTCATCCAACAACGTCAAACGACCACCATAAGTTTTCTGCAAGTTTTCCGGTGTGAACACTTCAGCGACGGGACCGCTGGCGACGACTCGCATGTTCAGCAACAAGACACTGTCGAAATACTCGGGCACGGTTTGTAAGTCATGATGAATGACGACACAGGTCTTGCCCTGTTGTTTCATCGCTCGCAGTTGCTGGATGATCGCGAGTTCGGTCGCGGCGTCCACGGCTGCCAACGGTTCGTCCATCAAATACAAATCCGCGTTCTGAGCCAAGGCCCGCGCCAAAAACGTGCGCTGTTGTTGACCGCCCGACAGGTGACTAATCTGCCGATGAGCCAAGTCCGCGATGCCGACTTGGTTCAATGCTTCCATCGCCCTAGCCCGGTGCTGTTTGCGGACAGGCCACAACCAACCAATTTCTCGATAGAGGCCCATAGTCACGACATCGAGGACGCTGACCGGAAAGTCCCAGTCCACGCTTTCGCGTTGCGGCACGTAACCCACGCGACGCCGTTGGGCCGAGAACTCGTCGCCAAATATTTGGATCTTCCCGCTGGTCCGAGGAATCAAATTCAGTATCGCACGTAGCAAGGTGCTCTTTCCGGCTCCGTTCGGACCAACCACGGCCACCAGCGATGCGGGTTCGACTTGGAACGCGACATCCCACAGCACCGGTGTTCGTTGGTACGCGACGGTCAAATCCCAAACTTGAAGCGGCGATAACATGGGTCTGTTTGCACCCAAGTCCCCTGGGTTGCTGGCCGAGTGGGGCGAAGTGGCTGGACGGTCGGAAACCATGGATCGCCTACGTGGGTTAGAATCACCTGCAAACTGCCGCCAAAGGCTTATCTTCGTCGTCGTCTATCCGAATGTAAAGCCGACTCGAGCGAAGTCGTGAGGTGCCGGATGCTGCGCCCGTGATTTTACGCGCCGCACCGCAAATGATAGGGAGCATGCAGCGATGAAACGAGTCGCTTCAACCCGGCACAGCCTGCTAGGCATGAAGGGTTTAACGACAGGCTTTTTACTTGCCACGGATCTCAATACCGGACTAGGCATAACGCAAACGCAGCGTCGGTGCTGCTTTACCTAAGCGTTTCGCCAAAGCTCCGCAAGGGGAACCGGTAGCGGTTGAATGGCGGATTGCATTTCGGCCAACATCCGAGCGGCGTCGACCGGGTACCCTGCGGACGCGGGCAAGTTGGGAATCAATCGTTGCCAAAAAGTATTCACACAATGCATGCCAAGTTCCCGCGCGTATTTGCTGGCAAGACTTGCGGCGGCCACCGGATAGCGTTGCTCGCCATCGACCGTAAAGCGAAAGAAGACGCGCCGGTCCCCGGCTTCCCACAGGTAACTGCTCTCGCGTTCTGTCTCGCCCAAAACCTGCGGCCAGTCCGCTGCAAAGTGTTCCACCAACAGCGGTAGATAGCGTTTGCGACCACCGTGTCGATCAAAGTCGATGACCACCGTTTGACCGGCTGGACAAAGCTGCAAGACATGATTCGCCAACAGCAAGCTGGTGGCCGATAACAGATGAGCTTTGTTGCCATGCTGGATCAAGCCTTGGTTGAATTCATGTTCCGAAACCAGGGCACTGAACAAACCACTGGGACGAACCGTGGTTGAGGCCCAAGCGTTTGCCTCGCTGCTGAGGTCCGCCGGATCGTTTGCCCACGACGGCGACGATCCCTCACGACATGACGCCGTCAACCAATAAGGCCACGAGTCAGGATCGTGCGGTTGAACGCGCCGCGCATGACCGGCGTAGGCTTCACTGGCCGATAACCAAGCCGCGTGAAGTTCGCTCGCGTCCGTGGGCCGTTCGTCGGTCCCGTGATCGCTGAGCTCGTTGAGGTCAGCGCGTTTCGTCCGAGTCCCGGGTGGGCTCGGAGTTCTTGCCTGTTCGATCGCATGCAACAAAGACGTGACGATCCGCGCGAGTTTATTCAATCCTTGGCCTGATTGGTAAACCTTTTTCGAATCGGCGACCAAATGTGGGGGCGAATGCTCGACAGCGCCAACAGCCTTGGCGGCAAATTGAGACTGCCAAGACCAACCATCGATTTTCTGCAAGAAATCCGCATCGCGCAAGGACTTAGGATTCCATTCGGCGGAGTCGATTTGCCACCACGAGGCCGAAACCACCATCGGTCCCAGCCTGGCTCCATACCCTGCTTCGTCCACACCAATCCACGACCAAGTCATCAGGTTCCTGCATTCATCAACAAGCCAGCGGCGCCATACGTCTGGATTTTCTCGTTCGGTGAATCAAGTGTCCAGCACCTCAGCCTGGAAGTATGGATTTGGTTGAACCTCACGGCTGTTTCGGGTGCGCGACTTTGTCTAGAAAGTCGAACGCCTCCGGTAGAGCGGCTTGCACGATGACCATGTGTTCGACATCTGGGTATTCGCGATAAACGATTTGTTGGCCGCCCGCTCGTTTCAGGTTTTGACTGAGGCTTTTAGCGCCAGACTTGCCGAAGTCCAAACTTCCGGCGGCGATAAACCAGGGAATCTGAGACGCCGCTTCTAACGCACGTGGACGACCACCGCCACCGATCGCAACGACCGCGCGCGGCAACGTGGGATGCAAACCAACCTGCGTGGCTACCTGTCCTGCGCCCATCGAATGCCCCATGAAATAAACTTGGTCTCGATCCATCGGAAATATTGGCTGGAGCGAATCCAATATCTGTTTGGCATCTAACGACAGTCCCGTCAGTCCTTGCCGAGTCGCAACGACCAACCAACCACGTTGCAGTCCAGCTGCGACCGCACCACCAGCGCCATAGGTTTCAAAGAACATGTTTTCGCTGCCTCCCGCTCCATGAAACAGGAACAACACAGGCATGGGTGCGGTAGTATCGACAGGACGGGGAGCACGGAGTCGCAGCGCTACTTTCTTGCGCCCCTCCGCCACAGTCAGCCAAACGTCTCGTGTTTGAGCGGTTTCACGAATCAGATGGGCGGCGGATTCCGGCTGGGCCAGCATTTTTTCGCACATCACGAGCTGATGCTGGGCGGGGTAGTCCACTTCTTGAGCTTCACCTTCAAGAAGTGCGTTTAGGATTCGCAGTTGATCTTGGATTGTTGCCCTGATCCATGGTGGCAAGTTGTCCTCTTGTTCCTCCCAACTTTTACGCACCTGTTCCACCCGGGCGCGAGCATCGCGAATCCGCGACCATCCTGCTGGCAAGAGCTCCAGTGATTTGTCGCCCAAACGCACCAAGGTCCTCACTTCGTAATCACCTTCCGGTAAAGCGGAAACATCCAAAGCAACGCCAGCGATCGCCTCTTTCCAGGAAAACCCGACCGTTTGACCAATCTGCTCCGTATTCGCCGGTCGTTGAATTGGCAAAGTCGTTGGAGCGGCGGTGATGGAAAACTCCACGGCCGCGTCATCTAACGCCTCATCAGTGGTATAAAACGGGACGAGCTTGACCGGAATGGTCGATGAAGCGGCTTCGGCCAGAAGTTCAGCAACATGGACTCGATGACCAATCACGGTTCGTTCGGTGCCGGAAGGTGTCGCGTCTCGGGCGATCCACCAGGCTTCATCTAATTTTTCTGCGGCTCGCAACAAACGCAGGGAAAAAAAGCTGCTCACGGCTTCTTGCATGGGTGCGGCAACGGCGGCCTGCTGAGCCGGCGAGCTTTGGGCCCATTGGAGCTCCAATCGTTGGAGCCTTTTCCCCAATTCGGCTCGTTCGACCTGAGCCTGTCCCGTGGCAAGGTTCGAAAGCCCGCCAAAAATTAGGATTAGGCGAAAAAACAAACTTGTCCATTTTAACCAACGAAGTTCCATGTTATCCTTCCCGGGGACCAATGTAGGTCGCCAGTCCCTGGCGGCATTAAACAAATGTAGGCCGCCAGTCCCTGGCGGCTCAAAACAATATTAGTCGCCAGTCCCCTGGCGGCTCGTCGAGCGGGTATCGCTCGACACCCTGGCATTGCTGGTTGCGAGATGTGGAATCAAATAGCCTATTACTTTCAGTCTGGACGATCAACCGACTACGAACAACAACGGGCAGCGATTTTGGCGCAGGCTCCGATTCCGGTGATTTGGCTATTTGGCAAGACGGGCAGTGGGAAATCGTCGCTGATTCGGTATTTGACGGGAGCGACCGAGGCCGAGATCGGCAATGGATTTCAACCTCAGACCAAACACACTCGATTGTATGCCTTCCCCGATGAACAAGCACCGCTAGTCAAGTTTCTAGATACACGTGGCTTGGGCGAGGCCCACTACGATCACGCAGCGGATATTGCGAAACTGCAACACGAAAGCCACTTGGTGGTGGTAACGATCCGCGCGATGGATCATTCGCTGGATGAACTTAAGGACACTTGGCAACAGATTCGAAACTGTCGACCGCAACGTCCCATACTTCTCGTTTTGACAGCGCTGCACGATGCTTATCCCGGTCAGCCACATCCGGAAGATCGGGGTGCGACAACTCTGTGGCCGGACAATTTGCAAAGAAGCATCGATTTACAGAAGTCTCGTTTTGCGGGAATGTACGATAAAGTCATTGAAGTGGATTTGACGACTCCCGAGGATCAGTTGGAGCCTCAGGATTATCGAGGGCGTCTGCTGAAAGAGGCTCTGCTGGAGTTGCTACCTGCCGCGTATCGCCACACGTTGTCTTGTTTGGAGAACGTCGAGCAAGCGTTGGACGATTTGTCGCGGCGTCGTTGCGCGCCGATCATCATGGCCCATAGCGTGTTGGCCGCTTCGACGGCTGCGTTTCCGATACCGTGGGTCGATATTCCGGCGGTCTTTGCGATTCAAACGCACTTGGCGAAGACGATCGCGGATGTGTATCAGCAACCATTAGACAAAGCGAACTTGGCCAAGATCATGGGGATTGTTGGAGGAGCCGTCGCGGTCCAGGCGGGGCTACGACAAGGCTTGAAGTTCATTCCGTACGTGGGCATGGCCGTCAATGCGGCTTCCACGTTTGGTATCACCTACGCGGCCGGTTGGGCGTGGCAGTGGTATTTCACTCAGCGTCTGCAGGGACATCTGCCCACCAATGACGAACTCAAAAATCAATTTCGCAATCAGTTGCAAACCGGCGCCAAGTTGTGGTCCGTTCATCCACAGGGCTCCTCATGATATTTAGTCGTCGTTCGTGGGTCATGGGCAGTTTGATCTTGTCGCCAATCCTGGTGTACGTGATCCTGGGTGGATACGCATTGTGGACAAGTGGCTTGACGTTTTGGGCTTGGGCCTTGTTGCCGCTGTGTTGGTTGACCGCCTGGATCGTCGGTCGAGTTTGGTTACCACCAACGGTCGATGCTTTGGAGGTTGCCGAGCCCGGTGTTCACTGGACCGACCGCGATCGCGCCGCGCTCGAAATTGTTCGTCGTCGCCAACTGACGGTGCCCGAGCATACGCCTGAGCAATTGATTGATCCGCACTTCTACATCGAACAGGTCAAGTCGCTGGCGATGGAGTTGGCTGCCCATTATTATCCTTCCGCCCAAGACCCGTATTCTTCACTGAAGGTTACCGAAGTATTGTCGGCCGTTCACTTAGCGGTCGAAGACTTGGAAGAGTTGACGACGGAGCGATTGCCCGTGGCCCAGTGGTTAACGATTGGCCAATGGCAAGCGTTAGGTCACACTCCCAAGTGGTACAATCGTGTTCAAGAGTCGGTTTGGTTGTCCTCGATGGTGTACAACCCCCTCAACGTGCTGCGGTACTTCACTTCAAAAGCGACCGTTGAACCGCTGGGGCAGCAGCTCCAACAAGAACTGTTGGTTCGGCTCTACATGAAATTCATTTATCAAGTGGGCTTTTACCTGATTGAGATGAACAGTGGACGATTGCGTGGCGGGACGCAAAAGTACCGTCAGTACTTTGGCCGAAGACGCAGCGAGACCTTCGGACAAGACCAAGTCGCGGTCAAAGCAGAGCCGGATTCGCCCCAGTCCGCAAGTCTTGGCAACGAGCCGACCGACTTGAAAAAAGAAACAGGCCCGCCACCCAGCGAAGCGGTGCGTATTGTTTTGGTGGGGCAGGTAAGCTCGGGGAAGTCGAGCTTGATCAATTCGTTGTTGGGAAAACATGAAGCCGCCTGCGACGTTTTGCCGACGACGCGCGAGGTTCGCCGCTTTGCGATCCCCTTGGCCAATGCCGCTGGGCCGGTGGAGTTGCTGGATACGCCCGGTTATGGCGAGGCCGGCGCCAGTGCGGAACAACGTCGACAAATTGAAACCGCAGTGACACAAGCCGATGCGGTGTTGTTGGTTATGTCTGCCAATACGTCGGCCCGCAAATCCGATCAATTGTTGTTGGAGCAATTGGAAGCCTTTTTTGTCGCTCACCCCGATCTGCGATTTCCTCCAATGATTGGTGTGCTGACGCATGTCGATTTGTTGAAGCCTGCGATGGTTTGGGAACCGCCTTACAACTGGCGGGAACCCCAAGATGCCAAGGGCCGTCAAATTCAGGCCGCTTTGAACTACGTCCATTCGGTCGTTGGAAAACGCGTCTCGGTGGTCATTCCCGTTTGTACTTCAGGCGATCCAGCCCGGAATTGGGGTGTTGCTGAAAACCTCTTGCCTGCCCTGTCGACCATTTTACGCGACGCCCAATCAACCTCGCTGTTGCGTTTGTTTCAAGAATCGCTGCGTGGAACGTGGCGGCAAGCGCTGGCGGAACTCAAGCAAACCGGCTCCGCACTCTTTCAGTATTGGCGAAACCGTTAATATCCATTTGGCCGGTTTTCTAACGTCAACGCTTTCGATCGGATGCCAAGGAGCGATTGGGGCGCTCGCTCGACGATCGACGTCCGCCGCAACTTCGAACAATCGCCCCCGACGTGGCGCGTCCCGTCTGTGCGGAAGCTTTGTGTTTAAACGACATCGCCAAATCTCGAATCATCAGTGGGCCAGGTTTTGAAGGCCGCAAGACAGAGCTTGCTTCAGACACGTCTGCAAGTAGGCCGATCGGTTTTCACCTTGGGTACGGACTGCCCGGACCTGCGAGCGTGAACGATTGCGGTCTCGATGGAATTCATTTGCTAAACAAGTCTGTTCCTCGACTGCTCTCCGCGCGGGGGAAAAAGCTGGGGACACACATTTTTTCGGAGAAAGGCCAATCGTGATTGTCAACGGGTCGGTTCCCCAGTCGTCGCATGGGTTCCGTTGGAAAGCATTAAACCAAACGGGTTTTCGGCCCAACGGGCCAGTCCTAAGTCAGCCCAGGGCAGAGTTCGCGGCACGTATGATCCGCCGAAGTGGTTTGCCCGCGTGGCATGTTTCGTTTCACCAAAGAGTCAAACGATCGCCCGTCGCGAACGTCGCCCTGGGAAAGGCCGCAAACCCAAACCAATTCGCCCCAAAGGGGCAGCGCTAAATGAATCGTCGCTAGAGGTTAAAAGACGAATCGCTGACCCTGACATCTGCCGAAACTACATACAATCGCCCCCGACGTGGCTCGTCCGGTTGCGGAGTTAGGTATATTGTCCCTGTGCTGCTGGAGCGAAGCCGCGGCGGTAGTGATCGCTGGTAGACGCTTACGGAAATTGCTCGGCCCCCGAGTTTCGGATTATCGCTGCAATGGATCAACACAAGTGCTAGCGACTTTGGAAGGACCGGCGGGTTTTCTCTGTTGGTTAATTTCGACTTGAGTTAGGCTTAGCATTCTCAGGAAACACGGATGGTTTCCGAATCGTTAAGAAACTCATTGCACGGAGTTTGCGAGCATGGATGCTTGCCGGACCGTAATCGACGCGGCTGCGCATCGGGACTGCCGTAGGGATGCCCACGCGTGCCCTAGCGAACATGGATTCACGCCGCGGTTGAAACAAGCCGGCAAACGCAACGGTTGGGCCTGGCTGGTCCTCAGCTTTTGCGGCTTGCTGTTCGGGAACTCCACCGGGACGTTGTCGTGGGCCGATCAGCCCCTTCACCTGACGGTTACCAGCAAGAAGCCAACTCCGGAAATAAACGACGCCGTCTTGGCGTATCAGAACTTGGGCCAATTCCAGGGCAACGTGTATGTGACGAGAAACTTCCGGGTCCAAGCTGCGAACTCGCAATTGGCCCAAGTGGTGGGCGACCGAGCCGAAGGCTATCGCGAGTTGTTGGCCATGCAATGGTTGGGCTATACATTGCCGGATTGGTCACAGTCATGTCCGATTGAAGTCAACGTGTCCAATCAAGCCCACGGAGAAACTTCGTTCTTGCTGTCGGAAGATGGAACGGCGCTACCGAGCGATTGGGAGATGAAAGTCAACGGTCCAACAGATCGATTGTTGGATAGCGTCTTGCCTCATGAAATCACGCACACGATTTTTGCCTCGCATTTCAAGCAACGCCTTCCACGCTGGGCTGATGAAGGGGCCTGCACGACGATCGAGCACTCGAGCGAACGTGAAAAGATTCATGCCTTGCTGCTGCGATATCTATCGCCACAACAAAGGCAAGGCATCCCGTTCAATCGTATGTTCCCCATGCGTGACTATCCGAGCGATATGTTGCCGTTGTACGCTCAAGGTTATTCCGTTGCGAAGTTCTTGATTGCCCAAGGTGGGCATCGCCAATTCGTACAGCTTGTCGAACGCGGTCTGCAACATGAAACCCAAATGCCGGTGACCGTGGCCTGGGATCAAGCCATGCGCGAAATGTACGGTTATCAAGACTTGTCCGAACTACAGCTCGATTGGCTGAAGTGGGTCGGCGAAGGCAGTCAAGAATCTGACGCGGTTGCTCGGATGGAGCAACGCAGTGGTGTCCGTTTGGCCAGCGTGGACGAGCCCGATCCACAAACCGGCACGATTGCCGCGCCCGCAAATTTTATCGGCCGCAATTCGGATGAGTCGAACGATGAGAACTTCTACGTTCAACAAATGCGGGCAGGACTAACGAGCGGTGGTACATCCACAGTCGAAACGGTCCAATCCGAGAGCGTCCCGCAGACTGGGTTAGCTAGTGGACCGCAACCGTCTTCAGCAGCACTGGCATTCGGCCCACCATCACCAACGCCACAGAGTCCGCCGATGCCGAACACAAATTTATCACCACAGGGAAATACCTTGCCACGCCTTCGCCCGACACCCGCGTCTAGCCCAGCACCGCTCGCTACCCCAGCACCCGTGGGTCAGGCCAACTATCGTAGTGATTCGACGATCTTGCTTCCACAACGGCTTCGCTAATACGACACCCTGTCAGGAATCGATGCAATGAGTAACCGAAATAAACAAGCACGAAATTTGCCCAAGGGAATTCTGTCCAGCTTGCTCCTGCACCGAACGCTGCCATTGGGTTGTGTGGTTGGTGCGTTAACCGTCACCGGCGGTTGTTTCAGTTCTTGGGTCTCGCCAACCTCGCATATTGCTCCTCCAGCGACGAAGATTGCTCCGACCAGTATGGCGGAATCCGATCTGCCCCCGACTTCCCTGCCAAAAGACGCGAGCACCACGCCACCTCCGCGGGCGACTCTGTTGACGCCACCGTTGCCAAGCGACTTGCCCCAAATTCCAATTTCTCGGGAATAGTCGAGCGTTTCGCCGATGTGATCCAACGACATGGTTACTGGATTGGAAGCAAACAAACCGGAGTCGGCACGTAGGCTTGGAACTGGGATGGCCCGAGGATTCCGGTTTCCGCGTCGATCGGAAAGACGACCACCGAATCGGCATCTTGATTGGCCACCAAGAGGTATTTTCCGCTTGGCTCGACCAAGAAATGACGCGGTGTTTTGATCCCGGCCGCTTGGTGACCCAGCGGAGTGAGGGCTCCGGTATCTGACGCGACGGAAAACATCGCGATACTGTTGTGCCCACGGTTGCTGCCATAAACAAAACGGCCATTGGGATGGACCTGAACTTGTGCCGTGCCGTTGGAGCCCTGGAAGTCGGCCGGTAAAGTCGGTACCGAGCCCAGAATTTGCATGTTCCCTTGCGCATCGGGGAACGTCAGTTGCGTGATGGTGTTGTCGAGTTCATTGATCACGTACATCCACTTGCCATTGGGATGAAAATCAATTTGTCGTGGCCCACTCCCGGGCTTCAATTGGATCGTACGGACTTTTTCCAGCACGACATCGGCTTTGGTTTCACTGACCTTGAACAAGAGTACTTCGTCAGTTCCCAGGTCCGCCGCCACAATCCAATCTTCGTGACCGGGGACAAAGCGAACGCAGTGACCGTGGGAAGATTCCTGTCGTTGCCGATTGATGCTGGAACCCGAATTTTGAAAGCAGTAGCCGGCCGTCAAACGAAGCGCCGGTTCCGCGGCCGCGGGCGAGCGAGCATCTTTGGCACGATCGACGCGAAAGCCGGAGTAACTGCCACCCGAATAATTCGCGACAGCGATCCGGCCACCACCCGAGTCGATGGCCACGTGACATGGCGCGCCGCCTTGTGTCAAACTCTGGGATACCACTTGCGCGGCTCCGGTGGTGGAGTCAAACTTTAGCAACGATAGCCCGCCCCCTGGTTTGCCCGAGAAATCCGAAGTTTCGTGAACTGCCGCGAATAGACCAGGCAAGCCTGGCGACCCCGCCAAGAACGAAGGTTGGTCCAACTTGGCGACAAGCCCTCGCTGTGTGAGTTGCCCCGTCGCTAAGTTCAGCTCCAATCGATAAACACCTTGACTGTCTTTGTTGGTGTAGGTCCCGACCAAGATCGTGATCGGAGCGTCGTTCGTGAGCGATGCCTGAAACCCGGGTGCCGCCGACGGATTGAATCCGCAAGCCATCGACACGACGAACATCAATGGAATTCGAACTAGGGTCTTTAGGATTCCTCGCGTTGTCGTGGCGAATGAGTAATGACGCGACAGATGGTGGCTCATCGAAAACTTCTCGGCAGTGGTAAGGAGTGATTGATCCAGCGAAATGCAAGCGACCGCGGTCGAACGATCCCAGGACCTCAAGTGCGACTTCCAAAGGATAGCCTAACGCCAAGGGACCGCCCCAGCTTAGCATAATTGAAGGCCCGGATCGCCGCACGTGCTCAGGCAATCATGTGACAGGAACCGTCTGCGAAGTTCGTGCCTTGTTGCGAAGCTGGATAAATCGTACATTCGGTTGGAGTGTAGTGGTTCGCTCCGCGAACCAACAACTGGGTCGCGGAGCGACCCACTGCTATGTCCAATGGCCGGTAGATGGTAGTGGTTCGCTCCGCGAACCAACAAATGGGTCGCGGAGCGACCCACTACCATCGTCACGATACAAACTTGATTGGAACCGTGTTGAACTCCGCGGCTGAGCATTTGCCTAACGAAACAAAATCCCGGTGCATGGTTGAAGTCCCTTGGAAACGGACCCTGGCGATCGCCGTTTTTTTGTGTTGGGCGGCGGTGGGTGTGTCTTTTTTTGACGAGTCTATTTGCCAATTCTTTGTGCAAAACCGTCTGCCTTCGGATCTCAAACGATTGATTGATCTAAGCGAGGTGATGGCTCATGGTTTGACGGTCGCGGTGATCTTGCTTCTCGTGTATCGCGTGGCGTTGCCGGTGCGTCCGATCTTCTGGTGGTTGGTCGCTTGTCCTGTCGTGGGTGGTTTGGCCGCGAATCTGACGAAGTCCTTGTTGTCGCGGATCCGACCGTACAAGTTTTGGGAGTTGCAAGCGAGCGCTGAAGAGCTTGGCCACAGTTTTGTCGGGTGGCTGCCGATTCTGGAAAGCAGTTATCTGCGCGAGAGTTGGCGACAGTCGTTTCCCTCCGGCCACACGGCGACCGCGTTTTCGTTGGCCGTGGCGTTGAGTTGGGCGTTCCCACGTGGTCGAATCATTTTTTATTTCTTGGCTTCGTTAGCGGGACTTCAGCGAATCGTCAGCAATTCGCATTGGCCTAGCGATGTCTTTATAGGAGCCGCGATTGGCTTGCTAGCAGGGACTTTGGTGAAGTCGATCGCAAAAAGGGCAAGCATTGCGGATTAAAGCACTTGGCGAATATTGCCGTTGCTAGCTTGTTTTGATTTTTTCTTTCGTAGCGATTTGCCGATATGTTCTACGAGAGTCTGGGCTTTGTGTGCCCCGGCGGAGGTGCGCTTTGGAGTCAGGCGGGGAGCCAATCCAATCGCGAGCAACCCACAAACCACGGCTGAACATTGATGCAAACCAAGATATTACACGGTGGCCTGGCGGGCATATTGGCTGGGTTCATGGTGGGTGCAGGTCCACTGTCTCCGGCGATGGCCCAAGAGCGTTTGAATTGGCCCAGTCGAATTGTCGATTCCCATCGGGTCGGCGACGTTTCACCGGTGGTCACGGGTATTGCCCTGCGGCCTGGAACCAACGAAGCGGTCGTGGTTGGTGACGACCACATCGTCCACTTGATCGATATCACATCGGGTCGCTTGATCCAGACGTTGCCAGGCCACGAAGACTGGGTTCGAACGATTGCGTTTTCGCCGAATGGGACCACTTTGTTGACGGCTGGTTCGGATCGCCGCATTCTGAAGTGGGACTTGGAGGAAAAACGCTGGGGGATTTTCGCGACCGAAAACGCGTCGATTGAAGCGATTGCATTTTCGCCGGACGGAAGTTTGGTCGCTGCGGTTGGGTTCGATTCAACCGTTCGAATTTTTGAAGTCGCGACCGGAAGAAAAGTGGCCAGTTTGAAATGTCCGAGTGGCGATTTGCGAGCGATTGCATTTTCACCGGATGGTCAACGGTTGGCAGCGGGTGGGCGTGCTGGCCAGTTGTTTGTCTGGGAAAAGGCCAGTCCGCAATGGAAATCGATTTCTCAGGCCGCGATCCATCAGCAACGAATCCAAGGCATCCATTTCATTCAAGCCGACCAAATCGTGAGTATTAGTGAGGATCGGACTATTTACCGGACCGACCTGGGCTCTGCGACTGGATCGGAGCTCGTTGCCACGATGCCTGGAAAGTTGTATTCGTTGGCTGTTTTGTCGCAGA
Source organism: Planctomycetaceae bacterium (assembly GCA_016795075.1). Lineage (GTDB taxonomy): Bacteria > Planctomycetota > Planctomycetia > Pirellulales > Pirellulaceae > M30B19. The sequence goes on along the minus strand of JAEUIP010000001.1, from coordinate 69,551 downwards.
CCTTGATTGCGTGCGGTGGCAGTCACAACCGAATTCACCTGATTGATATTCAGGGAAAGAAGACAATCGGCTATTTAGAGGGACACCAGGGAACCATCAGTAGTTTGGCCTATGCGGATGGGAAACTCATTTCAGGAAGTTACGACGGAGAAACCCGGGTCTGGCAAGCGCAGGATGGCATTACGGTCGCGGTGGACACCCATCGCTCGTTGCCGGCGCCCTCGGCCAGTTTCGACCTACCGGCTCTTGGCGTCCCGTCGGCCAACGAACGAGCCGCGAGTCGTCCCGAGCCATCGCCACCCTTGCTTCCGATTCGCTCCATCCGTTAGCCATCGCTCATGGCAGACTTGAGGTTTGTCAAAGGCCCGGGCTCACAACCAATCCTCCCCGTGAACATCCATCGTCTCATTCCGTTTCGCCGAAGGAAACCGTGACATGTCGCTTCTCCGCAGCTTCTCTAAGTTGGTGTTTGGTGCATCTGCCACCGTGCCTTCCGAGTCAGGGGCCAATCGTCAAGACCAACGAGCCGGCGCCTATCGCCAATGTCGGATCGAACGCTTGGAAGATCGTCGCGTGTTGTCGGCGAACCCGGTCGCTGCCGGAATCACGTTCTTCGAAACAGACAACGGTGCGGATTTAAGCCCGGACTATTTCGAAGTGACCTTTCAAGGTGGGTCCGAGACCACACAGCTGACCAACTTCGTTATCAACGGAGATAAAGATCTCAGTGGTGGTCGAACTCGGGGCGATATCATTTTCCATTCGACTCCAACGATTGAAGGCGCGGGGGATGCCCACGCGTTTGTGTTTGACGCCGCGAATAGCCGCGGTCTTGTCGCCTCGGATGTCGTCAGTTGGAGAGTATCGAACAATGGTTTGATGCTGGAGGTTCAACTCAAGAACTTCGAAGCCGGAGATAAGTTGGCATTTACGATCGATACCGACGAAATCGAGACACTCCGTCCCGACAAGATCGTGTCCGGAACCGAGATGGAAACCTCGATGTTTCAGGCCAACTTTGTCGACCCACACTACACCATGGAGCGACTCACGATCAACGGTGCGGGTGGCGAAACTTCGGGCAAGTTCTGGGACTACTACGATAACTTCATGACCGTCGCCAACCAGTTGACGAAGCAGACCTTGGATCTAGAGACCGACAATGGCGGTGGGCATTTGGACCGAACGGCTGCCGCATGGGATGGCTACAATCTGATCGAGAAGCCAATTTCAATTTCGGGCCGAGTCTATCACGATAGCAATATCAATTGCATTCAGGACGGCACCGAAACGGGGCTTGCCAATGTCAAATTGACATTGGAACGTTTGAATGCCAATGGCCAATACGAACAAGTCGCTACCACGACTACCGACGCTCAGGGTGATTACAAATTCGGCGTGGATTTAGGTTTGAAGCCAGGCACATATCGTGTGGTCGAAACTCAGCCCGATGGTTATTTGAGTGTCGGAGCAATGCCCGGAACCGTATCTGGCAATCGCACCGGATCGATACATACGATTTCCGATAATCAGCCGAATATTCTAGCCGGCATCATCATTCCGAAGGGCGACATGCACGGAATCAACTACGATTTCTGCGAAGTGTTGCCAGTCCAATTGTCGGGTCACGTGTTCCATGACCGCAACGACAACGGCCTGATGGAAACGGGTGAAGAAGGGCTGGCCAACGTGCAAATCTTGGTGCGCCGCACCGCTGGTTTGCAAACCTCCGACGTGTTTGCCAACTGGAACAACATCACGGTCACGACCGACAGCAATGGTTACTACTCCGTGATGGGATTGCCTCCGGGTGTTTACGAGATCATTGAAATCAATCAATACCCCAATCAAACCAACCCGTTGACGGGCTTCCTTGACGGCAAGGATATGGTCGGCTCGGTCAATGGCACGACGCGGGGTATTAGTGGCGAAGATCAGCACACCCAGGTCTTGCTGCATGCCGGGGATAACAGCCTGAACAACAACTTCGGCGAACTGAAGCCAGTCACGATCGAAGGTTACGTTTCGCAAGTCGACCGAAACGGCAACTGCACCAAGCCCGGCGATGCGACTTATGTCGGCATCCAAGGGGTGACCATCGAGTTGTACAACTCGCGAGGTCAAATGGTCAGCACGACCAAGACCAAGTCGGATGGCACATTCGAATTTACGGGACTATTCCCCGGATCGTACACGATCAAACAGATTCAACCCGCCGCTTACCTCGATGGAGCGGATCATATTGGAACCGTCAACGGTTTGAGCCAAGGGGTTGTTTCCGCCAACGACACCATCTCGCAGATCAACTTGATGTCCGGACAAGCGGGCATCAAATACGGATTCTGTGAACACCTGCCCGCGAGTGTTGCGGGCCGAGTCTTTCATGATCGCAACGACAACGGTGTGATCGACAGTGGCGAAGAAGGGATCTCCGGTGTGACGATTCGGCTGCTCCATGCGGACGGAACGCCGGTCATGATCAACAACGGTGGCACGCAGATGGTTCTGACGGCGATCACCGACGCAAATGGACAATACAAGTTCGAAAATCTGCGCGCCGGTGAATACCAGGTCCAACAGATTCAGCCAAGTGGATGGGTGGATGGCAAAGATTCGGTTGGCTCGCTCGGTGGCACAACCAGCAACGACTTGTTCACCAAAATCACGATTCGCGATGGCGATGCGGGCGTGCGATACGACTTCGGCGAGTTCAAGCTGAGCTCCATTTCGGGATACGTTAACGTGGATTCCGACGGTAACTGTACTCCAGATTCGGCGGGCGATTTGCCCATCGCAAATGTGACCATGCAGTTGTTGGATCAGAATGGGAACGTCATCAAGACCACGATGACGAACAAAGACGGGTTCTACGAGTTCAAGGAGCTATTGCCGGGAACTTATTCGGTTCGTCAGACCCAGCCGATGGATTACTTCACGGACGGTCAAAAGGTTGGCTACCTGATGGGGCACCCGGATGTGAAACCGGGTACGGCTACCGAAAACCTCATCTCGAACATCGTGCTGAAATCAAACTTCAATTTGGTTCAGTACAACTTCTGTGAGGTCACCGGAGCCGCGATCACTGGAAAAGTCTTTCAAGACGGGCCGGCATTTCAAACTCAAGATGGCTTGGTCCCTGCCAATTATCGGTCCCTGCGGGACGGCCAGTTCACATCCGATGACCGAGCCATTGGCGGAGTGCGGATGGCGCTGTACTGGTACATCGATCCGACATCGCAAGAAATTGCACCTCGGCCAGTCATGTTGAGCGAAGTGTTGGGCCAACATTACTCACACATCAGTGGCGCCAACTCGCCGGTGTATGTGATGACCGATGCGCAAGGCAACTACAAGTTCGAGGGATTGCAGGCCGGCAACTATATTGTTTTGCAATCCCAACCCGTCGGGTACGTGGATGCCAACAATTATGTGGGTACGACAACTGGTGTCGCGTTCAACAGCCTGGACATGGCCAGTACGGCTCCGCAATCGCTGATCTCGACCTTTGGTCAACAACAGTTGCTGGACACTTTGGCCAATGTGCGGGTCAACAGCGGGCAAGTGTCGATGCAGAACAATTTCACGGAAGTCTTGGTGTCCCAATTGCCTCCGCCACCGCCACCAACACCGGAACTGCCCAACATTCCGCAGTTGCCACCGGTAAATGGCAACCCGCCTGGTCCCGGTGTTCCGTTGACAGGGTTTGGGGGTCTGTTGGGCCATCAAGGAATCAACTCCAACGTCTTTGTTGGAATCGGATTCAACGCCACGCCAACGAACCCGCTACCAGCCAATTCGTGGCACTTGAGTGTGATTAACGACGGGACGCCCCGCGAAGCCCAAGATGGTGGTAGTGGACCGTGGCACGAAGTTGGCTATCTGTCCGAATTGGATTGGAATCGATTCGCGATGGAACAAGGTCAATGGACCTTCACGACGGAAGATGACAAGGGCAGCTTGAAGAAGGCCGACATCAGTTCGAACTTTGGCACGCTCGGTAGTCAACCGTTGGTGGGCGACTTCAATGGTGATGGGATCGACCAAATCGCAATCTTCAAAGATGGCTATTGGTTTATCGACTCGAATGGAAACGGTAGCTGGGACAATAGCGACTTGATGATTCGTTTGGGGAACGCCGACGACCAAGCCGTGGTTGGTGATTGGGACGGCGACGGCAAAGACGACATTGGAATCTTCGGACCACAATGGCAGGGCGACGAGTACGCGATTTCCCGCGAGCCTGGGTTACCGGATCGCGAAAACCATCGCTACACGCGTCCCAAGAATATCCCACCGATGATCGACGAATCGGTCGAAGGCAGTCGCGTCTTGAAGCAAGGCGTCGTCGGACGAAATCGCGCGGATGTGATTGACCACGTCTTCTCGTTCGGTCAGGAAGGAGACGTCGCGATCTCGGGCGACTTCAATGGCGACGGCATCACGCAAATTGGTGTGTTCAACAACGGAGCCTGGACAATCGACTCCAATGGCGATGGCAAGTTGGATGATCGCGACCAACCATTCCAATTCGGTCAAGTCGGCGACATCCCCGTTGTCGGTGATTTTGACGGCGACGGGATTTCCGACTTGGCAATCTATCGAGCCGGTCGTTGGTACATCGATACCAACGGGAATCGCCAACTGGATGCCGCCGATCGGGTCTTCGAGATGGACGGTGAAGGATATCCAATCGCCGGTGACTTCAACGGTGACGGCAAGGATACGCCGGTCTTATACCACAATACGACCACAACCCTACGCCAGGCCAACTAGCACCAGGGCAACTAGGTTCAAGCCAACGAGCGTCTCGACATTAGCAATCGCAGGTGCATTGGGCTTTAACACAGCCCAGCACCGCGACGTGCATGACATGAAGAGCCGTTTCGAGTCGAATCAGTGCGTGGAGAAATCCTGCCTTGGGAGTTGACCGGTTCGCAAAGCTTGGTTGGGTGGGAATCCGAACAAGCCCGCGCTGTGAATTGCTCCGGATGTACGTTTGAATGGCTTCCTGGTAGGAGTATCGACACCGTGAACCAACGGTGGGCGACACTTGTCAGGCTTTTCCGCACATCAACCGCTATTTCGTTGTTGGCTGACCCTCAATTGGATCGCCAGCATCAACATCGCTCCACCAATGGCGACGCCACCGGCCAGCCATTGTCCGACTTGGAGGACTTCACCAAACAGCAAGTACGATGCAACAGCAACCAAGAACGGTTGCAATTGCAGAACACCGGCCGAAACGGCAACGCCCAAGCGGGCGATCGACATGTAATAAAACACGTGTCCCAAGGCGATTCCAATCAATGCCGACATCAGCAACCAAACAATTTGTTCTCGACTCAAGTTCCACACATCTGCACCATATCGTTGCCCCAATACGAACATGAGCGCCACCATCACGATCGCTGTTAACTGACTGATGGCGGCAAACGCCATCACGGAACTGACGCCCGGCAAGTATTTGCGAACGGACAAGGCATAGCAGGCGAACAATCCGCCACTGGCGACCGCCAATCCGAATCCCGATAGCCGGCTCCAGTCGATCGAATGGGGGCTCAACAAGATCGAACCGCTGGTACCTGTCAGCACCAACAAAGCACCCCACAAATAACTCGGCGTGCGAATCACGGCTCGTTCGGGTGGAAACAAGAGATAGGCACCGACGGCGGCGAACAGGATTTGGCTTCGCAATCCAAACGTCAACAATCCAGGTTCAATTTGATAATGGGCCCAGACAAAACAAATTTGCCCACACACATTGATCGAACCGGGTATCAAGGCCGCACGCCATAGTCCAGCTGGCCAGCGTCCTCGGACTGCGGTCACAATCAACACCGGCGCCCAGAACAAAGCGCTGGCACCATAACGCCAACCGTTGCTCGTCCACGGATCGATATGTTCGGAGTAATACCGCAGGAACAGCGGGATGCTGGACCAACCCACCAAAGTCATCAAGATCGTGAGCACACCCATGCCAGCTGACATTGGTCGCGGAACGGGGAGGTTGGACACAGAGACTTTCTAATCAGGTAACGATTTCGGCAGCGGGCGGCGCGGACCAACCTTAACCGCAATGGTTCACGCTCGCAAGCTCGGACGCTTGAGACCAATTCGACCAGTGTTCCGACAGCAGTGTCCAAACCGTCAATTCCTTGGATGCCGCCGGACGACCGCTGGAGATCAAGTATCCCTCGGTCCGTAATCAACTGCTGACACCGACCGTGTCCAATTGGCGACCGAATCTACTGCCAACTCGAACCATGTGTTTTCTGGGGTTTGAGCGGAATTATTGTTGACGGATTGACTCAATTGTGAATAATCCAATGTGGTAACCATGAACCAGGAGTTGCTGAACATGCAGATTCAGGTATTCAATGAGGAAGTAGCGATTCAAGTGGCTACCGCTGCGGGTTTCAACAGCGTTGAAAAGTACGTCAATCAACTTATCAAACAGGCGGCAGATCTCGAAGCAATTCGATTGGGTATTGAAGATGCTAGGAGCGGGAGAGTGTCACCGCTCGTTGATTTTGACACGGCTTTCCGTGAAGAAATGGCGTTTGCGAGACGTACTGATGTGTAGTGTTTGACGTTTTTCTCTCCGCTGCGGCGCAAGCGGATATTCGCCACATTGTCGATTGGTGGAGTGCCAATCGTTCAAAGGATGAAGCGGAGCGATGGTATGTTGCCGCCATCGAAAAGATTTACTCTCTTGAGCGATTGCCTTATCGTTGTCCAGTCGCCCGAGAATCGGACCGCATAGGTGTTGAGATTCGTCATTTGTTGTTTGGTGTCGCAGCTTAACACACTCACCGAGTGCTTTACCAAATCGAGGAAACAACCGTTACAGTATTGCGGATACTCTCGACCTCCCAAGACTCCTCAAACTTGACAAGTTGATCGATTCAACACAACCAGTCCGCAGCACGCCCGGCTCGCCAACATGACACATTTGGCGTAGGTGTTACCCCCTTTGCCGACAAAACAGCTCCATGGTGCGGCCCAAATTACCATACAGGAAAAGGCATGCGTCCTCGCCTCCATCCATCACTCCGCGCGATGTGGTCCAACCTCAGTTCGTCGCACCCGCTTGTTGCAATCGTTCGATAACTCGTTTCCAGCCCAAACATTTCGCCAGTGCCAAAGGCGTCATGCCGTTCCGTGCGGGCTTCTTCGGGTCAGCACCACATTTCAGGCAAATATCAACTCCGTCATACGATCCCGCTAATGACAACTGATGCAAGAAGTTGTAGCCATGATCATCGGTTTCATGAACCAAGCTCGGGTTCTTCGCCAGCGTTGCCTCCAACGACTGCCGCATGTTGACGGACATGGGATGTTCCGTTGCGGCGACTTTGGCATAGTCTTGCGGGGCCGGCGCTGTGGCTGCGCCAAAAAACGAAAACAACCCCTTCTTCTTCGGTGCCGGGTCGCCAATGTAATCGGGTGGGACGATCGGCACGACGCCAACCGGTCCAAAGTCGAGCCCCCAAGCTTTGTCATGTTGGGTTCGCTCTGACGTCGACATCCGTGACCGAAGCACGTCCACTGTAAAGCCGCCATAGACATGTCCAGCGATCGCATACATCCAGTCGCTCAGTTGCTTGCCGGTGACCGTCACTTGGTCCCCTTCTTCGAAGGATCGCAACGTGTGCGGTGAATTGATAAGCGTCCCTTGGATCCGCTTTCCGTCGAAGTCGACGTCCACGATCCACATGTGTTCCACTTCAAGTCCATCGGGATTTTGTGCGCGAATTTCCGGTGGATCGGAGCACGCAACTTTGACAGCCGCCACGTCCAATCCCGGAACAATACGTCGCCGCTCCCAGGCCATTTCACGCCAGAAGAATTTGAAGGTCTGACGGGCTTTGGCTGTTGCTTGATCCATCTGTGGATCGCTACTTGGGGAATGAAAGATGGGGCTTTCTGCCATGGTGATCCTCGGCTTGGAATGGGAGGGTTGGTACGATCCACAAGTCGTCGATTCGGCGGTGTAAAGCGTGGAATTGAGTCAAGCGTTACTCGCCGGTAGTCTTCAGAACGATTTGCACCACGTCACTGTACATGTTGTTAGCGTTTGCGAAAAAAGCGTTGGGCATCTGTTTTACACAACTTGCCCGCGACACTCACCCAAATGGATGGTTCGCCGCTCCGGATGTTCGCACCAACCACGAATCAGGACTTCGTCGCCTGCAGCCAAGAATAATCGTTCCTCGCCGGTGGGCAACTTCAAGGCTGTGCGTTGCGAACCGGGCACCGGCTTGCCGTACTCGCCGTCCCAAGTTAGTTCCAGCAGACACCCACGCGAATCTCGTGTGGGTCCGCTGACCGTTCCACTGGCGATCAGGTCACCAGGTTGTAGGTTGCAACCGTTGCTCGTGTGATGCGTCAACATTTGCGCCAACGTCCAATACATGTTCCCGAATGAACCTAGGCTGAGTCGGTGCGGGGCCAAGCCCTGTTGCCGCATCGCTTCGGTCAACAGGCTCACTTCCAATTGCAGTTGAATCCCGCCTGTTTTCGCATTGGTATCGTTCTGCAAATAGGGCAGCGGCGTCGGGTCATCCAATGAGCGTTCAAAAGCCGGGCCCCGAAACGGAGCCAATGCTTCCATGGTGACCACCCATGGCGAAACGGAAGTCGCAAAGGACTTGGCCAAAAACGGACCCAACGGTTGATACTCCCACCGCTGCATATCGCGCGCCGACCAATCGTTGACCAATGTGATGCCGAACAAATAGTCTTCGGCATCGGCCAATGAGATCGGTTCACCCAAGCGATTGCCGAGCGCAATGTACGCGCCGACCTCCAGTTCGTAATCCATTTGCCGACACGGGCCGAAGGTTGGAGCACCGCCTTCTTGAGCCGGTGGCAACTGGCCATTGGGGCGACGAATCTCCGTCCCACTGACCACCAAGCTGCTCGCTCGTCCGTGGTATCCGATCGGCAAGTGTTTCCAATTGGGCAACAGCGGATTATCGGGCCGGAACATGCTGCCGACGTTCGTCGCGTGGTACAGACTGGCGTAAAAGTCGGTATAGTCACCCACCTCGACCGGCTTCAACAACTGGACCTGGTCGATGGATCTCAACGCGGATTGACGCAACCGGGAGTCCGTGGCCAGTCGCGATTGCGGATCGGTCAACAGCTGGAACAGCTCGTGTCGCAGCGCGCGTCGCTCGGCGACCGACAAACTCATCAACCCCGTCAGGTCCACATGGTCGTGGATCGCCACACCCAGCGAATCGTTGAAGAAACCGGCTTCTGCCAACGTTCCCAAACAAACGACTTGGTCGCCGATCGCCACGCCCACTCGCGGTAGCCCGTCCGCTTGAAAAACGCCAAAAGGAAGATTTTGAGGTGGAAATTCGGTCGTGGACGAATTGGCGGACTCGATCCAAGAACGAGCGTGAGGATCGTGGGTATGATCAAGAGTTCTCATTCAAATAAACTTTCATCCGATGGCGGCAGCCAGCCGAGGGCCACCAGATCGTGAACGGGTTCGGTAAACGAACAGGAGCCAAAGCTCAAGCCGAAGTTGAAACGGGCGTCGGAAATTTGGTTCAATGTCCAAAAATGTTCATGCCATCGAATGCCCGTGGATTCGATCTGGAACTTGTTCGAATGTTCGGTAAGCAGGATTTGGGTCACGGTCTCCACGTCCGTTGTCCCGACATAAGCCGCAGTGGCCGCCAAAAACATGTTCAAAAATCCGTGCATCACATCACACGGCGCATCGGCAGCGTACGTCAATGGATAGGAAGCTCGCACCGGGTGATGAAGTCCGGCTGTGGCTTTAAAGCGCACTTGGTGCTGGGCACAAACGCTCAAAAAGTTGGCGACCGATGCGACATTCGGAATCGCGCCGGGAACAACGCTGCCAGTGCGGATCTTCGCGTTATTGCGGCGATGGCCCGTTGCCTGTTTGATCTCGGCCAATGCGTTGACGAGTGGAGTCAGTTGGTCGTTTAACGGCAATTCCCAGAAACACATCAATGGATCATCGCAACAAGCCGCGTGCGCTGCGGCCAACTCCGCAGGAGAGTCGACCTTGCACTCGATCGCATCAACCAACCCGTTGAATTCGTGCTCGGCGTTGAAGTCCCGGATGGCCTCTAACCCGGCTAGGAAACCGGCTTTGTCCGCCGCACCCGGCATCACCACACTGATGGGCAACGGCTCCAATAGATCTTTCGTTAATTGTTCCGCTAGTTCGCTCAGTTTAGCAACCGGCAAAACCAAATGGCCCAAGACCCAGTAGTAATCCGAATCCTGGTACTCGCAGAAATTCTTCAAGGCCTGTGGGATCGACAAACTGGCCGGCGGAAAGAACCCAGCGTAATCGATCAAGCCATGCAACAGTTCGACCACCGGTGGAGGAGTAATATCCTGATTTTCCGTCATGCAAAGTTCCTGTTTGGCCAAGATGTGCGGCTACAGCTTAACAAAAACCTTGTTGCGATACATCCAGAAGAGCAAGAGCCAGAAGATCGTCAGCACTCCCAGTCCAGTGAACAACTCCTGGAACTCCGGGCTCGCGTTTGAGAGGAACAGTGTCCCAAAATGCCGGTGCAGCGCCGCGATGATGGATCCCTTGATCGTCCAATTCAATAGGTAGACAAAAATACAGTTGCAGCCGATCACCACCAGCGGAAAACTCCACGACTTCAACTGCCAAACATCGCAGACCACATGAAAGATCAACACGAACAGGAAGCACCATCCCCCGCTCCAAAGCGCGAAACTGGGCGTCCAAATTCGTTTCACCACCGGACAGATTCCAAACTCATTCAATAGCCAGCCCGATAACAGGCCCACTACAACGGCCGATGTTAACAACAACAATCGCCGCGATGTCCTCTGTTCGTGCAACAGCCAACGTCCGGCTAGGAGCCCCATCAACATGGTTGCCAAAGTAGGAACAAAGCTTAATGTCGAATAACCACCGGAATGAAAAGAAAACGGTTCCGGCCGGGGAAACAGATTCAAGAACCACGTATCGAATTTCCACGCCAAGTTGCTGTTCTTGTTCCAGGCACTGGCGAGCCCCGTTTGGTGCTCGGTCCAATTCACCGGAACTCCGACCGCCTGATAGTCAAAGTCCTCAGCGGGTGGATTGGCTGCAAACGCCATCCAATAGCCCAACAAGATTACTCCGATCGCCGTGGGGGCTAACCAATGCGGCCCACGGGCAATCGCGAAGAGCAAAAAATAACCCAACCCAATCTGGGTCAATGTATCCTCGAACGTGAAGTTGGTGGCGTCCGAATTCAAGCTCCGCACAAAAATGCCGAGCGCGATGAGCAACAAACTTCGCCAAGCCGCATGGACGTACAACCACCACGTCGCTTGACCCGATTGTTGCCGCTTGGCCAGTGAAAACGGCAGCGCAGCGCCAACCAAAAACGAGAACCCAGGTTGGATCAGATCGTGTAAGGAACATCCAACCCAGTGCACATGCGTCGTGTGAAACGTGACCCACTCCAGCCAAGTTGCCTCCGGAAAATGCGCGGCCAACTTCGAAAGTTTGAGCACTTCCGCCAACATCAGGAACATCACGAAACCACGAAATACATCGAGGCTGGTTAGTCGCAACGCCGGAGTTGTTCCAGGATCGACCACTTGGGTGGAGTTGGGTTGACTCATCCGAGGCTCGCTATGTTTGACTCGCTATTTTGAATCAAGGCGACCGATCCTCAGGTTGCGGAAACGGACTGGGTCGCTGTGACCCGCCAAGCCAAAGTGCCCTTCGGTGCGGTTTCGACCTGCCGCGTCGATCATGAGATCTTTGACATCTTTAAGGTCGCCGCTGAGAATCACGTTGCCATTTAATTCCACGCGCAAGGTCGAACCTTGGACGGTCACTTCTTGGTAGTTCCACTGTCCGGTTTCGTACAAGTAGCCACGTTCGGCAGCGATCATGCCGTAGGCCGACGCGTGATACTGGCGTGGGTCCAAGTTGGCATACTTTGGGTGCTCCGAGTCCAATATCTGTAGTTCGCACATGCCAACGTATGCGGTGTCGCCACTGCCGGGGTAGCGAATTGCCAAGCCATTGTTACCGCCCGGTGGCAATTGGAACTCCAACGCGACCATAAAGTCGGCATATACTTCTTCGGTATAAATCGTGCCGCCTTGGCCGGGCTTGCAGACGATGGTTCCGTCAACGATTTCGTACTGATCCGTAGGACCCTTCCAGCCTTGAAACGTCTTCCCATCGAAGAGTGATTCGGTCGCGACGGTCTTGCGTTCTTTAAGGAATTCGGTCGCTTCTTCGTTCGAAAGTTCTTTGACGAAGATATTTTTCCATTGAATCTCGCCACCGTGCGTCTGCAGTTGTACTGGGCCGCTGGCCAGCATTGGTTTCGCGCGGTTCCAGAAGTTCTCCATGAGGGCTTTGTCGACGACCAAACGATCGTTCAGCCAAACGCTGGTGCGCTGACCGACTTGCGTGATTCGGACTCGGTTCCATTGCCCAAACGGTTTGTCGGCCAACACCAGCGGATCTTTGCCATCGGCTCCCGCGCTGTTGTTCCATAGCCCGCCGGAACCTTTATCCGCTCCGATATTCCACTTGCCGCCTTCTTGGGTATAGTCCCAGATTTGCACTTGCGGATTGGCCTTCAAGTAAATGCCGCTGTCTGCTTGAGCGACCGTTTTGTAGTCGATCCACAAATCGTAATTGCGAAATTCTTGTTTCGTCGTCAAGTAAGGACCATCGCCGTCGTTGACAATCGCTCCGTCCACCACGGTCCAATGTTTGGCAACTTCTTGGTTCCAGGCCGCAACTTTTTCGGTTCGCTGTTCATCCGACATCGCGGCCCACTCGTAGGGGTCTTGATGGGGCATGCCATACCAGCCGTCTAAGGACTTGCCGTCGAATAATGCGACATAGCCAGCCGGCGGGACATTGTCTTCGGCGGGCGCGTTGTCTTCGATGGGAGCACCTACGACCAGAATCGTCGCGGGCAACCAAGCGAGAGTCGCCACGCCGATGACGACCCATGAACCAAATATCGAGCGACGCTTCATGTCGAGTACCCTAAGGAAAAATAGGAGGGGCGGAGGGATGGGTTCTGCCGGGATGCTCCGGACAGTTCTCCATAGGGTAAACTCGATGAATGCGGTTCGCCACTACCATAGACAGAATTTATGGGAATAAGAAACCACGGAAGTTGGTGCTATTGGCCAACGTTGGTGAGCACGTAGATGGCAAAAGTCCCCAACCAATGTTCGCCCGCGTAGTCGCCTGTGAAGACATATTCCAGGCCCATGTTGGTATGAGCCACCGCGGCCTGCTCCAAACGAGTTCTCAGGGGACTAGACTCTGGCAAATGGGTCATGATTCCGCGCAGGGTCCAGGCTCGATTGAAGTTCAAGCCTGCCAAGTGAACTAGTTTTCCATCCGTGATGTCGGTCACCGAAACAGGCGTCAGGAACTGCTCGACCGCCGGACGCTCGAAATCCGGGATAAACCGCGCGAACCACTCGGTGAACTCCGCTGGGGAAAGTACGCGGCGCATCAAGTCCGCTTCATTCAACGCTGCTGAAAAAAAATCTTCACCCGACGGTTCGTATTCGATTGGGTAATCGCGGTCGGTCATGTAATAATCCCGCGCCCGTTGATCAATCAATTCGATCAACGGTTGGTTCCCAACCGCTACGGCATAATCGCGAATTTGCGCCAAACCAAAAGCCGTGTTGGGGTGAACACCCGTGCGAATCGGATACGCTTGTTTCGGCAAGAACTCCAACGTGGCCGCCACCAAGTGATCTTCTAAGGGGCGAAGATTCTCTCGCCAACGTTGCCCTTGCCGATCATCCCAAGTGTGCAACTCTTCGACCAAACGCAAATACCACGCCCAACCGTACAGACGCTCGAATGACTTGTGTTCCTTCTGCTGAAAGTGTTTTGTCTCGGCTTGGATATTCTCCAACGTCAAATGTTGCTCCAAGCGATCGCGGATTTCTTGGGCACGTGAAAAATTCGGTTGCACTTTGAGCAAGCGTACCAACATCCAATGCCCGTGGACGCTGGAGTGCCAATCAAAGCAGCCATAAAACGCCGGAGAAAGCTCTCGAGGTGAACGCACATCTTGCGCCCCAGCCAACACGTTGGAGGGCTTGTTGGGATATTCCTGGTCCAACCCCTTGAGTGCTAACTCCGCCAGACGCGTGGCTTGTTCGTCCGTCATGCTTGTAGAGTCCGATTTCTCTTGGGCCAACATCAGCGTGGGGATTCCCACAATCGTAGCCGACCAAACGAACCATAGTAAGGCTTTGCAGCAATGCCGAACGTTCATCATTAACTCCAACGATTGCGACACAGTTCGGGCCCGTCGTTCACCGACTGGAACTGTGATTGAGGAACGGGATCAGTTCCAACACGATCACCAACCCGACTCCACCCAGCAGACAAGCGGATAGTTTACCACGATCATGCGAGTGAAATTGGAGTTCTGGCAACAGGTCACTCAAGGAAATGCACAAAAAAGTGCCGCACGAGAAAGCCAAGGCAAACCCCAAAGCGACCGTGGTATCGGCAGGTATCCAGTAAAACCCCAGAAACGCCAAGCAGGCCGCCAACGGACCTAAAACGGCATAGACGGCAATCACCAACATTCGCTCGCGGATTGGCCAGTGACTGACCGCCATTACCGAAGCGATGCTCATGGCATCCAGGGGCTTGTGCAATGCGATCGCCAAAAATATTCCGACACTCTTTAAAAACGCCGCGTCGTTCATGGCTCCCGCTTGCAGGGCGGCGGCCAAGGCAACGGCTTCGATGATCGAATGCAAACCAAGGCCAAAGATTAGACCCACCCATGCAAAGCTATTTTTGCGGCCCCCCCAAGCCGCATGGGCCTCGGCCGTGTGATCGTGGTCATGGGCACAGCTGAGCGACTTTTGGGGAGCATCCGCAAAATGGTGATGGTGGTAGTCGAACGCTCGAATCAACAAGAACATCACCAACAGCCCACCCAAGATCGTCAAGCCGATCGTGCGTCCGTCGCCGAGAATTCCGTAGGCATGTGGCAGAAGCTGAACCAAGGCCACGGCCAACATGAACCCGGCGATGAAGCTCATGACCAGCTGCATCCTCACGTGGTTCCAATTCCACTTGGTCGGCAACGATCCGCCCAGCCAAGCCAAAACCACCAACACCACGCAATATAAAAGCAGCAACACAAACGGATTCAAGCAATTCTCCAACAGTTGGGCGATATGCGCCTTGGGCGGGCGTATTATGTCGCCCAGCTCTCATTTGGTAAAACCCCTGGAGTAGAATTCAATCCGAGGCACCCTCGATCCGTTGAGGATGGGCGTAACAGTTGAAGCGATTTTCAGCCACGAACCCCAATAAGGTGACTCCAAACCGCTGAGCACAGTCGATCGCTAAGCTGGACGGGGCGCCAATGGCTGCCACGACGGGGACTCGCGCCGCGACGGCTTTTTGCATCAGCTCGAGGCTCGTTCGGCCACTTACCAACAGCACGTGGTTTTCTAGCGGCAACCGATCCTCTAACAGCAAACGCCCCAGGACCTTATCCAAAGCATTGTGCCGCCCGACATCCTCGCGGAGCAGCACCAGTGGCCCATTGGCAACGAACAACCCTGTGGCATGGAGTCCGCCGGTCGCCGCAAAAACTCGCTGGGCATTTCGCAGGGCGTTTGGCAAACTCGCGATCCACGCGGCTGAAATTCGCCAATTCCCGCTCGGCACAGGTTGCAATCCCTGGTTTTCCAACGATTCCAGCGATGTCTTTCCACACAGCCCACAACTGGATGTCGTGTAAAAATGCCGCTGGAGCTTGTCAATGTCGACGGAGACGTCCGGTGCTAAAGCGACGCGAACGACGTTGGACGTGGATTCCGTGGGCAATTCCGAATTGGACGAGACCAGCACGTCGCCGGTCCGGCCAATGATGCCTTCACTCAACAGGAAGCCAACCGCCAAGTCGTAATCGTCGCCCGGTGTCCGCATCGTGATGGAGAGGCTGCGACTGACTCGATTTTGGGGCGGGCCGTATTGCAAACGGATCTCCAACGGCTCCTCCGTGGCCACAAGGTCCTCTGCCGAGGCTGAAGACCACGCCGGGGGTGTGGCGGTGGCCGACGACGGATTCCTCGGTTCGGGGTGCAGCAACCAACGCCAGACCGGGACCGCAGACGACTTGGTCGCTGCGATACCAGGGGGATTTGGTGGGATCGGTAGAGAAGCAGCAGGGTCGGACAAACGATACTCGCTGAGTAAAGGAACTTGGCAGCTCGCGGTCCATCGACGAGCGGGCAAAAGTGGTCGGCGACGCCCGTTAGGATCGCTTCCCGCAGCCACCGCTCAGGGCGCAGGACGCGCAGCCACGCTTTTCACCAGAAGATTGACCCGTCTGGCACCCGCTACCGTCACTGCCACATTGAGGTCCACAACCGGTTGCCACCGCTTGGGTAAACCGGCGAATTCCCGTGGCTTGGTCGAACAATTCCACCAAGGTTTCGGTGGCGGCGTCGAGGGCTCGATCGACCTCGCCCAGAAAATGAAAATACAGCCGCAACCCGTCCAGTGGCACGTCCACATCCAACACAATTTGCGAAAATCCGCGATCCTGCAACCATTGATTGCAGGCCGCAATCCCTTGTGGCGCCGCTCGCTCGATTCGTTGTCGTGTCAACAAATCCGAGTCGCTCGCGACCCGTAGGATGGGTCCGACCCATTCTTCGCTTGGTCCCTCATTGCTCTCCGTGAGCAAGACTTTGACGCGTCCGATTTCGAGCCCGCGTCCGGTTTGGCAAACGACCCAATCGTCGATTTGTATGGGGATGCCGGTGGGCAATCGGAAACGGCCCCAAACCCCCGTGGCCCCCACTTGGACAATGGCCGAACATGGTTGAAGGATGGGCGGGGCGGGCGTTGAGAGTGAGGCGTTCATCGAGTGGCACTCGGAGGGCTCTGGGAAATCACTCGGACATTGTACCAGATGCTGAGGTAGATTCGAGGCTGCTGGACGCGTTGACAGTCGCTCGCTTTCGCGAGACACTGATCAGCTTAACAGCGAGTCGCGGTGGGTGATGGATGGAGCACGTCGGATGGTTCGGGCCAAGTCGGTTGGCGGCCCGGGTTGGTGTATCCCGACGGCCGTTCGCGCCATTTGCCGGGACTCCCCATGTTTCCTCTTGACAACGAAGTACAGTCAAAATGAGTTCAACCTCGGCGGCTAACCCATTTCAAGCCCAAGCCACGTTCACCTATCAGGGTGCGGGCGGACCTGAGAAAGCGACCTATTTCCGCTTGGCCAAGTTGCAAGAAGACGGCCTGGCTCAGGTCGATCGCTTGCCGTACTCGATCCGAATTTTGTTGGAAAGCGTCCTACGCAACTGCGATGAGTTTGAAGTCACCCGACAGGACGTTTTGAACTTGGCGACTTGGGAAGCTGCGAAACCGGCTCAAGTGGAGATTCCATTCAAGCCGTCCCGCGTGGTGTTGCAAGACTTTACCGGAGTTCCTGCGGTGGTGGACTTGGCCGCGATGCGCAGCGCGATGCAGCGTTTGGGCGGCAACCCCAAAAAGATCAATCCCTTGGTTCCCGTTGATTTGGTGATCGACCACAGCGTGCAAGTGGATTATTTCGGCACGGAACAATCTCTGCAACAAAACGTGGAATTGGAATTTGAACGCAATCAACAGCGATACGAATTCCTCCGTTGGGGCCAAGAGGCGTTTGACAACTTTCGCGTGGTACCACCCAATGTTGGGATCGTGCATCAAGTAAATTTGGAGTTCCTGGCCAAAGGTGTATTCCTCAGGCCGATGAACGGACAATTGGTGGCTCTGCCCGACACGCTGGTTGGAACCGATAGCCACACGACGATGATCAACGGCTTGGGCGTGTTGGGCTGGGGCGTTGGTGGTATTGAAGCCGAAGCCGCGATGTTGGGGCAGCCGATTTACATGCTGATGCCCGAAGTTATTGGCTTCGAAGTTGTCGGGCAACTGCCGGCGGGCACCACGGCGACCGATATGGTCTTGACCGTCACCCAGATTCTTCGCAAGGCCGGCGTGGTCGGTAAGTTTGTGGAATTCTTTGGCAGCGGCTATGCTTCGATGAGCCTGGCGGATCGCGCCACCATTGCCAATATGGCGCCAGAATACGGCGCGACGATGGGCTTCTTCCCCGTCGATGAAGAGACCTTGAACTATTTGCGGCGAACGGGCAGAACGGCAGCGGAAGTTTCTTTGGTCGAAAATTACTACAAGAGCCAAGGCCTGTTTTACACGCCAACCGCACCACAACCGATCTACTCGCAACAACTGAAACTGGATCTGAGCACGATTCGCCCTAGCTTGGCAGGACCCAAGCGACCGCAGGATCGCGTGGCGTTAACGGATGTCAAATCCACATTTCGCGCCGCACTGACGGCCCCGATTGGTCCAGCCGGTTATGCGTTACCAGCCGAGCGATTGGCGGCGACCGGCACGTATCAAGAGAACGGTTCGAAATACGAACTCCAACACGGTGCCGTGGCCATCGCTGCGATTACGTCTTGCACCAACACTTCGAATCCATCCGTGTTGGTCGCCGCAGGTTTGGTCGCCAAAGCTGCCAACGAACGGGGAATGAAAGTTCCTCCGTACGTGAAGACCAGTTTGGCTCCCGGGTCCCGCGTGGTTACCGACTATTTGAACAAGGCGAATTTGAGCCAGCACTTGGATGATTTGGGATTCCAAACCGTTGGCTACGGTTGCACCACATGCATTGGCAATAGCGGACCACTGCCGGACGCCGTCGCCAAAGCGATTACCGATGGGGACTTGGTCGCGGCGGCTGTCCTTTCGGGGAACCGCAACTTCGAAGGTCGTGTTAGTCCGCAGACCAAAGCCAATTACTTGGCGAGTCCGCCCTTGGTGGTCGCCTACGCGTTGGCCGGAACCGTCGATATTGATTTTGCGTCGGAACCTCTAGGCAAAGATCGCTCTGGGCAACCGGTTATGCTGGCTGATTTGTGGCCAACACGCGAGACCGTCGCCGGTGTTGTTGCCGCTTGCATCACTCCCGAAATGTTCACGTCTCGCTATGCGGGAGTTTTCAAGAGCAACGAAACTTGGAATCAAATTCCCGTGACCAAGGGCGAGTTGTACCAATGGCAAGAGGACAGTACTTACATCCACGAACCACCGTTCATGGCTGCGATGACATCCGAAGCGCAGGCGGTGCCGCCGATCAAGGGCGCTCGTGTTTTGCTGGCGTTGGGAGACAGTGTCACGACCGATCATATCTCGCCTGCAGGCTCGATTGGCAAGGATTCGCCAGCGGGCCGCTACCTGATCTCGCGCGGCGTCGAGCCCAGAGACTTCAATAGCTACGGTTCCCGTCGGGGGGATGATCGGGTGATGGTCCGTGGCACTTTTGCGAACATTCGAATTCGCAACCAAGTGGCACCAGGGACCGAAGGTGGTTGGTCGAAGTTATTGACGACCGGCGAAGTCATGTCGGTTTACGATGCTTCGATGGCTTACCAACAAGCCGGGATTCCTCTGGTCATCTTGGCGGGCGCCGAATATGGAACCGGGAGCTCGCGAGATTGGGCTGCCAAAGGCACCATGATGTTGGGCGTCAAGGCCGTTATGGCCGCCAGCTACGAACGAATTCATCGTAGCAATCTGGTTGGTATGGGAATTCTACCACTGCAATTCCCGAACGGCTCGACTTGGCAAAGTCTTGGTTTAACCGGCGAAGAGATCTTTGACTTTCCCGAGCTGGAACAACTGAAGCCACTGGGCTCCACTCTCGTGGTTGCCAAAAAAGCCGATGGCACGGAGGTTCGCTTCCAAGCGCTGGTCCGTATCGATACGCCGGTAGAATTGGTGTACTACCAAAACGGCGGCATTTTGCCGACGGTCGTCCGTAAATTGCTGTAGTGCTTTGTCACTACTTGGTTTTGGGGTCGGTCTGGTAAAGGTGTCAGGAGTCAATTGCCGGAACGGCCCTTTGGGTGCTTCGCACAATTGACTCCTGACACCTTTACCAGACCGATAGGAGTCAATTGCCGGAACGGCCCTGACGGTGCTTCGCACAATTGACTCCTGACACCTTTACCAGACCCTAAAGATAAGTTGTGACAATGCACTCGGGGGGCCATCCTCCACCCCAAGCGAAAGCGAGGGATATATGTTTTCAAGGTTGCGAACGGCTGTGGCCTCGCTTCGAAGTTGTGCCGCAGGCCTTCTGGTCGCGTGGTTACTTACGAGCTCCGCGGGGACGCACGCGGCCTTGCCAATTCAAGAGACTGACGCGACTCCAATAGGCGTTCGCTTGGCCACGTTTGATATCGATGCCACGCCCGAAGTTGGCATGATGATGGCGTACGATCCGGTTCGCCGCGTCGATGAATTAGGGCTCCGTTGTCGGGGCATGGTGTTGTTAGGCATTGACGAACCGATCGTGCTCTGTGCCATCGATTGGATCGGGATTGGCAATGAAGGCCACGATCTGTTTCGCGAAGTCCTGGCCCAGGCTGCGGGGACCACGCCAGCGCGTGTGGCCGTTCACGCCTTGCATCAACATGATGCGCCCCGCTTTGATGCCTCGGCCGAACGACTACTGATCGAGGCGGGCGTTAGCGACTTGGGCTTTTATCAAAGTGCGTTGGCTCGCGAGGTGCTCCAACGGTTGTCCGTAGCCGTTCAGCGAAGTTTGACCACGGCGGTACCCATTTCCGAGTTTGGCTACGGGGTGGCCGATGTTCGGGAAGTCGCGTCGAACCGACGAATCCTTGGGCCTGATGGGAAAGTCCGCGCCACTCGTTTTACGGCGACCCGTGATCCCGCGATCCGGGCCGAACCCGAAGGCGTCATCGACCCACAATTGACTTCGTTGGCGTTTTACAACGGAGCCGATCCGGTGGCGATCTTGACCTATTATGCGTGTCACCCACAGAGTTATTATCGGACCGGTGTACCAAGTCCCGATTTTCCTGGGATCGCGCGCTTCATGCATGGGCAAGACGTTCCGTCCGCACTGCATGTGCATTTCAACGGAGCCGGCGGAAATTTAGGAGCCGGTAAATACAACGATGGGAGCCCCGAGAATCGGCTACGATTGGCCGAGCGGATGGCCGATGGCATGCGGGCAGCGTTGAAGAATCAAAACCGCATGCCACTGACTCCCGATCTGGTCGATTGGAAAGTCGAACCGGTCCATTTACCCGTCGCGGATCATTTGGATCCCGCGGCCATGCGGAAAAGTCTGGCTCAGTGGAAAAGGACCGATTTCTTTGGCAGCCCAGACCGCTTGGCGTTTTGGCTCCGAGCGCAGTCCGGTCAACCGATCGAACTGTCTTGTTTGAAGATTGGGCCCGTGCGCGTCCTGCACATGCCGGGCGAATTGTTTGTCGAATATCAATTAGCGGCGAAGGCCTTGCGCCCCGACCTCACGGTTGCGATGGCGGCTTATGGGGATTACGCCACGGGATACATCGGTACGGCCATCGCGTATGAACAAGGTGGCTATGAAACCGAGCCGCGTTCCTCAAACGTGGGTCCGGGGGTCGAAGCGGTCTTGATGGACGGCATCAAGAAGCTCTTGGTCGATGAGCATGCGGCGCCAAATTACCAATCGCAGCTCCCGCGTATCAAGCCGCGTGAGCCCGACCAGGCATTGCTTTCGTTTGAAACAACCGACGGGTTTGCCATGCAACTGACGGCTGCTGAGCCAATGGTCACCAGTCCTGTGGCGATGCAGTGGGACGAACAAGGGGATTTGTTCGTTTGCGAAATGCGGGGCTACAGCGAGCATCGCGACGATCGCTTGTCGCGGATTGTGCGTTTGCGGGACCTGAACGACGACGGGATCTTCGACGACAGCGTCGTATTTGCGGATCAGTTGTATTGGCCGACCGCCCTGTTTCCCTCCAACGGTGGTTTGTTCGTTGTCGACGCACCTCAAGTTTGGTTCTTTCGCGATCAAGATGGCGATGGTCGCCAAGATTACCGGGAGTTGGTGTTGACGGGATTGGGTACTGGCAATGTTCAGGGTTTGGCCAATTCGTTTCGTTGGGGCTTGGACAATCGGATTCATTTGGCTTGCAGCTCCAACGGTGGACGTGTTTATCGCGAACAGGATGGCCCCGAAATGGCGTTTGATTTACAAGGTCGCGACTTGGCACTGGACCCACGTACGGGACGTTGGGAATTGACCACCGGAGCGGCGCAACATGGTATGGCCTTCGACGATTGGGGGCGAAAGTTTGTGTGCTCGAATAGCGATCATTTGCAACAGATCATGTACGAGGGGCGATACTTGGCGAGAAACCCGCATGTGTTGGCCGCGCCTGGTCGTTTGTCGATTGCCGCCGATGGTCCGCAAGCAGAGGTTTTTCGAATCAGTCCCGTCGAGCCCTGGCGAATCTTGCGCACCAGATTGCGCGTCAGCGGTGTCGTCCGTGGACCGATTGAAGGCGGCGGACGAGCCGCCGGCTATTTTACCGGCGCCACCGGCATCAATATCTATCGAGGTGACGCCTACGCAGACTTGTCGCGCGAAGCAGACTTGTCGCGCGATGAAGACTTGTCGCGCGATGCGGTTCTGTGGCGTGACCCGTCCGGCGAATCCAATCTCGCGGTCGTGGGGGATGTCGGCGGGAATCTGATTCACCGCAAACGACTCGAGCGACAGGGGCTCGCGCATGTGGGCACGAGAATCGATCTGCAGCGTGAATGGGTGGCGTCTCGTGATGTTTGGTTTCGACCGGCTCAGTTCGAAAATAGCCCAGACGGAACATTGCATGTTATTGATGTCTATCGGGAAGTGATCGAACATCCCCACAGCTTGCCACCGGAAATCAAGCAACACATCGATCTGAATTCTGGGCGCGATCGCGGCCGACTGTATCGAATTATTCCTCCAGGGTTCCAACACAGGCCGACGCCAAAGTTACGGAGTGAGCGATCCAAGCATTTGGTTCGTTTGTTGGAACATCCGAATGCCTGGCATCGCGAAACGGCGGCTCGTTTGTTGTACGAGCGGCAAGACACCAGCGTGCGGCCGGAGTTAGAAGCGTTGGTTGAAGACTCGCACAGCGCTCTCGGGCGAATGCATGCCCTGTATGTGTTGGCCGGGTTGGATGCTCTTTCGCCTTCGATGGTTGTGAAAGGATTGCGCGATGCCCATCCGCAAGTCCGTCGTCATGCCGTTCGTTTGGCGGAATCGTTTCTCAGTGGCAGCCAAATGGATGACAATCTCTTGGCGGAATGGTTGCGCTTGGTCGACGATCCGCACCCGGAAGTTCGGTACCAGTTGGCATTTTCGTTAGGCAGTCTTTCCGGGGAAAATCGCACAACGGCTGTTCCGGCGTTGGTCAAGCTCGCGCGGCAAGACATCGACCAACCGTGGATGCAAACCGCTTTGCAAAGCTCGGCTACCGGTTTAGCCGGCGAATTACTCTTGACCAGTTTGCGTGATCACCGTGATGTTGAATGGCCTTCGACTTGGTTGAGTTCATTGGTGCGACAGATGTTAGCCGAAAGCCCTAGGGAACAGTGGGCGACTTTGCTCCAGGAATTTCAAACGGTATTCCGATTGTCGCAACAGCCACAGCAATTGGTCGTGGTCAAACCGGTGTGGGACAAATTGCTCGAGGTACAATCAACGAATGTCGCGAATGAACCCCATTTTGAACGAATCGATCTCGAAGTCGTGCGATCATGGATTGCCACCTTGCAAAGAACCGCTTTGTCGGACGTGGCGACTCAAGTGACCAATTGGCGAGACGGTGTTCCAGGGTCTGCGTCGCAGTTGGAACGAGGGTTTGCGTTGTTGGAATACGCGGAGCCCAATGCGGTTCGCGAACAACTCCTGGACTGGCTAAACCCCAACCAGCCAACGGATGTTCAACTGCTTGTGATTCGCACGTTGACGAACATTCGAACGCCCGAGATCGCGGAGCACTACCTAGCGAGTTGGCCTTCGCTAAGTCCGCGTGTCCGCCAAGCGGTGGTGGAAGCGCTGTTTGCGGACCCGAGTTATGTAGATGTGGTTTTGGCCGCCATTGCACGAGGGACAATCACGGCGCGCGAGTTCCCGAAAGATCGTTGGGAATCCATCGCGCAACGGGGAACCCCCGAGCAACAGTCGATAGCGACGGAGTTCTTGTCGCAATGGACTCCGCAAGATCGCGGTGACTTGATCGCGCGTTATCGGACGGGATTGGTCGAACCAACCGATCGAGAAAACGGTCGTCGGTTGTTTCGGGAACATTGTGCGGGCTGTCACCAGTTGGAAGGACATGGGTCAGCCTTGGGACCTTCGTTGGCTGGGTTAGCACATAAAGGAATCGACTTTATCTTAAACAATGTTTTGGACCCGAACTTGGAGGTCAATCCGCAGTATTTTAATTATGTCGTTCTTCGCGATGACGGCCGGACGAGTACGGGAATTTTAGTCGAGGAAAATGCAACCAGCATACTCCTTCAGCGAGCCGACAATGTCCGAGAGACGCTATTGCGATCGGAAATCCAAGAGCTCAAAAATACGGGGCAATCCATCATGCCGGAGGGTTTGGAGCGAACGTTGACACCTGCTCAAATGAGTGACCTGTTGGCGTATTTGTTAGATGTTCCGGCCGCCGATCTTTCTGTGAAGTAGTCTTAGCGCCCACGTTGCAAAAACCATCTAGTTTGCTTGTGGTGGAAGGTTCATACTCCGCTAGAGGCAGCCTTTTTGCTGGTTTCCCAGGCAAAAATCCGCGATTTTTTGCGCGATCCAGGCCGTTCTCTCCTTGTCAATATCGCCCGAATTGATGCAAGATATGGCGTTGAAATACGAGAGTATTAGATTGCGGCTGAAACCGCCTAAACGTCATGAAGACTAGAATTGTTCGTGGAAACTATGAATGTGTGCGAAACGACTTGGAAAAACAACGCGAGAAGGCAGACGTCCCCCGATCACCAACACCCGACGAGTCGCTCCCGGGATTACGAGGTTTGATATTGAGGAACGCCGGACACACGGCTACATGGTTCGAATTGCTCGGCAAGGTTTACGACATCAGAAATTCTTCTCGGACATGAAGTATGGGGGCATGAAAAAATCACGCGCGGCAGCGGTCGCTCAATATTTGACGTGGTCTCGCGAATTACCACAGCGGCTCTCGACAAAAGATCGTTTGACAAGTCGCAATCAAACGGGCCGAGTCGGCGTCTATCTGGCGGTTTCCCGCGATCGGGCTGGTGACGTCCATGAAGCTTATTGCGCTAGTTGGACCGATGAGGTCGGACAACGTCACAAAATCAATTTTTCACTCCAGCGTTATGGCAAAAAAAATGCGTGGCAGTTGGCGTGCCTTGCCCGCGAGAGGATGACGACCAACCGCACGTATCTTCTCTCGATCTTGGAAAAACAATCGACTGAGAAAAAGTCACGTAAGAATAAATGAACATTTCGGAAATCTATTCAAGTCGTCAGGGTGAAGGTCTATTGACGGGGACACCGAGTAGCTTTATTCGCGTTTCCGGCTGCAACTTGCGGTGCTGGTTTTGCGATACTCCCTACGCGTCGTGGCATCCCGAAGGTGAAGATCGATCGGTCGAGGAAGTTGTCGGCGAGGTCCAATCGCATGGCTTGAATCATGTCGTGATCACCGGGGGCGAACCGATGTTGTTCTCCGAGTTGATTCCACTGACCCAACAGTTGCATCGGTTGGGAAAACACATCACCATCGAGACGGCCGGCACACTCCAATTGCCGGTGGCTTGCGACCTGATGAGCATCAGCCCGAAACTCGCTAACTCCGACCCCAGCCCTGAACGAGCCGGGAAGTGGCGGCAACGCCACCAGCGCGATCGTTTCCGCCCTGATGTCTTGTTGCAACTTCTGAGTCAATACGCGTGTCAATTGAAATTTGTTGTGGAGGCTCCCGAGGACCTCTTCGATATCGAATCCTTTGTGGGGCGATTTGAATTTCTCCAGGCAGCCCAGATTTGGCTGATGCCGCAAGGGACCGATGCCGCATCGTTGGAACAAAAAGAGGAGTGGCTAGGCCAAGAATGCTTGGCCCGCGGATGGCGGCTTTGCTCGCGGAAGCATATCGAATGGTACGGTTTTCAACGGGGTGTTTAACGACTTCTCTCAGCGGTCCTCGTCAATTGCCTGGAAAATCGTCGATAACTTACTAGTTCCGCTGGCATTCGTGGGCTCGATTTGCTTACAATGCAGCGACTCCGGTCGTAGGAACTACCTTTCTGTGTGAAACGAGGTGAGACTTCATGACGCAAGAATTAACCCCAAAAATCGAACTGCATCGGGTTGGTTGGCCACCGCGCCACAGACCTGTTTCAAGATGGAGTATTTCCAGATGGCAGATCACGTTGGCCACTCTGTTCGTGATCTGCTGTGGTGTGACGGCCCCGTCTTGGTCGCAAGAGGCCAGAACTTGGACCAATGCAAGTGGAAAATTTTCGGTCGAAGCCACGATTAAAGAACTGAAACGCGACTCTGTCGTCCTGATATTGGCGGATGGGACGGAACGCACGGTCGCCTTGGACCAGTTGTCGGAGGCCGATCGCCGTTATGCAGCCGATTATCGTAAAACAATGTTGGCCGAAAACGCCGCCAAGAAGAAAGCAGCTGCCGAGTCGAAACAGCGCGGCGAAGACTTGAAGGACGAGTTGCAGTCTATTTTGGACAGCTTCAACCAACGTGAGGAACAGCTGAAGCAATCGGGAACCGACGCGGCTCAAATTCGAAATGCTCGTCAGCCGTTGGTTCAAGAGACCAGCCAGCAATTGTTGAAGTTGGTAGAAGCCGTGCCGCAATCGGAAGTTGCCCGGGACGTGTACATCTGGGTCGTCCGTAATGGAGCTCAAGGAACCGAAGCCGCTACGGCGATCGAGGCGTTGGTCCAACATTTCGCGGATAGTCCTGAAATTCTTCCCTTCATCGGTCTGATCGCCCGTGACTTAGCAATGCTGGAAAAATTGCAATCCAAGGCGAAAGATAAAGCCGTGAAAGGTGTGGCGACATTCATGCTGGCACGGCAATTGTCCAGTGCGGACAATCCTGCATTAGAAGAGCGGGTTCTAAAGCTGTTGAATGAAGTCATTTCTAAATACGCGGATGTCTCTGACAGCGCGCGACGGCCGCTTGGGCCGCAGGCCGAGCGATTGTTGTTTGCTGTCGAAAATCTCAGCATTGGCAAGGTCGCGCCCGATATCATTGGTAGCGATTTGGATGGAGTGGCATTCAAGCTAAGCGACTATCGCGGCAAAGTGGTGGTGCTAGACTTTTGGGGAGATTGGTGACCGCCTTGCCGGGCCATGTACCCACACGAGCGGTCGCTCGTCAAACAACTCTCCGACAAACCATTCGCCTTGATTGGCGTCAATAGTGATCGCGAACTAGAACAGATTCGGGCAACTGTCAAGGAGAAGAATCTCAACTGGCGGAGCTTCTGGAATGGGCCTGAGGGGACCGGTGGTCCTATTTCGGCCCAGTGGAACGTTACTGGTTGGCCGACGATTTACATCTTGGACGAACATGGTGTGATCCGATACAAGAATGCACGGGGTGCCGATATGGATAAGGCTTTGACGAAGTTGCTATCCGAAATGGGGCATTCCGTCCAAATCGCTCACGAAGCGGAAGGAGACCAGTAATGACCACGTGGGACCTAGGAGGTGTCGTATGAGAAAAAAGATCCAACGGCTCGGGCTGTTGGCGATGATCGGAATCTCGCTTGGATGTGCCGAACCCGGTAATCCGACGGTTGCCAAGAACTCGGCGCCGTCAGGCCAACCGAATCCCGCCACAACCGAATCAAAGCCCAAAGAAATGATTCCGGTCGCCGCCCCAACTGCCGAAAATAATCCGGTAATCGACGAAGCTAATTTAGAAATTGGCAAGGTCGCTCCCGAGATCATCGGTTCGGACTTCGACGGAGTCGAGTTCAAATTGAGTGACTATCGCGGCAAAGTGGTTGTTTTAGACTTTTGGGGGGATTGGTGACCGCCTTGTCGGGCCATGTACCCGCACGAGCGGTCGCTCGTTAAACAACTCTCTGACAAACCGTTTAGTTTGATCGGCGTCAACAGCGACAAGGATGTCAACGAAATTCGAGAAGTCTCGAGAGCAAAAAACATTAGTTGGCGAAGTTTCTGGAATGGCCCGGAAGGAACGGGCGGCGCGATATCGCGAGCTTGGCGCGTTCGAGGTTGGCCAACCATTTATGTCTTGGACAAGGACGGTGTCATCCGGTTCAAGAACGTCCGTGGTGCTGCCATGGACGAAGCCGTTGCATCCCTTCTCGCGGAGATGGGACATGAAGTGAAGATCACCCACGAGGACCACGACGCCGAGTAGCTTTTGTTTCTTGAAACTATTTTCTTTTTTGGCGAGCGTCGGTGTGCCGGCGCTCGCCAAATTGCTTTAAAGAGGGTCGGACCGCTTTTCGGGCAAAGCCTAGTGCTTTGTCACAGCTAAGAATGGGGGTCTGGTAAAGGTGTCAGGAGTCAATTGTGCAAAGCACCCGCAGGGCCGTTCCGGCAATTGACTCCTGACACCTTTACCAGACCCACCGCAAAATTAAGTAATGACAAAGCACTAGTTCCGTTACGACCGTCAACCTCCATCGTTCTGGCCGCCAAAATACGCGATAGCTCTCTTTGGAAAAGTCCTTACCTGGAAAACACCGGGTAGATTCTACTGCTTTGTCACCCTTTGGTTTTGGGGTCGGTCTGGTGAGGGGGGCAGGAGTCCATTCCTGGAACGGACCTGACGGTGCTTCGCATAACGGACTCCAGGTTGCTTCAAACGGCCCTAATTTTTGGTTGTGACAAAGCACCAAGGATTCTTCCGTTCGGCTTTTCCGATTCGATGACGCGCGATGGAGTGACACCCGATGAAACGAGGGATGATTGTGTTAGTACTTGCCGTGCTCGGTTCTTTTGGTTGCCGTGCCATGGCTGGAGGTCCAATCATTGCCACTGGCGCTGAACGTGAACAAATTCGGGCAACCCCGATTCTGGAGCGGGAAAACCGCCCTTTGCATTTCTACGGCAACACCGTTCGTCGGATTCACACGTGGCAGACCCAAAACCAATAATTAGGTTTTGGTTGGTCACCATTTAATTCTGCGGTCGGTCTGGTAATCGGGGCTGATGCTATTGCCTGAGCGACCATGCGGGTGCTTCGCACAATGGACTCCCCACCGCTCCCCGAGAACCTCATTTTTGGTTGCGACAAAACACTCGTTCTACATTCTGACGGTCATGCACGCCGGGGACCCCCGAATTTCGGATATCGACTCGATGATGTCGTGCTGCGCTCTGGTGTGAAATTTGTTGTCACAGGCGACCGCTCGACTTGTAATGGTGATGTCGCGAGCCAATCGATTTTGATTGGGTCGCCATAACGAACCACCTTATGAGATTCTGGAGTCCTCTGATGAACACCCACACTTTTGCTAATTGGATTGCCCCGTCCCTATTGTTGGCCGCTGGTTTTGTCCTGCCGGGTTCTGTTTCGGCACAATTTTCGGCGCTACGCCAAACAACCACCCAGCCAACAGGGCCGGTTACCCCGCCGCCGGTTCGCGCGAACCTGAATTCGGCTCCCGGCGGAACGACGTCACCTGAGAACATCGCCGCAACCTCGAACCTGCAGCCACTGGTTCCCGTTTTGCTTTTTGGGGAGGAAGAGCAATATCGAGGCATGGCTCAATCGGATGGAAGCTATCGGCTGGAGTCAAAAGCAGACGATTCGAGCGTGAAGTACTTTTATGCTGACAACCCACCCGACACTTATGGACGTCGTACGATCCTAACGGACGCCAGGGTCACAGGGCCTGGCTCGGCAGGCTTGATCTATGGTTACCAACAGAACCCCACTCGATACTTTTTGTTTCTGCTGGATGCCAATCAAACGTTCCGAGTCTTGGAAAGATCTCCCGATGGATTCTCGGAGATGATCAACATGAGCGTTGACGCCAGCGATCGCTACGAGTTGAAACTGATCGAAAAGGGCTCCGAGGTCAGTGTTTTGCTCAACGGGCAAAATCTGCTCTCAATCAGCAACGATCGAACGGGAACAGGAGCGGTTGGCTTGGCCACTATCGGAGCAGGATCGTTTGAGTTCCAAAAGTTTGAAGTTCAAACCAACCACGAATGATCACTCGAGTTTGCAACTCAAAAAAAACGAGGGCCCAAATACTTGGGCCCTCGTTTTTTTAAATGAACCGTCTTTTTCGCGCGATATTACCCGATCAATCAAGACCAACCGTGTTGTTGGCGAACTTGTTGCATCGCGGCCAGGATATTGTTCCAGGTGGATTGTTGAGTCATCACGGCGTTCGGGAACATGCAGCCATCCCAGCAAATGTGTTGGATGGTTTTGGTTAACTTGCCCGCCTCGTCGCGTAGCCAGAACCCCGCATGATGGGCGATGTTGAGCTTGCCGTTCGGGTCATCTGCTAAACAGTGGCGACCGGTTTTGTCGTGTGACCCGCTGCCTTTCACTGTGGCGTCATTCTGTGCGACGTGAAAGTCAATCGTCCAAGGACGAAGGGCGGCTGTTAGCGTTTTCAGTGCCTCATCAAGCGCTGCAGGTTCCCAATTGAAGTTTTCCGGAACGATTCGATCTTGAGGTGCGTTGTAGCCCAACAAATACAATAGCGTATGCGCCATGTCGGCTTGGAACCCCAACGTCTGTGGACGTCCGACCTGTTCCAACAGGTTGACCATGTTTCGCCAAGAATGCATGCCTCCCCAACAAATTTCCCCCTCGGCGGCCAATCGTTCACCATAATCTTCAGCAATGTCGGCCGCCCGCCGAAAAGTCTCGGCAATTTGCGCTGTTCCGCCTACGGGGTCCGAATTCCATGCCGAAACGCTGGTAGCCGAATCGATTCGCACAACCCCGTACGGTCGAACCCCCAACTCTCGCAGGCGCGTCGCGATGCGGCAAGCCTTTCCTACCGCTGCCACAAAGTTGTCCCGTTGCTGCTGACTGCCCATCGCCGCCCCATCAAACCACACCGGTGCGACGACGCTGCCCACCACAAAGTTGTACTTTTGAACCCGTTCGGCCAACGTCTTCAAGTCATCATCGGAAATCTCGATATCGACATGGGGGTTGTACAAAAAAAGGTCCACGCCATCAAATTTGACTCCGTCCACCTCCGCGGCGGCGGTCATCTTTAACATGGTCTCCAAATCGATCGCAGGTTCTTCAGCATCCGGGCCTTTGCCAACCAGACCGGGCCACATGGCGTTGTGCAATTTCGGAAATTGATTCATTTGTGTTTGTGCCTTTCAAAGGACGCTTGAGGACGCCAACCAGCCAAGTCGCCATTTTGACCGAACCAAAGTCTCTTCGCAACCATCACGCGTTAAGTATCGAGCGGTTTGAGTGTGGACTGCCCAGGTCGGTAAATTTCATCTACCGGAGTTTGATCCAGGTAGCGACGGAGCAACAAATAAGCGCCACTGGCCAGCCCCCAAAACATCGAATAACCCGCAGCACGAGCCAAGAACGAAAACCCCTCCTGGCTGGTTCGCAACCAGGGCCCCGACCAATATTGGGCAATCGCGGGAGCTGGCGTAGTCGGTGCCGCGAGCAGTTCGCTAAGACGGTCCGCATGCGCTGCATTGGCCCCCCAACTTAATGCCCAAGCATGCCCATTCGCCGATAGCGAACAGAACCATTCGATAACCGTCCCAGTTACCGATCCGATGGCAATCGCTGCCAATGCAATAACGCACGCATGGATCGGACGCTGCATCACGTAAGCATAAGCGCGACTAATCGATTCAAACGAGTCCCGCCCTTCGAACGCGATGGCCGGAAACATCAAAGGCCACGCCAAAAACAAACCCAACAAGACAACGCCGATTAACAATCCCAATACCGATCCCAACGCCGCCAGCGGGGCGCCCAAAATCGACGTCCAATCCCAAACCAACAACCAGCCGGTCGCCATCAGCGGGATCGCTAAAGCCACGACGGCCGCCAATGGGATCAAAATACTAAACAGGGAATCTAGGAAATGTTGGTTGGCAAAGCGAACCACATCCAGCCATTGATGATCGATCCGTCCGATTCGCAAAGCAATACTGCGGCAAATCATCGTCCCCGCCCAACTCCAGACGAGGAGTGCCCAGAGGCAAATGACGGCCTGTCGCCAGAAACCACCGCGAACCAAGTCCGCCCACGGATGTGTCAACTCGGAGGCGATGACCAAGGGGTTGGTCGTCGTTCCGACCCTCTCAAAAATCGAAAATTCCGGAACAAACTTCCCTGGGACTTCGGTGGCCTTGGCGTCAGCGAGGTTTTCTGTAGCAAGTTCCGGCGCGCCCGGCAGCCAAGCATCCACACCGATCACCAAGAACAAGGCCACCCCGGCAATCAACACATTGATAGGATGCAAACTTGCGTAGACTCCGGCAATCAATTTCGAAAAAATCAAACTGACTTCAAATGAAAGATCGAACGGAGCCTGGTAAGCCGGACCCGAAGGCTTCGAATCAATGGACTCTGCGGCCATCATTGATCCTCATCGTCGTATGGCGAGAAGTCCGCGGATTCCGTCGAGGCATCGCTTTCGAAGGGCATCCCATACGATTCGGTCAACCAATTCGACAGATCCAGTTCTTTGCAACGTTGCGAACAAAACGGCATTAACGAAGGCTCGATCGACAAGATGGGCTTGTTGCAATTGGAACACTTGGGAGTTCTTTGACCTTCGAAATTCGCAAGACTCACTCGCTTACCCCGTCATTCTTTCTTTTTGCTGTTCTTTGACTTGGCAGCGCTTTCTGACTTCGCCGACGTCGTGCTTGTCGACTTGGACGCTTTCGAAGTCTCGCCGTTCGTACTCGTCCCTCCAGATTCTTTGGAACTGCCAGAATCCGACTTTCCGGAATCATTGCTACTGTCACGTTCTGCGGCCTTTTTGTAGCCTTCGCTTCGATAGTCGGTTTGATAGAACCCGCTGCCTTTGAATACGACAGCGGCGCCCGTTCCAAACAAACGTCGCAACTTCTTCTTTTTGCAGGCCGGGCACTTGGTCAAGACCGGTGCGGTAATATTCTGAAACTCTTCAAACTTGTGACCGCACGCATCACATTGGTAGTCGTAGGTTGGCATGAAACACGATCTCTCGATTGGATGAACATGAAAACTAACCTGCGGCGACGATCACCTGAGCAGGTCGGATCAAGCGATCATGCAAACGATAACCGGTGCGAACCTCTTGGATTACGGACCCTGCCGGCGAATCGCTCGGAACCATTTGAATCGCTTCGTGATAATTCGGATCAAACATCTCGCCGAGCGTCGAGATTCTTTGGCATCCATGTCGTTTCATGACTTCGTCAAATTGGTGCGATACCATTTGCACGCCGGCGACCAACGCTTCGGCGGTGGACTGATTCGCCACACCAAGCGCCCGATGTAAATTGTCGACCACTTCCATCAAATCAACCATCAAACGCTGGTTGGCAAACTTTGCGTTGTCTTCGATTTCCCGGCGCGTCCTTCGCCGCAAGTTATCCATCTCGGCTTCCGTTCGCAGCCAACGTTCGGTCAGGTTTTGTACTTCCATTCGGAGCTGCTCTTCCACGGTAGTCGACGACGTCGACGCATCTCCAGCTGACGTCGTTTCCGGAAAGGAGTTATCTCCCGATTGAAATTTGCCTTCGGCGGTATCGTGTTCTCGTGCGGTCATCGGTGCTCGTTTCGTACAGTTATTTGGTAGTTGGGCGATGAAATCCATGTCGCTTTTCGCGCGCGATCGATCTTACGGGAAGTACGACTTGATCTTATCCAAGAAGGACTTGCGTTGGGGCGAAACGTCCGTGTGCTCAAGTTCGGCCAGCGTTCGTAGAACTTCTTCCTGCTTGGCGCTGATTTCCTTGGGTGTCTCGATGTAAACCTGAACCAACAGATCCCCTCGTGGGCCACCCTGCGGATCGGGCACCCCTTTACCACGCAGAGTAAACACTTCACCGGATTGCGTTCCTCGCTTCAATGCCAAGACTTCTTGGCCATTAAGCGTTGGAACCTTTAGTTCGGCTCCCAGTACCGCTTGCGTGTACGCAATCGGCAACTGCACGATCAAGTTACTTCCATCGCGATGGAACAGTTCGTGTTTCTTGACTTTGATGAAGCAATAGCAGTCTCCGTTTGGACCTCCGTCCGGACTCGCTTCGCCTTCTCCGGTCAAACGCACCCGCATCCCATCGTCAACGCCCGCGGGTATCGAGACTTCCAAGTCTACCGACTTGACATTGACGCCTCGCCCACGGCAAGTCCCGCAAGGATCGGTTATCACGGACCCTGTTCCCCGGCAATGCGGACAGGTTGTTTGCATACGGAGGATGCCGGCCGACTGCAAGACTTGTCCGCGTCCACCACAGGTCTTGCAAGTCTCAGGCTTCGTGCCAGACTTCGCACCGCTACCGCTGCACGTATCGCAACGTTCGTTGCGGTTGAACCGGACCGTCTTGACAATCCCGGACGCCGCTTCCTCCAACGTGAGAGTGATATCCGCTCGAACGTCGTTGCCGCGGCGCTGTCGTTTGCCACCGCGCCGCCCGCCAAACAGATCTCCGAACATTCCGTTGCCGAAGATTTCGCCGAACGCTTCGAAGATGTCTTCCGTTGAATGGAACTCGGCCCCCGCTCCTCGCACGCCCGCATGGCCATGGCGATCATAACGCTCCCGCTTCGCCTGATCGCCCAGTACCTCGTACGCCTCCGCGGCTTCGCGGAAGAGGTCGGTCGCTTCCGGATTATCCGGATTCGAGTCGGGATGGTACTTGATCGCCAGTTTTCGATAAGCTCGTGCGATCTCTTTGTCCGAGGACGTCCTTGCGACACCCAAGACTTCGTAATAACAGCGTTGGGTCACCATCCTCATCCACTTCCTAAACTGAAAAAAAGAGCCAAGTGCAAGATGCAATTGGCCCTTTTTTGATGAACAAGCTCCTCTTCCGCTTCATTTGATCGAGCCGGCACCCGCTAGGCAACCGGCCTAACATCAAACTACGAAATTGCGCCTTCGACTTTGCGACGCGATTTGTCATCGTCGTCAAAGTTGGATACGAGGGCATCGGTGGTCAACAGCAGGCCCGCAATACTCGCAGCATTGATCAGCGCCGTCTTGACCACTTTCTTCGGATCGATCACACCAGCCTTGAACATGTCGACGTAGCGACCAGCATTGGCATCGTACCCGAAGTTGACATCCATCTCCGACAATTCGTCCGCAACGACGGCGCCATCGATACCGGCGTTGGCCGCAATTTGGCGAATCGGAGCGTCCAAAACGCCCAAAATAATGTCCACGCCGATTTTCTCGTCTCCACGAGCCGACGAACGTACCTTCTCGACAGCTCCCTTGCAACGCAGCAATGCGACACCACCGCCCGGCAAGATGCCTTCTTCCACAGCGGCGCGAGTCGCGTGTAGAGCATCTTCGACGCGAGCCTTCTTCTGCTTCATCTCAACCTCGGTTTCAGCGCCGACCGAAATGATCGCAACACCGCCAGCCAATTTAGCCAGTCGTTCTTGCAATTTTTCGCGATCGTACTCGCTGTCGCTTTGATCGATTTGAGCTCGGATCTGCGCGATCCGATGATCGACGTCCTTGCGTTCGCCGCCGCCTTCAACGATCGTCGTGCCATTCTTGTCAACGACGACCTTCTTTGCACTGCCCAAGTGACTCAAATCCAAGCTTTCCAATTGAATGCCCAGATCTTCGCTGACGAACGTTCCGCCAGTCAACGTGGCAATATCGCCCAACATCGCTTTGCGGCGGTCGCCAAAACCCGGAGCCTTGACGGCGCAGACATTCAAAACGCCTCGCAGCTTGTTCACGACCAACAACGTCAACGCTTCCGCGTCGATGTCTTCGGCAATGATCAACAACGGGCGACCCGTTTGGCTGGTCTTTTCCAACAACGGTACCAAGTCACGAATGTTGCTGATCTTCTTTTCATACAACAGAATGCTGGCGTTGTCCAACACACATTCCATCGTGCCTGGGTCGGTAATGAAGTAAGGCGAAATGTAGCCCTTGTCGAACTGCATCCCATCGACATAGTCCACCTTGGTCTCGGTCGACTTGCCTTCTTCAACCGTGATCACGCCGTCCTGACCAACGCGATGCAAAGCATCGGCCAGCAGTTCGCCGATCGCGCGATCGTTGTTGGCGCTGATCGCGCCGACGTGGGCGACTTCCGACTTCTCGCTCACTGGTCGAGCCATGCCTTCCAAGTGCTCGACTGCAGCCTTGACGGCGCGTTCCATCCCGCGTCGAATCGCGGTTGGGTTCGAGCCGGCAACCACTGACTTCAAACCCTCTTTGTAAATCGCCCGGGCCAATACGGTTGCCGTGGTCGTGCCATCGCCCGCCAAGTCGGACGTCTTTTGAGCGACCTCGACCACCAACTTCGCGCCCATGTTCTCAAAGCGATCTTCCAACTCGATCTCTTTGGCAACCGTCACGCCGTCCTTGGTAACCGTTGGACCACCATACGACTTCTGCAAGATAACGTTGCGACCCGTCGGTCCCATCGTTACCGCGACTGCATCTGCCAGTTTCTCGATGCCCCGCAACATGCGTTGCCGAGCCTTATCATCAAATAACAATTGTTTCGCCATTGCCAGAATCCTCAAAGTCTCGTTGCTCGTGTGAATCTGTGACTTGCCAACTCGGCAACCACGCTTAGCAGACCTTTGCCAAGATATCGCTCTCGCGGAGGATCTTGACTTCTTCACCGTCGACTTCGATTTCCGTTCCGCCGTACTTCCCGAAAATCACTTCGTCGCCAACCGCCACGCTCAGCGATCCACGTTCCCCCGATTCCAAGAGCTTGCCTGGACCTACGGCGACCACCCGGCCACGTTGCGGCTTCTCTTTGGCATTGTCGGGTAGAACGATTCCACCGGCAGTCATTTGTTCAGCAGCCGAAACTTCTACAACAACTCGGTCATCCAACGGACGAATTTTAACACTGGTCTTTGCCATTTCCGCACTTCCTTATTCTTCGTTGCTTGCAAATCAAATTGGTTTATGAAACTCTTCGGCCATCAAATGGCCGGCAACCGCTACCGAGCGACTGCCGGTCCAACAGCCAATTACATCATTCCTGGCATGCCACCCATGCCGCCCATGCCACCCATGCCGCCCATGCCGCCCATGCCGCCCATGCCGTGGTCGTGATGGTCGTGTCCAGCCGGTTCTTCTTTGGACGGGATCTCTGTAATGAGACTTTCCGTCGTCAATAACAGGGCGGAAACGCTGGCAGCGTTCTGCAGAGCCGTAATGACCACGAGAG
This sequence comes from Planctomycetaceae bacterium, assembly GCA_016795075.1. Taxonomy (GTDB): domain Bacteria; phylum Planctomycetota; class Planctomycetia; order Pirellulales; family Pirellulaceae; genus M30B19. Next base: position 32,224 of record JAEUIP010000001.1, on the reverse strand, counting down.
CCGGATCAATGACGCCATCGGCGACCAGATCGGTGTACTCGCCCGAGTCGGCGTTATAACCCTCGGTTTCTTTCTTCATGCGACGGACGCGGTTGACGACCACCGAACCATCAACGCCAGCATTGTCAGCAATCGCTCGCAATGGGTAATCCAAAACGCGACGGATGATGCTAACGCCTGCTGCTTCGTCGCCGACTAGCTCTAGCTTGTCCAGTGCTTTCTCGGATCGCAACAACGCTACGCCGCCACCGGGAACGATACCGCCCTTCAGAGCAGCTGCCGTGGCACTCTTCGCGTCATCCAAAAGATCCTTGCGTTCCTTCATCTCGGTTTCGGTTACGGCGCCAACCTTGATTTGCGCAACGCCACCCGCGAGCTTCGCCAAACGTTCTTGTAGCTTCTCGCGATCGTAATCGCTGTCGGTGATTTCCAGTTCTCGACGAATCTGGGCCACCCGAGCTTCAATATCGGCCTTCTTGCCAGCGCCTTCGACGATGACGGTTTCGTCCGAAGAAATTCGAACCGACTTGATACGACCCAGATCCTTTAGCTGGACACTTTCCAGCTGGATTCCGCGGTCTTTGAAGATCGGCTGGGCGCCCGTCAACGCAGCCAAGTCACCCAGGATTGCTTTGCGACGATCGCCATATCCAGGAGCCTTGACGGCACAAACTTGCAAGATGCCTCGCATCTTATTGACAACCAACGTCGCCAGAGCCTCGCCATCGACATCTTCCGCGATGATCAAGAGCGGCTTCTTTGCTTGGCTAACTGCTTCTAGTAGTGGAATCAGTGGCTTGATTGCCGAAATCTTTTCTTCGTAGATCAGCACGAAGCAATTGTCCAACTCGACCATCACCTTGTCTTGATTTGTGACAAAGTGGGGCGACAGAAATCCGCGATCAAACTGCATGCCTTCAACGATTTCGACGGTCGTTTCGCTGCCGCGACCTTCTTCGATCGTGATCACACCGTCTTTACCAACTTGCAAAAATGCCTCTGCCAACACGCTGCCAACCGACGAGTCATTATTTGCGGCAATCGTGGCAACTTGTTGAATTTCCTTTTTGCTTTTCACATCGATCGGCTTCGCCATTTTCTCAATTCGGGCGACGATTGCGGCTACAGCCTTATTGATTCCCCGCGTCAAAGCCATCGGATCATGACCGGAAGCGATTGCTTTCAAGCCTTCTCGAAAGATTGCTTCGGTCAACACGGTGGCCGTCGTCGTCCCGTCACCCGCAACGTCATTGGTCTTGCTGGCAGCTTCTTTAACCAACTGCACAGCCAAATTTTCAAAGGGATCGTCCAATTCGATGTCTTCGGCAACCGTCACACCGTCTTTGGTAATCTTGGGCGAACCCCAACCCTTATCCAGCACCGCATTACGACCGCGGGGGCCCAAAGTGCTGCGAACGGCCTTCGCCAATTTGCTAACACCGGCCAACAACGGGGCGCGTGCCTCGTCGTCAAATACCATTTGCTTTGCCACGTTCAATATCCTCCACAATAAGCCATGAGTGGTCAAAAACTCGTAGACGCACCATATATCCGCAGCCGTCCGACCCGCTCCTGACAGCAAGGGCCAACGAACCAGCAAAAATGTCAGTTGCTGCGACCAAGCGGCCTCGGTGCAACTACTGTGCCAGTCCTGGCCGGGCCGGTGAGTTTGATTCCAGGCAAGTCGCGCAACGCATTCCTGTCCAGGCTGGCAACACATGTCCCGCCGACCTTATTCCAGTTTCCAACCCGAACGCCACACGATTCAGGATTCTTAGAAAAAAAATGCAACTTTCGGGAACCTGCCGGGTTAATTCACTCAAGGCGTTCCCTTGAAACGGCTGAATGTTGGCCCCCGGCAAAACGCCTGTTTAGCAATTGCGTCTGAGGAGATTGAGATGTCGCGTTGGTTGGGAGTAACCTGCTTGGTTCTGGCAGTTTTGGCGTCGGTCGCCGTGGATTCGGCTGTGGCTCAGCCTGGTCGAGGTGGCCCGGGTGGTCGGGGTGGTTTTGGCGGGATGATGGGCGGAGGTGGTTCCGCGATGTTGCTCATGAATGAACAAGTCCGCGAGCAATTGGAGCTTTCCGAAGATCAGATCCAACGTCTGGAAGACCTGCAAGCGGACATGCGGGATGAAATGCAGGAGATGTTCCGTGGGGGTGGCGGCGGTGAGGATGCCCGCGAGAAGATGCAAGAAGTCATGGGCCGCATCCAAAAAGAAATCGACGGCGTTCTTCTCAAGCATCAACGCGAGCAATTGGCAGCCATGACCGCCAGCATGACCATGCGACGTGGCGGCGCCTCTGGCGTGCTAAATGACCCCAATCTGATCAAGCAACTGGGGTTGAGCGAATCCGAAGCTGAAGAATTCCGCGAACAAGCCGCAGAATTGCAAGCCAAGCAAGACGAGGAAATTGCCAAGCTTCGCGAACGCTATAACGAACGCGTGATTGCCTTGCTGCCGAAGGAAGCCCAAGAAAAGATGAAGGAATGGCTGAAGACGGAAGTTCCTGAGTTCAACTTCGGTGGTCGCGGTGGACAAGGCCAAGGTGGTCGTGGTCAAGGCGGTCGTGGCCAAGGCGGCGGACAACGTCCTCTGGATTTCTAAAGATCCGGGTTGTATCGGTTGCCGCTTTGGAACGGGGCGTCGTTTAATCCGAAGTAGATACTAGGGAGTGCTCTCCGCCCAACTACAATGTGGTGTAGGCGGTTGGAAGCCTCCCTTTTTTTATACCTTTGCGTTTCTGGCGCAATCCGCAACTTCGATTTGGCGCTAACTCGCTGGGGCCAAGTCACCAATCAGAACGCCACACCCTTTGGAAAGCACCCCCATGAATGCTGTAAACATCCTGTTGGATCAAGGTCTGATCCAGCATCGTGACGTGATGCAGTTGAAAAGCGATAGTCCAGAGGGTGGCCATTGGCGAAAGCTGGTGGAACAAGGAGTGCTGACCGAAAGTCAGGCATTGACTGCCTTGGGCAAGCAGGTTGGCATGGAGTTTGTCGATGTCGCCTCCGCAGAGTTGGATTTGGGTTTGCTGAAACTCGTGCCCCAAAAACTCGTCCACCGACACATGTTGTTCCCCATTTATCGGCGCGGAGATACGGTGTACGTAGCGACGAGCGATCCGTTCGATGTTTATTCGATCGATGCAATCAGTGCCGCGACGGGTTGGATTGTGGAACCCGTGCTAGCCGAACGAGTCGAAATCGCCAAGCTGATCAAGACCCATCTGGGCGTGGGCAGTGAAACCATCGATTCGTTAGTCACACAAAAAAAGAACGAAGACATCGAACTTCTGGAGGAATTGGAAACGGATGGCTCGGAACTATCGGAGATGGTTCAAGAAGCCTCGGTGGTTCGCTTGGTGAATGAGGTTCTGTTGGAAGCCGTGGAGATGCGAGCGTCCGACGTGCACATTGAGAGTCAGGCTCATGGCTTGGAAGTTCGCTATCGGATTGACGGCATTTTGCAAACGCAACCCTTGCCGCCGGAAATCCATCAGTTTCAATCCGCCATCATCAGTCGTCTGAAAATCATGGCACGTCTCAATATCGCCGAGAAGCGTTTGCCACAGGATGGTCGTATCAAGTTGAAAGTCAAAGGCCGCGAGATCGACGTGCGTTTGTCGGTAATCCCGATGATTCACGGCGAAGGCTTGGTCATGCGTATTTTGGATAAAGGCAGCATGGTCTTCGAGTTGCAGAAGATCGGCATGGACCCTGAACAATATGACGTGTTCAAAGAGCTAATCAAACTACCGCACGGAATCATTTTGGTGACCGGCCCCACGGGGTCCGGCAAGACCACGACGCTCTACAGTGCGTTGGTCGAAATCAATCAACCCGACGTCAAGATCATCACGACAGAAGATCCGGTCGAATACCAATTGGCCGGGATCAATCAGATTCAGGTTCATCCCAAAATTGGTCTAACCTTTGCCCACTCACTCCGGAGTATTTTGCGGCACGACCCGGATGTCGTGTTGGTGGGCGAAATTCGCGACCATGAAACCGCCGAGAATGCGATTCAAGCGTCGCTGACGGGTCACTTGGTGTTTAGTACTTTGCACACCAACGATGCGTCCGGGGCCTTTACTCGTATGACCGATATGGGTGTCGAGCCGTTCTTGGTGGCCAGTACAGTCGAAGCCGTGATGGCCCAACGTCTCGTGCGCCGCTTGTGCCCACATTGCCGCAAACCCGTAGATGCCAAGTCGCTGGATTTGCCCAAAGACTTTCCGTGGGCCTTGCTCGAGGATCGGCCCCTGTACACGCCTCAGGGCTGTCGCGAGTGTCGAAACTTGGGATATCGCGGCCGAATGGGGATTTACGAATTGTTGGTTACTTCCGAACGAGTTCGCGATTTGTGTACAAACCGCGCGAGTAGTTGGGAGATCAAGAAGGCAGCCCTGGCCGAAGGCATGAAAACACTCCGCGATGATGCCTGGAAGAAGGCCATGCGCGGTGATACCTCGGTCGAGGAAGTCACTCGCGTTACCAAGAGTGACAAAGGCATCGAACGATAACATTCGCGAAGCTTAGGAATCAGGAGTTAGCAAAACGTCATGCCTGAATTTGAATATGTCGCCCGGACCATGACTGGAGATCGCGTCTCAGGGACGACGAGCGCCGCCACCCAACGCGAAGCGGTCGGGCAACTCAGTGGTCGCCAATTGTTTCCCTTGTCCGTAAAAGTCGTGCGCCAGAAAGGCAGTGGACTCTCGCTGGGCGGTGGTATCAATGCCCAAATGATGGGCGTGTTCTACAACCAGCTTTCCGGATTATTGCGCGGTGGCGTACCGCTGCTTCGCTCGTTGAACATTCTACGTGAACAAACTTCCAGCTCCAAGTTGAAGGAGGTCCTGGAAGACATTCATCGTCGCGTTGAAGATGGTGAAGGGTTGGGAGATGCGTTCTCACGGCATCCCAAAGTCTTTTCTGACATCGCCATCAATATGACCAGGGCCGGTGGCGAAGGTGGGTTCTTGGATGACGCTTTGGACCGGGTCGGGAAATTCACCGAAGAACAAGCCGATCTGAAATCTCGCACGGTTGGCGCCTTGGCCTATCCGTTCATGTTGGCGACGATCGGCTCGGCAGTCATTGTGGTGCTCTTGGTCTTTTTCGTGCCCATGTTCGGCGAAATGTTTGATCAGCTTCGTTCTAAAGGCGGAATGCCTTGGGTTACGGAGGCGCTGCTGGGTTTTAGTGGTTTTTTGCGCAGCTACTTCTTCGTCGGATTGGCGGGCTTCGTCGCGCTGATTCTTGGGATTCGGTTCTACTTTGCGTCGCCGAGCGGACGACGAGTCCTAGATATCATCAAGTTGAAGATTCCCGTGTTTGGCGCGATCAACCAAAGCTTGGCAGTTGCCCGTTTTTGCCGTGTTTTGGGGACGCTATTGGCCAACGGTGTGCCGATTATCAAGTCCTTGCAAATCAGCAGTCAATCCGCAGGAAATATGATTTTGGCTGAAGCGATCAGTAGCGCTACCGAGAACATCAAGTCCGGCGAGTCCCTTGCGCCACCACTGAGCAAAAGTGGCAGCTTCCCTCGGACCGTGACCGAAATGATCGCCGTCGCCGAAGAATCCAATAGCCTGGATACCGTTCTGGTTGATATCGCCGACAGTCTAGAAAAACGCACGAGTCGCAAGCTGGACCTGGCGGTCAAGATGATCGAACCATTGCTGTTGGTGGTGATGTCCGGGATCATCTTGTTTGTGGTCGTATCCTTACTCCTGCCAATCATGAACATGCGCAATGCGTTTTAATTGGGCGGCAGTAGCATTTCATATCGGGCGATCCAGCAACAAGCCAAACTTGTGCTCGCACAAATCATTCCGTATTTGGTGACACGTGAAAGGCTTCCCCGCGGATGAACTCTGCACGGTCTTCGATCGTTTCGCGAATACGACGAATCGTCTTTTCGATTTGCCGATAGGCCGAAGGTTCTACCTTACCCGGGCCACGCATCGTGCCGGTTGGCGACACGGGATGGACGCGTGTTTTGTCAAACCGGGCTAAAACCGTTTCGGGAAGGTCAGGCCACGCATCCGCGGTGGCCAATACGGCTGCAATGGCGTCTTTGAGCTCTTGTTCTGAGATTGGATGATGGATTGGGAAACCGACCAACATCAGCAGCTCGGTCCCTCCTTCACTTTCGATACTGATGGTTCCCTCTTCAAGTCGCGGCCAAACGACACGCACTTTAGTCCCATCGTCGACAGGCTCCGTCAATATCGGGTTCTCTGGAGAATCCTGCGAAAAAACGAATACTTCTCGCCTGCTATCGATCCAGACCAAATACCATGCGTTGTTGGCTGGGCCCTGTGCTTCGACACGTAACCGACTGCCCGCCGTAACCGGCAGCTTCTTATTCCACTCACCAACTTTGAGATCATCGGAACCCAACAAACCTGGAACCGGCGACTCCGTCGCGAGACTTGATGGCTCGGAGTTGGAGTGCTCGATCCACGGTGGATAAAACGCCAGCCACAAAATCGCCGTGATTGCCAGTAGTGCCAGGAAAAAAACGCCAGCAAATTGCCAGCGCGAGAACTTTGCAAACTGAAGACGAGACAACGCCTCCGCCACCGCACCTCCATTGGCAAAACGCAGTTCTGGTTCGCTTGCCAAACAGCGAGCCACCACGTGTTGCAATTGTCGATGCCCAAATGCTCGCGCGTCGGCGACGTTGACGCGTCCGGCTTTGGCCGCCTCCAAACAAGTTTTCCAATGATCGCCGTCGTACACTTTTTGTTGGGTCACCAACTGTTGAAGGATTGCTCCTAACGCAAACACGTCCGTGGCAGAGCCGATCCGTGAAGCATCGCCTTTCGCCTGCTCAGGAGACATGTACTGGATCGTTCCGCCTTGCATTTCGGAAACATCACCTTGATTCCAAACATCACGAATCCTCGCCATTCCAAAATCAATGACCGTTGGCGAATCGTCGTCACTCAACATGACGTTTTGCGGTTTGAGATCGCCGTGAATCACGCCGATCCGATTCACGTGAGAGAGGATCTCGGCAATCTTTTTGACCAATAGAACGGCTTGCTGCGGGTCGGTAAACTCCGTGCCGCGTTGTTGTAGCGTTTGTCCACGCACATAATCGGTCACTAGATATGGCTCAGGTTTGCCACCCCCGAGATCTACCTGCCCAGCGGTGACGTATTGCAGCGTCCCCGTAATGCCGCGAAGCTTGTACAGTGTTTCCTCTTCAGATTTCAACGCAGCATGCAGATGGTGCCACTGCGACGCCGACAACGGTAGGCCCCAGGCATCCGTGATACGGGAAATTTTGAGCACAAACCGAGGCGAGTCTTCACCTTTATCCGTCTGCCGTACCAAGTAGGCCTCGGATTGGCCACCTCGACCGAGCAACCGAATCACGGTGTAGTTTCCTACCGTCGATCCAATCGCCAACCGACCATCTTGGTGGCCACGCTCGGTCGGCGTTCCTTGTGAAAGCTGGCGAGGTTTGCGAACATCGGGATTCGAAAAGGTAATCTCGTCAATGCTAGAATTGGCGACGGCTCGGATTGCATCGAGGTCCGAACGAATTTGGTTGCGGGTTTCTTGGCAATATTGGCACTGCTCCATGTGAGTTGACTTTTCTGAAGATACCGATTCGCCCGACAGCAAGGCAATCAGTTCCTCTTCCGTGAGGCATTCGGTAATGGCGTTCATACATCGAATTCCTCTCCGTACTCATCAAACAACGTGCGGACTCTCTTGCGCAAGCGGTTGGCAGCTTGATAAATAGCGCCGGTTGTACAACTCAACTCTCGGCTCAGATCCAACGCAGAAACACCGTCCACGACGTGCCGTTTGAACTTCTGCCATTCGGAGTCCGAGACCTCCTGTTGAATCCGCGCCAAGACAACTTCCAAGATTCGATTGCGCACGGCCAATTGGAACTCGCGATCCGGAACACCTTGCGATTCGTATTCCAGTTCCAACATGCGAGAATCAAGATCGGCAACGCGAGATTTGAGGTGCTTCGCGTTTTTGCGGTACCAGGACGTCACGGCATGATGGGTGCTCTGCCACAGATAAGTGCGAAAACGACCTCGCGTCTTATCAAAATCCAATTCAGGCAGGCGACGCCAGAGGGAAATCAACAACTCTTGGACCACATCGTCGCTCGAAGTTTCATCCACCCCACGCGACAGGACAAATCTTTGGAGTAAAGGAGCGTAGACCTGATAGAATTCCGTGAATGCGTCGGGGTCAGCCGCATTTCGGGCCCGCAACAATAATGACATTCGGGTTTCGTCCACGCACGAACTCCGTTGAAGGATAACTCGGACGGTCGTTGGGACCGCTCGCTTCATGAATCGGGACAGATCCAAGAATGGCCCCGGAATCGCGATCGCTGTCGCGCAGTACGCCATTGATTTTCTCCTGTTTCAACGCAAACCGCAAGTGACGGAACAAGGCATCGTTCTGCCCCACAGAAACGCACGGTTCCGGCTCGACTTACAATAAGCCCGAATATTTTGTCCGGAAGTCGTTCGTGGCTTGTTCCAACGCGGTTTGCTGGACCGATCTATTATCGTAAACGTCGCATGATTCGCCGAAATTGACGCTGCATTTCGGCAGATTCAAAATGTTCGTGGGTCTGCGGATCACCTTCCCAAGACTCGCATTTCCAAATTCCGTCCGCCGACTTCGAGAATTTGTTCCAGTGGTCTGGGCCCAGTTCTTGTTGTACAAAAACGACATCGGGGTGCCCGTCGCCATCCAACTCAAAGGCAAATAATTCTTGGGGGGCCAAGACATAGGCGAATTCCCAGTTCCAAGTCTGCAAGGGTTCCGTGTCGGTGATCCCGTCGGCAAGTGCCCTCTTGATAAAGTCAGGGTCGCTATCGGCGTCCAAGTCAACCAGGAACCCCGACGGAGTTGACGCATCCAAGGCAAACAGCCACGATTCGAGTTGGTTGTCGTCGTCCATATCCACCAGGGCCTGTGCGAAAGCTGGAGGAAGGATCGACGGCGGTGCGACCGCGGGTTCGGATGGCCAGTCTTCCAAAAACGATTTGACCTCTTCCAAGTGCACGTGATACGAGAACTTGCCCAAGTCGATGCCCCGTTCCGCATCAATCGTTGGCACAGCAAAAGAGACGGCAATTAGATGCCCAGCCTCGTTTAACAAAGGACCACCAGAATCACCCGGGTTCAAACCACAGCTCGACAGCAAGACTTTGCGACTGGGCAATGTTCCCAGTAAATCTTCGAGGGATTCACGTTCGGATGTATCGGCCCCTCGCAAGACAAAATTTCCCAATTGATCTTTGGGAAATTGGCCCCGGCCCGAGACCTCGCCCTGTCGCAATGTCCACATCACGCCTTGCGCAGGATGACCAATGGCAATACACAAAGTCCCGGGAACTGGGGATTGATCAGCCAGCGGTATCGATCGATGATCTGCGACGATCTCGGCAGATACGTCTGTGAGCCGTAGCAAAGCCAGATCGCGAATTTCATCGGTTCGATAGACGATGGCTTCCAAGTGCTCTTCATGGGCACTCATCGCGCCGTCATCTGCCAAACGACCGACGACAACTCGGGCTACCTTGGCTCCTGTTGTTGGATCAATGGGCATGGATTCGACCACATGATGATTAGTCATGATCCATCCACCTTCACGAATAAAGAACCCTGTTCCATGGCCCGTTTTCCCATCCGTCACCATCACGATGGCCGGACTAGCGTCGCGATAAACTCGCATGGACGCTTCGCCACGCGGACGAAACGAGCCCGATGGATCTGGGGCTCCGCGTTCTAGTCTCCCGATCTCTAAATTCAGCCCCGCCACAATTTGTTGAGGCTTCCATACCTGAGAAAGGTTTGGTTTGGCGGAATTCATGTCGAACCGATCGTCCTGCTCTAGCCCAAAAGCGTGCGACAAGTCGACGAGAAAATGGCACGCCATGAAACACAATAACGAACGTTTCAACTCTGAGTAGTTCACGGTATCATCCTCACAATTATTTGGTTTTGGGAACGGTGTCCGGTGGCAACACACGCCAGGGGATTCGCAGAACAACTCCGGGCTCGTCCGAACGTCCGGGACCACGAGTCGGAGCGCCATCCAGTGTTGTACTTTCCACAAGTTGTCGAAAGCCACTGGCACGCTCCGTCGAACGATTCATCGGTTTTGCAACTTCGCTCGCTGCTTGCGGTGCGTTCTGCCTGAGGTACGAGAAGTCCATCACTTCAGGCTCAGGGCCGGCTTCGACCCCAATCAAAACAAAATGTTCCAAACCGAAGGTCGTGTTCGAGATGTTGATGGTTCCGAAGTAGGCCGGTTCCGAATTTGGCGGCAATCGTTTCGAAACTTCCTTTCCGTCTCGCCGCAGTCGGATCGGGTTGATTGCGAAGCCGCTTTCCACAACCAAGCCGGTTAGATCCAAGCTGCGATCGGAGCGGTTTTGAACCTGGATTCGCACTCGATCGCCATCCTTCAGGACAATCGTATCGGGATCGTCTACTGCGACGAAGATTCCGGAACCCGGCGGATGCTCTTTTTGAATCGTTATCCCCAATAATGTCGGCGTGGAAGTCCGTTCTGTCGCACCAGTGAGCACGGACTCGGACGGAATCGGCGATGCCAAGCGAACCAAGTTCAACGCACGCGCGATCATCGTTAGACTGCCTGCTATCTTTGGCTCTAGCTCTTGAGGGTTCGACCCCAGAGCGTACGCGGTCGAACCCGAATCCGGCAATCCCTCAACCGAGCCCTTCCCATTTTGAACCCACACGTGTGTCGCGCCGACGACCACGAACAACTGAGGGGTCTCGTCGGGACTTGCCTGCCGCACCAATCGCCGCCGATCCGCAAAAATATTATCCAGCGCCGCTTCGCACGCGGCCCACAATTCTTTGTTCGGGGTTTCGTCGGTAGCCGAAATCAAAGCCACTGGCAAACGAGCGTCTCCCAGTTCTCGATAGACCAACTCCGCATTCGCCCCTAACGGAAGATTGGCAATGTCGCTCGCAGTTCGCCCATCGAACGCACACGGCTCGGCCAGGCATTCACCCGCCGCAACACGGCTGACTTTGACGAAGCCCAAACTGGCGTCGCTGCCTTCGGCTCGATCAGCCGGAAACAACTCGAAAATAGACCCTACGGCCACTTGGTCGAGAAAGCCCACATTCAACCGATAGCGATGAGATTCTTTGATGGCCGTGATCCAAGATCGCGTCGGCCACTCGCGAGCTCCCAAGACTTCGCGATCAAGGTCGCCCCCCTCCAAGTACGGACGCGGGTTCCAACCCCATGCTTGATATTGCCAGCCAACTTGTTGCATTAGCTCACGATAGGTCAACGATCGCTTGGCATTTCTTAGCACTTGATTTAACGCAAACGATAACCGACCGTGAACCGTCTCGACGCCACCGGTCGAGCGAGGCGGCATTCGCTCCTCCAATTCGGCAAACCGTGATGGGACGGCAAACACACTAATCACACTTGCCGGAACTTCCCATTCCGATTCATCGTTCGTCGATTCCGAAGTTTCGCCGTCATTTTGCCCAACAATGGGAGAAAAAATCGGCGGCAGTCGTCGTTCGCGAACCCAACTAATTGGTTCTCCAAGACCACGGTTGATCGAACCCGCATGACAACAGTCCGCAATCAAAAATACACGTGCCCCAGATTTACTGAGTCGCTCGGCCCACGCGCCGATTTCGTCATCGAGGATCAGTTCCTGGGGCTTGGGCGGATGGTTCGCATCCCAGCCGGAAATATCTGTCGGGACAAACGCTTCATCCAATCCATCTACCTCGAAATCAACATCCGGATTTTGGTTTGGAACTTGGCAACCATGTCCCGCCAATAGGATCAGGACTTGCTCTCCGGATTGGGCGGTCGCGCACATGTTCTCGAAAGCTGCTCGAATATTGGCTCCGGTCGGCTCGGAGTCGGGGCTCAAACCAGGAACAAGGACCGTGATGTTTTCCGGCTCGACTCCAAACCGCTCACTTTGAATCAGTTCGCGTGTGATCGCCACATCATTGGGTGGTCCTTGTAGTTGATAGTCCTTGGACAAATGTGGATAGTTACCACAACCGATCAAAATCGCGCGAGATTGGCCGTTGATCGAGGTGTCGAAGCCTTGAGGTTGATCAATTACGGTGGTCAATGATTCTTGAACGATTGCAGGAGATTGAGCCAGCACGCGCAGAGCGTCAAGGCAAAAGCCAACAGCAAAAATCATCGCGACAATAAAAGCTCGGTTCATTGCAACTGATTGCCGATCTGTCATGGTTCGCGGAAAGCGCCAACAAAAACGCTCCAGTCGTCTGTATCGAAAAAATCCAATTCGTGATGCCATGGTTATCTCCAATCTCCAGACAAGACCCAGGCCGCCCAATAGCGGGGCGGGAGTCGTCGGAGTCGGTCCGCGTCTGCCAATTCATCCTCGCCACCACGTGCCAAGCCTGGATTGTCCAATAGAGACAATTGAGCCCGTCGCAGGGCTTCAATACGACTGGTAGCGCGTTTTTTCGGGTCCGGGTGATACCTGTGTTCATAAAAACGAATCATCAACTCCTTGGTTGTCGTGCTATCCACGTCCCAGAGGCTGGCAACGGTTGTCCGCGAGCCGGCGATCTGGAAAGCTCGCTGCAAACCGAGCAGTCCTTCCCCCCCTGCCACGGAACCAAAACCGGTGCGACAAGCGGATAACACAACACAGTCCGCCCCGCGCAAATCCAATTGGCTAAATTCCAAGGCCGTAAATATTCCGTCATCCTGATTCGTGTCAGGGGCGTTGTTGGCGCCTGCCAGTACTAGGCCTGAAAGGACGCCCGGATTATTACCAGTTGTTCGGTTTTGCGATGATTCTTCCAGCGAAAAAGCCACAGACCCATCCGACGTTGATAAGGCAGAAATCCGTGAAGGAGGAGCGAAATAACCATGAGTGGCCAAATGCAGAATTCGATATTGGGGGGCAAGGTCACGAATCACCTTCTCTGTTGCACGATCCCCGCGCACGATTGTGGCTTTACTGTTCGGGAAAAAAAGTTCAAACGAATCACGTATCGTTACAATTTCGCTCCGGGTATCGTGGAGCGGTTGCCAATGACGCATCTCACCGCTTTGATCAACGACCGCTTCCCGACTGCGATCAGCCAATGGACTGATTTCCGTTGCAACTCCATAGTCCACATCACCTACCAACAACATGGACGGAATGTCAACACTCCCATCGACCGATGATTTTATTATCTCGGGAAGAAGTCGCGGAACCGGAATCGTTACAAAGGCGTATTCGTCAATCAGATAGGAATTGGGTTTGTTCCCGGGGAGTGCGGCCCATGGCAGGGTTCCGGTCGCACCATCAGGCGATAGCAGCACGGTGGTCACTCCGTCTAGTTCAGCGGACACCGGCACCCACAGCATTTGGCGCAAGGCAAGGCCGGGGTCCAACGCGACATCCTGCGTTTGTCCAAAAGTCTCCCTCCAAAGTTCGATTTGTCGATCAACTTCGGATTTCGAACCCAACTCCACAAACTGTAAACTTCGGCCGGGGCGTAAGATGAACGCGCCATAAGCAGACTCGTATTGCGGCAATCCATAGTCGTTCTTGGTCTTTGCCTCCCGTCGAAATCGATGAATATCCACGAGCGCGGCATCGGCGGGAATTGCGGCCAAAACATCTGCCAGTCTAATTTCGGACCGTTGCCTGACCAAGCGAAATTCGGCACTGGCCTCGCTTAGTTCTCGTTCTAATTGCTCCTGTTCGGTGTTCAATTCTGTCAATTTTTGACGCGCAGCGTTGTTTTCGGAGGACTGATGTTGAACCACTAGCGACAAAGCGGCCACCTGCGATGCGACCGTTTGCATTTTTGCCAGGATAGCTTTGATCAACGGATCGTCCGTTTCTCGAGCCAATCGCATCAAACGCTGTCGAAAAAAAATCGAACCTTTCCAATGCAGCGCGCGAACCATTGCATCGTCAACCGAGCCCTTCGACGCCGCAACGCTATGCAAGTAGTTGGCGAAACAGCTCTCTAGTTTCCTAGCCATTTGTAGTTGTTGCGATTCCGATTGGATTGCTGCGGTCTTTTCGTCATGCTCGAGCAGCGTATCAAAGGCTTCCCGATACATCGCCTCGGCACGTACGAAGTCGCCCATCGAGATGTACAGGACACCCAAGTAATTGAGGCTATTCGCATAATCCGGATGCTTCTTGCCAATCACTTTCTCCCGGATCGCCAAAGCTTCGCGAACCAACGGCTCCGCTTGAGCGGTGTCGCCCATGGAGACGTACAAGACAGCCAAGTGGCTCAGGCAATCGGCATAATCGGGATGCTCTTTCCCAAGCGATTTTTCGTAGATGATCCTGGCTTCTTGAACTAACGATATCGCACGTGTCTTGTCACCGGCGTCGTTTTTGAGGCAGGCCAGTATATTCAGGCAATCCGCAAAGTCGGGATGTTTTTTGCCGGTTACTTTTTCATAAATTGTCATTGCCTCAACAACCAGCAACTCCGCCCGATCGTTATTCCCCATGAAGACGTTGAGTGCCGCCAGATGACTCAAGCTCGACGCGTAAGAGCGATGCATCTTCCCAAAGATTTTCTCGTGGATGAGGATCGCTTCGTGATACAGTGGCTCCGCACGAGCATTATCGCCCATGGACTGGTACAAAATGGCCAATCCGTTGAGACTGGAGGCGTATTTCGGATGTTGCCTGCCCAATGTCCTTCCTTGAATTGCGAGGGCATCGCGATACAGTGGCTCGGCACTAACAAAATTGCCCATGGCTCGAAAAAGTAGGGCTAGATTGACGAGGCTTTCTGCGTATGCCGGGTGTTCAATTCCTAAGAGCTCCCGTTGAGTCGCTAACGCTCGGCGAATGGATCCCTCGATTTCTGCCGCTTGTTCGTGAGTCGTTTGAGTCTGGAATTCGGCCTCGCTTTGGTTTTCGCTCTTGGCCAGTTCCTCCAGACGTTGTGACAAAGACTTCGAGCTCTGGCCGTTCAATTTTTCTATCGCCAGCAATTCGTCCGCCTTTGCTTGTTGGAGCTGACGCTGTTTTTGCCGAGACAGTTCAGTGGCCGCATGATAGGCCTCCAACTCCCAAGATAAAATCTTGCAACTTTTTTCGAGTGCCGAGATGGTTATGGATTGGACATCAACCAAACATACATACGAATCAAAAGTGATATTCGCGAATGCATGGTACAAATGCTCCTTGAATAACTCGTGCCGTAATGAAAATGACATATACCGACACTCGATCAACCATTTTCCGTCCGGAATTCGCCCGTCGATATCGAACGACCTGACGGATTTCAGGATTGGATTCCAGTTGTAAATCGAAACTCGACTCTTAAGATTTCCCGAGACGTCACGGCGCTGCTCGAAGCTGATGACGGCCTGATCAATGGTTCCGGGAACTCCAAAACTGATCTGCACCGCAGAGTGCTCGCCTGGTGCAATCTCTCCGAATTGAAGATCTACATGGGTGCGAAACCAAGAACCGACTTTTTGGGGAAGCGAGATCTGACTGCCAGCGGTCACAGTCGCAATGCCTTGTTCGAGGCGGACTTCACCTTGTTTGTTGAACGAGTCAATTGCCTCAGTTGTGAAATTCGCCACATGAGTCAATACCGGCGACGGGTATTCGATTTCCGACGCGGGCATCGAGTTTGGCAAAACGCTGCCGGCTGCCCAGGCAAATTTCTTGTCGAACAATCTCGCCAGCTTGGGTTCCGCGACGGTTTCTTGAGCATCGGCGACGGGAACTAATATCCAACAAACTAGAGCCAATAGTCCAATCGGCCCGAATCGCCGCAAGGCAAATCGTCGATTTACGAGCTTCCACTCCCACAGCAATGAACGATTGTGGCCATCTCGCGAAAGATTCAAACCAGCTGGACATCGGTGTGCGTTAGTGAAGATCATCTCTGTTCTCATCGATCGAATCGCAAACTCACCGACGGTTAACGAACAATTGGCAACGCAGCCGCGATTTCTCGTTCCAATTCTAGTCGAAATGTCCCCGACTTGCCGCTGGCCTCGGCCCAACCGACTCCAAGATGCCTACCAATCGGACGTGCCGAACGTGTTTCGAGGCGTTTCTTTCCGGATGCTCGTTGCAGTCTGAAGCAGGTAAACAGGGGATCGTTAAGTCTGCTTCACCTTGCCGCGTCAGCCTTTCGCCCGTTGACAAAATAGAAGCGGACCGAGGATCGGTCCGCGACTTGCCACGGCGAGCTTCGAGCAAACAGTCAGGGTCCCTTACCACACCCGAATCGTATAAGCGTTGTAGACGCTGCCACGATTGACGACCTTGATGGTCATGGTCTGCCGATAAAAGGGTTGGACTTGAACTTCTTCACAATCCGTGTATCCAGTCCCGGAACTGATCAGGTTGCCGGCTTCGTCGTAGACATAAAGGTCCAAGTCCGTGTCGCCGTCGCCTTGGATTCGGATGGCGGTCACCTCGTCACCCCAGCAATCCACCTTATACACATCCGTTGTATTGGCATTGACCCGCGTGTTTTCATACTTCGGGCCGCCGACCGGATCGGCCGCTGCCGAGGACAGGCCAAAAACCGAAACCGAAACCATTGCTGCGATTGCCATCCACTTGCTCATGACGATTCTCCTTTGCGAGAACAAAAACTTGTTTGCCATCGGCCAACTTCTATCGAGCCGCCCGATGGGCTTTGAGAACCGGCTGAATCTGACTTCGATTCATTTCACCAGTCCCTTCTCGCCAACAGAAACGCCACCCACCAGACAGACTTACAAGAATCGTGAAAGTTTTTTTCAGCTTCGGAAAAGGTAGTGCCAGCAGCGTAAATCAAGGCCCGGCTCTACTCTGTCCAAATGTCCGGCCCAACCGTTCAGATTTGCCCGGCGCAGCGTGTTCGCCCCCCGGAAGCCGAATTTCGCTGAGCGGCGTTTTTCTCGATGGTGATCCGCAAGAGATGAAGGGAAGCCGCAGTTGATTCTAAAAAAGAGCTCTTGTCGTTTGTAAGTCTGTCCCGAATTTGGCGTTCATTACCGGTCCGGTTCATTAAACCGACACCAAATGATCCAACCGACTTTTTTCGATAGGAGCATCCCTGTGCAACTGTTATCCAGCGACAATCGCCGTCCGCCCGTCGTTAACAAACGCAGCGAAAGTGCGGCCTTCCCACCGGACGGTCAAAGAGAGGCAATGCTGCGACTTTTGCAGTGGTTTCACGAACGTCGCATCCAACGCTGCAGTATCGAGTTATTCAATCAGGCCGCCAGTCTGGTATCCACGGATCGATGTTCTGAACCAGCCACGTTGACTTGTTCTAAGCCAGCGTTACGAGATATGTCAGCTCCAACGAACTTGATCTGCGCGGAGTGACATAAATAATTCCGAATCATTCGGGGCTGCCATGCAGTACAAACGAACTCCAATAGTAAGGATGTGCGTAGGGATGCTCCAAATCAAGAGGAGTCTCCAATTCGTCGTCTCCGCCGCGAGTGAATTGGGTAATCGCTGTGGCGCCGTCAGTTGCGGGATCAGCAAGCGATTTGGTGATGCTTTCAACTTGATCTCGGGTTAGACCTCGCAACCAAGACTGGGCCTCGCGCAAGGCCGCTAGTTTGGAGAGCGATTGACCAGGCGGATAAGTGACTCCGTCAATTACACGCACGGATTCGGTTTTTCCCAACCAGTTCGCATAAAAACGACTCATCAACAGCGCCGTTGCGGTATCGTCGACTTTCCATTGACTGGCAATCACTGTCTCCGCACCGCAGACAAACAGACCCAGTGGCAAGGCCATACTGGTATCGCCTTGTTGCACTCCGTGCGCCGTATTGCAGGCGCTGAGGACAACGAGTTCCG
Organism: Planctomycetaceae bacterium; assembly: GCA_016795075.1. GTDB lineage: Bacteria > Planctomycetota > Planctomycetia > Pirellulales > Pirellulaceae > M30B19. The sequence continues at coordinate 14,365 of JAEUIP010000001.1, read as the reverse complement.
TGCCCTTGAGCCTCGCACCCCAAGTGGAAAGGATGTCTTCCAACGTCACAAATCCAGTATCCGCAGGCGTTGGTTCTGTGGGAGTAGTCAACGCCAGACTTGCCATCAACGGTCTTTCGGCGGTGCCCATCAAGCCGTGCGTCGCCAAGTGCAAGATCCGCGGTGGATGGGCTTCGATCGCGGCGTTCAACTTCGGTGATGTCGCATCCGCACCGAGCAGAAGAACGAGCCCTTGATCGATTAGTTTCGCCACTGAATTTGCCTCGAGTCCGGTACCGGGTAGCGGAGTTAGAAAACCGCCATCGGAAAAATCCATTCGTTCCTCCGCAGTCGTCGAAGAAACGGCCGATGGTGGATCGTTATCGAAGGACCGCTCGTGATTGAACTGTGGATTTCCCAACACGACCGCATTTGTTCGACTCTCGCGTCGCGACGTAGAAGCCTTTATTCGGTTGAGTGCAATCGTGGCCGATGGAGCGTATGAAATCGGTAAATCAGGAACCAAGAGTTCCAGCGGAACTCCGTGAATAGGTCCATCGGGAACTGCAATCAACGACTTGTATCTAGAAATGGCTGCTCTTGCGTCGGCGGGAAGTAGACCATCTCTTGCTGCTTGAATTATTGCTGGCCCATCATCTACGGTGGCATTCGGTTGAACCGAGATCCATGTGCGGAGTCTGGTCACAGACTCGGTTAGTCGGGTGGTTTCTGCCACATCGGTTGCAAGCTTGAGTGCCTGCACATCGTCATTGCCCGCCACCAGCAAAACGGGACCTGAAGTGTTCCAGACCCAGATCAGTAGTCCCTGGCCATCGTGCAGCGCTGCGAGGAGTTCGTCAGCTTTCATGGGATTCAGCTGTGGCACCAATCCTCGCAGCTCGTCGAATACGTCTGCAGTGGCGTTGGATAGCTCTTCTCTGGCGTTGGTTAACTTCTTGCTCCAATCGGCTTTCTCGTCTTCCGGCGAAAGTCCAAACCTGATTTCGGCTTCCAACAAGGAGGCTCTCGCCTCTACCTCGGACTTCACCGCAGCTTCATAGCGCGCCAAATCCTCTGAAGTAGCTGTGGCCCGAAACACCTTTTCAGCTTCGATTCTTCCACCTGCGAACAGGTCCAAGCCTATCCGATTACTTCCCCGTTCAAAAACTGAAATCGCTTCGCGGACTTTTTCGGAGCTGACAAGTACCGTGGCATATCGTCGGGCGGTCGTCAACAGATTCAATGTTTCCGAATACGCCGCTCGCTCCAGGACTTCGTCCCGTACCGTAGTTCGCATTCGCTCAATCATTGCGAGCGATTGCTCATACAGCGGTTCCGCTTCTGAAAATTGACCTTGTGACAATCGAAAATATGCGAAGTGATTGAGACTTGATGCGACTTCATAGTGGTCGCCGATGTAGAGACGTTTGTTCATTGCCAACGAGGACTCGAAGAGTTGCTCTGCTTGCATTGTTGATCCCAATTTCATTTTCAACGATGCAAGTGTCCTTTGGCACTTCGCTACGTCCGGGTGGTCGCCGGGAAACATCCGTTGTAACATTAGCAATCCCTGTTCGCACAAGGACTCGGCCTCGGCATCGCGGCCCAGCATGGAGTGGGATATCGAAAGCTTGGTTAGAACCTCAGCCACAGCGGGATGGTCCATAGGATACAAACGTTTGGTGATGGCCAAGCATTCTTCATGCAATGCGTTCGCTTCGTCCGCACGGCCCAGTGACAATCGCAGACTAGCAAGGTTGTTTAGGGTGGCGGCCACATAGGGATTGTCGCCTTCAAAAGTTCGTCGATAAATCAAGAGCGATTGTTCAACCAACGGTTCGGCCTCAGTCAACTTGCCCATCGAGCGACGTAGCACTGCCAAGTTGTTTAGACTATTTGCAACGTCAGAATTTCCTTCTGGCGATAACCGTTGTCTCATGGCTAGAGCTTCTTCGAACAATGACTCTGCTTCTAGCAAGCGTCCTTGGCGTTGGCGCAAAGATGCTAGATTGTGAAGACTATTGGCGAGATTTGGGTGATCACGACGAAACAAACGCCTGTCGATCTTTACGGCCTGTTCTAGTGCCGATTCCGCGTCGCTCATACGACCTAAGGCCATGCGAACCACCGCAATATTGTTGAGGCTCACGGCTACCTCCGAAACGTCAACGGCGTACAGTCGTTGCCGCATCGCTAGCGATTCGACATATAGTGCCTCAGCTTTCATCGTCTGACCCATTGAGTCTTGTAACACAGCCAAGTTGTTGAGGCTCATTGCCAACCCCGGATGGTCTTCAGGATAAAGGCACTTCCAGATCCGTAAGGTTTCTTCGAATATCATTTGCGCTTCATTTGGACTTTCCATCAATTGATACGCACGCGCGAGATTGTTCTGGACGGCAAGTACATCCGGATGATACGTGCCAAGTAATCGATGGTTGATCGCCAACGCCGCTTCCCCTATCTTGAGTGCTTCTGGCCCCCGCTGTTGGTCATGCAAGGCCCTTAATCGCTCGGACAATAGTTTAGCGCTCGCGAGTTCTTTGGTCTCTTCTTGGTTCGACGGAAATTGCACTCGAGGAACCCGGTGAATCTTCACGTTTGAACAACGACATGATTGACCATGTGTAGACACGTGGAGCACATTTATCTTAGACCGGCTAAAGTCGACGTATCCAAAAAGTTTTGGCGAATCCATCGGGGCTCGAATTGCCCAAACTCCTCCATAGTATTTGATTTGCCATAACCCGCTTGGTAAATCGCGGTCGATGGTTTGCGATCGTATCTCTCGCGGAAAGGCTTTCGTGAATTCGTTTGAACCTTGCTCAGGAGTTTCGTAGAGGGCGATTTCGGACGACGTTTTTCCATTCTGTCGTGACTGGCTTATTCTGAGAAAACTGTCGGTCGCTGGCCTCCGATCAAGAAGCACTTCAAGTCTCGACTTTTGCCCATCTTCGTTCAAGTTCGAAAATTGCAGATCCAATTCCAGTTCGAACCAGGTCTCGCCTTCGAGGTCTTGGGTGAGTTTTGCTCCATCTTTTAGGACCAATTGCCCGGGCTCCCAGTCCACGGTTCCGGCGGGTCCCACGAGGTTCAAATTTTGTCGTGAGTCAGCGGAAAAATCATCCTCAAACAACAACTCCAATTGGGGCGGTTTGGCGTACGGTGCATTGGGGTTTGGTTCTGGTAGTCCTAATTTCTTCCAGACACTGTCCGTCTCTTCAGATGGTGCGGCCAATGCGGGGGGAGTTTCCGTTTCCTGGGCAACGACCTCGATATACACGTTCGACCAAGTGCCGAATTGGGAGAACGCCAGTCCCAACATTGTTGGAGCATATCTGGAGCGAGAGAGATGTGAGACCAGAAACCGGAACCCACGCTGCGAACAGAACAGCAGTCCGCAGAAGGTGAAGTTGAAAAACATCCGGACAGGCATCGTGGCGCGTCTCCTGTATTCTGATGGCCGGCTCGGTGACAACTTGGCCAACGTCTCATGGTGGCTAATTGCTCGAGCCCTATTCTAACTGTGAATTCAATACAATGAGGCGGATCATCGCCATTCCCCAGACAACACCCCGGCCGCCCAGTACCGTGGAGATTCGTAAGTTTGCTCGGTTAGTACATCCTGCTCGTCTTCCCCACCGCGCAGCTTATTGATTTCAATCCGAACCTCGGTGGGATGAGAACGCATCCAACGCTGAGCTTCTCTCAAAGCTTCCGCCTTGCTCATCTTTTTCACCCACAGGTTGTCGTAAAACCGCGACATCAAAACTCGGGTCGCTTGATCGTCCACTCGCCAGAGACTTGTTAAGGTTGTCGAGGCACCGGAAATTTGAAACGCCCTCTGCAAGCCAAAGACGCCCTCGCCACCGGCGATCTGTCCCATTCCGGTTTCACAGGCACTTAAAACGGCCAAATCCACACCAGTCAGGTCCATTTCACTAACTTCGGACGCGGACAAGATTCCCCGGTCGCCCATGGGAGGTGTCGATGCTCGATTCGCTCCGGCGAAGACCAATCCGGACAGAAGCCCAGGGTGAGCTCCAATTCCAATGTCCAAACCATTACCAATGTGAACGGGCATTGGACGTTCCCGATTCGAAGTTTGAAATGCCGAATGAAACGATTCCGGGGTGAAAAAACCATGGGTCGCCAAATGCAAATACCTGTATTTTGGAGCGAGTTTTTGGAACCGTGATTTGCTGGCGTTGGTCCCCGTCAAAACATCGATAGACGCATTGCTTACCGAGCGAAATGCTAAACCAAAGCTTTCCCGAATCCGTTGGATCTCCGGGAGGGTACCAGGAAGCGTCGAGAATGTACCGAACGCTTCCCGACCCACCACCGACCGTTTAGGAATGCTCCCAATATCCGCTAGTGCTTGACCGAGCTGAACCGAAGATAGGTCGTTCCGTTGCTCCTCTGCATACGTCTTGTCTTCAACCGCGACGGATGCATTTGTATTCGACTCGTTGTCGAAGTCCACTCCGCCCACCAATAACAAAGAGGGCGAGACAGATCGCTCAGCAAGTTGAACTTCCTGTTGTTTCAACAAATCCTGGAAAAAGGGGATGACGACAAATGTGTATTCATCCACCAAGTACGAACCTGCCTCATTACCGGGGAGAGCAGCCAACGGAAGGCTGTTGATCGCTCCCTCCGGCGAAATCAATATTGTCTGAACTCCTTGCAAGGTCTCGGATATCGGCCGCCAAATCAATTCGCGCAACTTCTCCCCTGGAAGTTCAGCCGACGTTGTTGATTCCCCAAATCCGGTTCGCCAGGCCGAGATCAAGTGGTCAATCTCCTCTTTGCGACCCAATTCGACAAAAGTTGTTGGCTGATTAGGTACGGCGATCAACGCGCCATATGCCAATACAGTCTGACTACCGTCAGGGCCAGACTCGTTCGAAACCTTGGTTCGATATTCCTGTATATCAACCAAAGCCAAGCTTGGTGGCATCTTGCTCATCAATGCTTCAAAGGAATAACCATTAGCGGTTTGGCGGTGCTGCCATTCTGGAGCAGAATGGCTCAATTCTTGCTCCAATCGCTCTCGAGTAGCAACTAGTTCCTGGTACATTTTTCGCCATGAAGGCAAACCCGACCCATCTTTCGGAACTGACATTGTCATGGCAGTCAGACGTGAGGTCACAAGTTTCAGTTCGTCATGCTTGTTCCGTACCGTCGAGTCCGAAATTTGCAGTGAACGTCGTAACGCATTTTGACGAGAGAAGACGGCTCCTTTAAGACGCAGCGAAATCGCGAATGCCTCCGCCGGGTTCAGCTGTTCTCGCGCGACCAGACTGACGTAATCGATGAAACGCGAACGTATTTTGGAAGTCATTTGAAGTTGTTGTAGTTCCGACTGGATCCGTGATGTAGATTCTAAGTACTCAAGACTGATCTCAAACGACTTTCGAAACAACGTAACTGCCCGAACTGCATCTCCCAGTTGGGCATTTAAGCCTGCCAAACTATGAAGTGCAGCTGCGTAGTCCGGGTGCTGCTCCCCATAGATCTGAGCAAGCAATTTGACCGATTCCTCGTAAAGTAGTCGTGCCTCGTCCAGGTCACCAACGGAATGAAGCTGATAGGCTAATTGGTGCAAGCCGATCGCGAAGTCCGGGTGCGATTTCCCTAACGTCTCTGCGCGGATTTCCAACGATTCACGAAGCAGCGAGATGGCTTGTTTCGTTTCCGCGCAGACGTCTGCGAGGTTACTTAAGACCGTAGCAACTTCCGGATGGCGACGGCCATAGGCATTCTCAAATATAATTAAAGTCTCGGAATATAGTGCTTCGGACTTCGCGAGGTCACCATCCGCTGCTTCAAGTTTGGCCAAGTTGTGCAGGCAGATCCCATAACGAACATGACGATTTCCAACGACTGTCTCCAATACCTGCAACGCTCGTGAATAGTGCTCTCGGGCCCGAGACACATCACCCATCGAATCGTACATATCTGCAAGGCTACTATAGCTGGTCGCCAAATCGGCATGGTCACCGTCCAAGATTTCTTTCTGCAATTCGATTACGCGTTGCAGAAGTGGAACCGCCTTACCCAGGTCACCAAGCTCGTGGTAAAAACGTGCTAGATTATGTAGGCAAATCGTGTACGATAAATGGAGGTCCGCATCCGGATGAGCGTTCCAAGATTCGATGGCCTGACGGAAACGGGTCGCTGCGCGGGCATGATCGCCCATGCGAACGAAGTGACCTGCGGAACTAGCCAAACTTTTGGCGTGCTCGATGTGCTTTTCTCCAAAAAGCGTCTTGGTTAAATCGATAGCTTCCGCATACAATCGTTCCGCTCTTTCAAATTCACCCAATTCCGCGTAGGTCAACGCCAAGTTGTTCAGTGTGTTCACCAATTCGAGGCTAGGTGAAACTCGATTAATGTCTAATGACTGAGCGAAAAGGCGTTCGGCTTCCGAAAAACGGCCTAATGCGAAGTTTATTCCGCCCAAATTGTTCAAGCTATTGGCGTAATCCGCATGAGCAGGACCGACGACTATTTCTCGAATCTTCATTGCCTGTGAATGCAATGCCTTCGCCGTGGTAAAGTTGCCCATTTCACGATTCAATTCGGCAAGGTTTGCAGTCAACGACGCATATTCTCGGCATTCTCGCCCTAATGTCCGCTCGCACAAAAAGATCGCTTCAGAATACAAACTCGAGGACTTTTCATAGTTTCTGGTAGCGGCGGTTGTCAGCGCCAAACTGTTCAGTGCCAGAATATATTCGCGGCTTGTCTTTCCATGCCGTAGCCCAGATAAAGGAAGAGCTTCCGCGTAGAAAACCTCTGCCATGGGATAATTGCCGACGCGAAATGTGAGATCTGCCAGTCTTTTTAGCGTTTCTAGATAATTGTCGTCGGTTTTTCCAAACAGCTCCGCATAGGTCTGCAGCGCTTCACCGTAGAGTTCTACGGCGTCATCGTATCGATTCATCTTTTCGTATAAGAAGGCCAAATTACATTGCCCGGCAGCGTAATCAGGATGGCGATTACCGGCCAATGTCTGGAGATCTGCGAGGTGTTGGTGAAAAAGTCTTTCCGACGCGGAATACTGGTTGTTCGCACTGTAATGCGTCGCCAACGTTGATAAACTCCAAATCGAGTCGAAATGGTATTGCCCCAGAAACTCGGCCTGAATGTGGTAGGCTTCTTCGGCCATTGCCAAGGTGTTTTCCGGTTGGCTACTGTTCCATTGTTTGGCTATGTCCTTCGCCAACTGAGCACCCTTATGAAGCTGGGCTCGTTGCTCGTCGGTAAGTCGAGCATGTGCGGATGAATGAAGCTTGACCCGAAGACCGCGCAGCCGGATTGGCAAGCCATCGCAAATAAGATGAAAACCAACGATTTGAGCATTGCCTATTCGACGACTTGCCATCCAAGGCTTCGAGCCGTCTGGCGGTGTTACTTGCCAAACCCCCTGGCGATAAGCAACTCGCCACTTTCCGTTGGGTAGTAATTTTTCCAAATTTTGTGAGCGATTCTTCTGTGGCAAACTCAAGAGGCTTTGTTTAGGCACTTTGCCAAAAAGATCAATTTGGTTTTCGAAGAGGGTATACTCCGAGATAACTTGTCCTCGACGCTGTTTTTGGCTTAGTTCCAAGAATACATCGTTCTGAGGTTCTAGCTCCAACAAGATCTTGAGCGATGATTTGTCTCCCCGATTAGACAAGTCAGGAAACTGTATGTCTAACTCGAGTTCAACCCAGTTTTCCGCCTGCAGTATCCGAGATAGTTGCGATCCGTTGGTGAGCGTAACTACCCCACTATTCCATTCGGTGGCTTCTTTTCCTTCAAGAATTTCGTAATTGTTTCGAGTGTTTGTGGAGAAATCATCGAAGAGAAATTCTTGCAACTGAGGAGGGTTAGCGTATGGCGCGTTCGGGTTTGGGACTGGTGGTGCTTGTATCGTCTTTTTGTCGTCAGCCGAGTCGCCTGCAGATTCAATCGGCATCGAAGCGCGGGGAAATTCTTGGGCTGCTGCTTGTGGAACGTAGAACCCAAAGACCAAATTCATCAACAAAAAAACAAAAACGTGTGTTTCCGGTAGTGTTTGCGTTAGGTGCAGCATAATCATCGTAATTCTCAGGCTCAAACTACATGAACAACAGGCATGCTTATCATGCGCGGTAACATCCTCAATCCAACGACGTCGAAGGACGAACGCCGTTTCATGTTAGTTTGCCAATCGTCTATCTCCCATCGCCGGACAGTACCCAGGCGGCCCAGGATTCGATCTTGGCTTTTTCATCTTCTTCTGACAGCTCGTCCTCGCCGCCGCGCAATCGGCGTTCGCGCAGCAGCGACAGTTGGGCTTGTCGCAGAGCTTCCAACTTAGACATGCCGCCATGCCATAGGTTTTCGTAGAACATGTTCATGAGCTGCTGGGTCGCGGCATCATCAACTTTCCATAGACTGGTCACGGTTGTCTCGGCACCAGCGACTTGGAATGCACGCTGTAGACCCAGGACTCCTTCACCACTCACTTCACGCCCCAAGCCAGTTTCACACGCACTCAACACGGCCAACTCCACGTTTCGCAGATCGAGCACCGAGACGTCGATCGCCAAGAGAATTCCATCGTCTTGACCTTCATCGGACACTCGATTGGCTCCCGCGAACACCAACCCGGAGAACAATAGTGGATCAAGGGTCAGTGGACCAAGATTGCCAGTACCCATCACGGCTGCCTCGGTCCCCCGCCACGAATCGCCAACGGACGCCGTCGATGGTTCGTCAAAAAAACCATGAGTCACCAAGTGTACAAAGCGACAATTCTCCAATCCTTCCCGAGTGCCTTGTTCCGTAGCCGAGGCGCCTCGCAACCAACGCAGCTCCCCCGACGGAAACGCTCGTTCGAAAGAATCTCGTACACCGGTCGCTTCCGTACGGGCATTCGGTAATGGACTCCAAGCAACTCGAGCGCCACCCGTTTTCGGGAAGTCCGAGCGTGGGCGTTTGGATTGAACCGCTGTGGCCTGGGCTCCGGGCTCTGCACCATAATCGATATCTGCAACCACAAGCATCGACGCCGAGTCTTCATCTGGATTCGCAGCAGCTTTCGAGCTTCCCAACAACTGTGGCACCGGCAATACCGCGATCGCGTATTTCTCGAGCAAGTAGGTTCCCTCCGTTTCACCGGGCAACGCGCTCCAAGGAATCAAGGCCGTGGAACCTGTCGGGGATATCAGCACCGTGTTGACGTTCGCCAAATGTGGAATCAAGGGCTCCCACAACAACCGACGAAGCTCCGCGCCGGCGTCAAGCTCGCCAGAAACGCCACCGCGAGTTTCCCGCCATGTGGCTACCGCTTGGTCAATCTGCGAGCAAAAACCCAATTCCACAAGTTGTGGTTTTATTCCGGGGCGAACGATCAACGCGGCATAGGCCGGACTAACCAATGGCACGCCAAACTCGTTTTTCTTGTCTGTCTCTTTCCAATACTCGTGCAAATCAACGATCGCGACATCCTCGCCCAACTGCGTCTCGATTCCGCTCCAACTGGCCCGGTGAGCTCCTTGAATGGATCGAAATTCGGCGCTCGCCGCGCTCAGTTGCTGTTGCAAACTTGTGAACTCGTTTTGCGCGAGCATTATTTGCTGGCGCCAGGCGGTCAATCGATCCGATTCGGGCGGCGGATTGCGCTGCAAATGCCCCAGACGGCCGGCCACATTCTGGAGCTGCGTCAGGATGGGACGCGTTTCTACTTCGGTTGCAGTTTGCGCCAAACGTGACCAACGCTGCCGCATGAACACGGCGCCTTTGAGGCGCAAGGCTTGCTCCATCAAAGCCTCCGGCACATCAACCGCCACTGGCTGAGATTCGACCAAAACGACCGAAAAGTAGTTCATGAGGTGATTCTTCGCCTGTGCGGCCATGGCGATTTGCATCGCTTCCGATTGAAACGTCGCGGCGTTCTCAAGCAATTGTGATGAGATTGCAACGGCCTCCTCGCACAGGACTTTCGCAGCAGCGAAACGGCCCTGGGATGTTCGAACCGCCGCGAGAACCGCGAGGCTACTGGCTAAGTCCGGATGCGCACCAGGATACAATCGTCGATTCATCGCCACCGCTTCGTCTGCCAGTCGTTCGGCGTCGTCTACGTGCCCAACAGACCGGTGCGCATTCGCCAGACTCTCCAAGCCCTTGGCCAGTCCCGGATGGTCGCCGGGATAGATTCGGCGGAACATCGTCAATGACTCGTCGTACAATTGGATCGCGTCACCAACCTGACCCAATGCCTCGCGTACGGCCGCCAAGTTATGCAAACTCTTGGCGATATTCGGATGAGCTTCGGGCAACAAACGTCGATACATCGCCAACGAATCAACACACATTGGCTCTGCCTCTGCGGATCGCCCCAGCGCGTGCAACGTCATTGCCAAATTTTCAATGCTGGTCGCGACATCGGGATGGTCGCCCGGAAATAAACGGCGCCGCATCGTCAAGGCCTCGCCGAACAATTGCTCGGCTTCTTCTTCACGACCGAGGGAGCGACGCACATCGGCCAAATTGTTCAGCGCCAAGGCGAGGTCCGGATGGTCGCCGGGAAACAGACGACGGATCATTTGCAGCGACTCGTCGTAGAGGAGTTCCGCCTCCGCTGTTTTGCCGACGGAATCGTAGACGAACGCGAGGGTGCTCTTGGCACGAGCCAAGTCCGGGTGATCCCCCGCGTAAAGTCGCTGGAACATTTCCAACGCCTCCACGCTTAAGGGCTCGGCTTCCGGCCCCTTGCCCAGCAGGGCCCGAAGATGGGCGAGGTTATGCAGGCTCAAGGCGACCTTCACATCATCACCGGGAAAGAGACGCCGCAAAATCGCGAGCGATTCCTCGTACAACAATTCTGCCTCGTCGCCCTTTCCCAGGCGTGTCCGAATTTGAGCCAAGTTGTTCAGTGAAATGGCCAAATAAACATGATCTTCACGGAAGATTCGGCGCAACATCCCCACGACTTCTGCATAGTCTTGCTCGACAGCGGTCCACTTTCCCAACGCCTCATGGATCGTGGCCAAGTTGTTGATGGCGCCCGCCAGTTCCGGATGGTCTCCCGAATAAATCCGGCGATACATAGCGACAGCGCTTTCGCCATGGAACTGAGCCTGTGCCAGATCTCCCGCCAACTTGTAAGCGTCCCCCAAGTTATTGTGGGCCATGGCGACATTTCGATGCGGCCCTGAATAAACACCTCGGAAAATTCTCAAGGCCTCCTCGCGGACGGCAATCGAATCCGCAACACGACCCAACGAATCCAACACGGTCGCCTGATAGTTGAGACAAGTCGCCGTTGCCGGATGATAAATGCCTAATTCCTGGAGTTGGAGTGATAGCCACTCGCGCAGCAACGGTGCTACTTGCTCGAGTTTTTGCTGTGCGAACAGTCGCGGGACTTCGTCTGCTAACAGCTGCGTTCGCTTCCAGGCACGCTGTTGGCTTGGCGTGAGTTCGTCTTCCTTGAAGGAGACGCGTTGCACTGCATAACGAGTAAGACCGATGGGTTGCCCTTGGCACGCCAACGAAATAGAACGTACGTGTGACGAATCGCTGTCACGAGTCGACGGCCAACACAACGGCGCGCTGAACCCATCGATCAACCAGACGCCACCGCTATAAGTGATTTTCCACGGACCGTTGGACAAAGGTCCCGGTCTAGATTCGCTGTGCACTTTTTGTGGCAACGGAAATGCGGCCGCACGCTGCTCCGCTGCGGGCGTCTCGTACAACGCAAGCTCCGACTCGGTTTCGCCTGCTCGTCGCACTTGCCGCAACATCAGGTAGCCGCTCGAAGTAGGCTCGCTGTCCAGCAGCAGTTTCAATTCGGATCGCTGGCCGTCTTCTGTCAGTTCAGGGAAGTGAAAGGAAAACTCAAGTTCTACCCAGTTGTGGCTGTTCACGTGACGTGAGAGTTTTGCTCCCGTCAGAAGCGTCAGGCAACCGGGTTCCCACAAAAGGGCATTTTCCTTCGCACCAAACTCGTACTCTTTGGTTGAATCTTGCAAAAAACGATCATCAAACAACAGCTCCAACTGCGGAGGGTTGGCATAAGGAGTGTTGGGAGTTGGCGCTGGCAGTTCCAACAATTTCCAAACATCGTTGGGGCCAGTTGCAACGATTTTGGTTTGGGGGACAACGGCTTCGTCTTGTAGGGGCCAAGAGAACCCCGATGCTTGAAAGAGGAACGTCGCACAGAGTATTCCCACCGACCACAACCCAAAGCGAGCTTGTTTCAACAAGGTGGGCTCTTGCGCGGAAACCGTCGAGCCGGCAAACAACCAAGCCAATGCCAAACATCCAAGGTACCCGCCGTGACTCAGGATCCGCCGTGGAATCAGCAACACCGACCTAGAAATCCACTGTCCGATGAGTAACGAGCGACGAGAGCCCTGGCAGCATAATTCAACCGATCGGTAAACGAGGTTCAACATGGTTTTTCTCGATCAGCGTAGATATTCGGCTATGGTGATCCTGCGGTTGGTAATTCGACTGGGTAGGTCGTTCATCATTCTACTCAAAGTCCGCAATGCCTGCCGTGGCCACGGAACCAACCGGTTCAGGATTGTCCGACAGTCATTAAGCATTATGGTTCCTGGTTTCGCTAGACGACCAACTTTGAGCACCGTCAATTCACTGCGATAAAGCCACGTGCCGAAACAACAGCGTGCAAAACAGTTGGGGAGCATTCTCCGATCGCGGCCATCACCAACAAAAGAAGCGGACCGTGGTTTCGGTCCGCGACTTGGCGATTTGCTGGTTTGGGGCGGGCTGTCGGCTACCACACCCGAATCGTATAAGCGTTGTAGACGCTGCCACGATTGACGACCTTGATGGTCATGGTTTGCCGATAAAAGGGTTGGACTTGAACTTCTTCACAATCCGTATAGCCGGTTCCGGAGCTGATCAAGTTGCCGGCTTCGTCATAGACGTACAGGTCCAAGTCCGTGTCGCCGTCGCCTTGAATCCGGATAGCGGTCACCTCGTCACCCCAACAGTCGACCTTAAAGACATCGGTTGAATTGGCTTCGACACGAGTTTGATCGGCTTTGGGACCTCCCACCGGATCGGCCGCTGCCGAGGAAACGCCCAGAACCGAAACCGAAACCATTGCTGCGATTGCCATCCACTTGCTCATGACGATTCTCCTTCGCGAGAACTTTTTCTGTGTACCAGGCGCTTCCATCACAAAGCGGACCTGGCCGTTGGGGCTGGCTGAATCTGACTTCGATTCATTTCACCAGTCCCTCTTCGCCAACAGAAACGCGGCTCGCCAAACAGACTTACATGAATTTAGGGATTTTCTTAGTCATCCAGCCCATCCCTCGGGTTTTGCTCTTTAGGCGGCGTTTGAAGGGCCTGCCCGCATTGGTCATTCTCACACGGGAGCCAAAGTGATAGTTGCATCAAAGCCGCCAGGGCCATGACTATTGCAGAGCCAAACCACAAATAAAAGCCAATTTGCAGACGGTTTTCTGTGTAGGAAATGATGGAAACATTGATCAATGCCAGGATCAAAATGGCGGTGGCAAATGCATCGAGAGTCACCAATTGCCGTGCCCGCAACAGCCATGTTCCCAGCAAAATCAGGAATCCGATATTCACATACCCACCCCAAAAGAGCAAACGCATTTCGGGCGCTTCCGACATCGAAATTGCGGCGGCAATCGAGAAAACAAAACACTCGATTCCGTAGGTCGTTCGAATCGTATCCTGAGCAGGCAATGCCATCGCTAAGGAATAGCCCAATAGCGAGATACAGCGAAATCCAAGGATGGTTTGCTCCGTCGAATCGTATGGATCTTCACTCATTGAAAGCGCTTGTAAAGTAGTGATCCCGCTGCGCGAGCTAGAACCGTGCCGCCCCTTCAGCGATCAAACCGTACACAGTGAATCGGCGGGAGGTGCGATGAGACGTTTTGCCATGTGGTTCCTTGATCCTCCGAGACCCACAGCGAACCCGTCGTGGAACCAAACGCCAGTAGGTCGCCGGTCGAATCAATCGCCAGGCTATGTCGATATGTCAGGTCGTATGCATGGCCCTGCGGCAAGCCATTGGTCAAAACTTCGAACGACTTTCCGCCATCTTTGGTCCGCGCGACCACAACGTTCCCGTCCACCGGGTAGCGTTTCTCGTCCTTCACTGCCGGCACGGTCCAAGCAACGTCGCTATTTCCCGGGTGAACCGCAATCGCAAACCCAAACACCGAAGGTTGCACCTGGGTGACTTCTTGCCAAGATTGGGCGTGGTCCACGGAGCGGAAAACCCCATTGTGATGTTGGACCCAAAAGTGGTCCGGATTGGCCGCGCACTGAACCATGCAGTGAGCGTCTTGCATGACCGGGTTGTACGCTTGGTCGGGCGGCAAAAAATCGGCTC
>JAEUIP010000019.1 GCA_016795075.1 Planctomycetaceae bacterium | reverse complement strand
GAGCGAAGGGCTCACGATTCTGCTGTGGGTGCAAAATCGGACGGGCTATGCGAATCTAGCGCAGTTGATCAGCCGCGGGCGCTGCGCGGCGGAAAAAGGCAAATACAGCTTGGGACTAGGGGACGTTTTGCCCCAGGCGACGGGATTGTTCGCCGGTTTGGTTCCTCTCGGGTGGAGCACCAAACAATTGGCGGCCGTGGCACCAGCCTTTCGCGATGCGTTTTCTGATCGAGTGTCCTTGGTGGTCGACCTGTACAAGGGCCCCAATGATGCGGTGGTATTGGGGCGCTTGCGTCAGGCGGCAAACCTGCTGCAGATACCGTTAGTATTGGCTCCCGAGGTCCGCTGCCATGAGACGGCTCGACAGCCACTCTTGGATGTGATGACCGCCATTCGCATGGGAAAAACGATTCCGGAACTGGCCAACGGAGAACTGGTGGACTTGGATCGTTCCCCGCTGGCGATCAACAACGAACGCCATTTGCAATCCTTGGAGGAACGGTCTCACTGGGAGCGTGCCCTGCCCGGCGCGTTCGAGTTATGTCAACGCATTGCCGACGAATGTTCGTTCACACTGGATGAATTGTGTTACGAATATCCTACGGAGTTGGCTCCGCCGGGAACCGCTCCCATGGATTTTCTAAGACAATTGACTTGGGAAGGTGCCAATCGCCGGTACCCTACGGGCGTGCCAAGTTCGGTCCAGCAAACGCTGGAACATGAGTTGAAGCTCATTGAAGAACTACGGTACGAGGCTTATTTCTTGACGGTGTACGACATCGTCAACTTCGCGCGGCAGCAGAATATTCTGTGCCAAGGTCGCGGATCAGCCGCCAATTCGGCGGTTTGTTTTTGTTTGCACATCACGAGCGTCAACCCAACCGAGAGTGATTTGCTGTTCGAGCGGTTTGTGTCCAAGGAGCGTAACGAGCCACCGGACATCGATGTGGATTTTGAACATCAACGACGCGAAGAAGTCTTGCAATACATCTATCAAAAGTACGGGCGTCAGCGGGCCGGCATGACGGGCGTGAATACCAGTTATTGCCTGCGTTCGTCGATTCGAGACGTCGGCAAGGCTCTTGGATTTTCGTTGGATCGAATCGATGCTTTATCCAAACGAGTGGATCGGTACCATCGTGATCCTGAGCTAGGCTTGCGTTGCCAACAAGTTGGAATCGATCCACAAAGTTTAGGCGGACGCCAGTTGATTGGCTTGGTTGATCAACTGATCGGACATCCACGTCACTTGTCCCAGCATCCCGGTGGCATGGTCCTTAGTGAAAGTCCTTTGGACAAAATTGTCCCGATTGAAAACGCGGCCATGCCCGGTCGCAGTGTGATCCAATGGGACAAATACGACTTGGACGAGTTAGGAATCTTGAAAGTCGATTGTTTGGGCTTGGGCATCATGAGTTGCCTGCACCGCGCGTTCGATTTGCTTCGGGAGCATCTGCACATCGACCTGGATTTGGCTTCCATACCGGCCAACGATACCGCGACGTACGACATGATTTGTCGAGCGGAAACGATGGGCGTTTTCCAGATCGAATCGCGAGCTCAAATGGCCACACTGCCTCGCCTACGTCCTCGTTGCTTCTACGACTTGGTCATCGAAGTGGCCTTGATTCGGCCGGGCCCTATTCAAGGACAAATGGTTCACCCCTTGCTGAGACGACGCGCGGGATTGGAGGAAGTCCACTATCCCAATGCAAAGGTCGAACGAATCCTGGGTAAAACTCACGGTGTGCCCATCTTTCAAGAACAAGTGATGCGCATGGCCATCGATTTGGCCGACTTTACACCGGGCGAGGCGGACGCACTCCGGAAGGCCATGGGCGCTTGGAGGCGCGATGGAGACCTCACACATTTTCACGATCAATTGGTTCGCGGAATGGTCAAGAACGATTTGACCGAAGAATTTGCCGAACGTGTCTTTCAACAAATCATGGGCTTTGGCGAGTACGGATTTCCTGAAAGTCATGCGACTTCATTCGCGCTGTTGGCGTATGCCACGTCCTATTTGAAGTGTCACTATCCGGCCGTGTATCTAACCGCGCTTTTGAACAGCCAGCCCATGGGGTTTTATCGTCCGGCCCAGTTGATTCGCGAAGCCCAAGATCACGACGTACAAGTCTTACCGGCCGACGTCTCCTTCAGCGAGTGGGATTCCAGTTTGGTGGATCCGAAGACGGTGCGGTTAGGGTTTTCTCTGTTGCGTGGGATCACCTCGGACGCCGCCACAGCAATCGCAACCGCACGTCGTGCGGAGCCGTTCCGCGATTTTGCCGATTTTGATCGTCGCACCCGACTCTCCGTTCCGATGCGAAAGCTGTTGGCAACCGCCGATTGTTTCCAATCCCTGGGCTTGAACCGACGACAAGCGATTTGGGAGAGTCTGGCGCGCCCGATTGATCTTGAGAAACAACCGCTGTTGGTCGGAGTGTCGGAAGAGATCGAGTGGGTCGACTTGCCGCAACAAGACTTGTACGAACAAGTGCTACAAGATTATGCCCAAGCGGGATTGTCGCTCAAAGGCCACCCCATGTCGTTCCATCGCGATTGGTTGCAACGCCAAGGCGCTCGAACCTGCCAAGAGTTGAATACCACTTCGCAAATCAAAGTTCGCATTGGCGGCTTGGTCATTTTGCGACAACGACCGGGGACCGCCAAAGGGATCACGTTCGTCACCTTAGAAGATGAAACCGGGCAAGCCAACTTGATCCTTCATCCGGACACCTGGAAAAAGTTCTATGACGTTTGCCGGTGTTCGCCCGTCTGGATGGTGACGGGCAAACTCCAACGCCAACACGATGTTGTGCATTTGATTGTCGAAGACGTGCAAAACATCGGCGCCGAATGAGTCGCCGGAAAGTCCAGTCCCCAAGACTACGGACTACGGAATCATTGGGACCTGATAAGGGGTTGGAAAAAAGCCCGGAGCATAAATGGGCGACGGCAACATTGGGTTCGTACGTGGCGGGGACGCCAAGTGCCCAAATGGAGAACCATAGGCCCAGTCGGAATAGGGCACGCTGTATGGCCGGTACGGTCGCTCCCATTCGCCATACGGGCGAACCACATCGCCAAATTGATAGACCTTGTGGTAGTTGTCGGAACTTCCGCCGACGGTTATCGAGCTGCGTTGCTGGCGATACACACTCATGAACGGATCCGGAGTATGCAGAACGACTGGGTTCGCCGCAAACTGGTGGACCCGGACGTTCGTTTGCGGATTGTGCGTGTAATAACTTCCTGCGGTGAACCAGTCCTGGGCTTGGACCGAACCATGACCGGTCGTGAACAGACTCAGAATGAAGACGCTCGAAAGGAGCAAGATTCGATTGGGGATCATCGCAACACTTCCGCAAAGGATGGAACCGCCGCTCAGGGCTACGATCCATACTAATTGGACGTGTGACAAATCCAACAATGGTCAAAAAATGTTGCTTTTTCGCAACGTGCTCCGAACATTCGGCAACGTGCGTTTAGAAATTCCGCCAGTCATCCCGTGAACAAACTCAGGGATCACTGGACCGGGTAGGCGGATCCAAATCGAGGGAACTTGTTGGCGGATCGGGCAGCAGGTGCCGTAACTCGAATCGCACCGGTCCCAAAAGTTATTCCCGAACCAAACGACGCAGCTCCCGAACCAAACGGCATCGAACCCGATCCGTAGGGCATCGAACCCGTTCCAAACGGCACCGTACCAGAACCAAAAGGCACCGTACCAGATCCAAAAGGCATCGAACCCGAACCGTAGGGCATCGCACCGGAACCAAATGGCATCATCCCGGAACCAAAAGGCACCATCCCGGACCCGTATTGCATGGCTCCGCTGCCAAAACTGCCCGGTGGCAGTGGCCCCGCCCCAGCAGTCGTGGTTTTGGTGACTTTTTGGTACTCACTCCGATCGAATTCGGTTCGACTTGAGCACCCAAGGCTCCCGCACAGCAGCAGGCAGCACAGCAATACACCGGCCCAAAGCGCGGCGGGGCTTCCCATTTGAACTCGTTTCCAACCTTGAATCATGATCGATCATCCAGGAAAGTGGCCAAATTCGGTCATCGGCCGAAGCAAAATCCTACCACGCACCGGGCACAGCGAATCCGTGCTACCGCAGCGTTTTTTGGACAAAAAGTCGGTAAACCTGCGGTTTTGAACCGGAATTGGCAGGTGACAACAGTCTAGAGTGAACAACGCGACTTCGCAAGGATTTGCGGTCGTGGAAACGGCAATCATTCGAGATTTGGCTCGATTCTCACCACCAATAGAGAAGTCCTCCGACGGACCGAGACGCCCTAAGGAACAACGTGCGAATTATTGTTCTTTGGAGCGTTTCAAACCGGCCCGCTCGAGCAGAGAACGTTCGAAAAACGCTTCCGCTTGTTCGTCTTGGGGCGGCGTTCCATAAGCTCCATTTTCAAGGGGATCGTAATCACAACGATAGACGTTTTTGGCAATTGCCAATTCATCACCGGGGTCCAAGCGTTTTTTCAGGCCGGGGATGATTTTTTGCCCATTGACTTTGACCCCATTTCGGCTGTTCAAATCGCGAACGAACCAATAGCCTTCGTGGATCTCCAACAGACAGTGGTGTCCGGAAATATTCGAGAAAGGAAGCACAATGTCGCAACCATCGCGGCGACCGACTCGCAATCTCGTACGGAGCAACGGGATATTGTCGCCGCCACCGATCGGAATCAACGTCCCATGAATTTTTTTGCCGGGCAGTTTCGCCCCGTCTTGTTCACTTGGTTGTTGGGTCATTGGATCCTGCAATTGTTCTGTCTAGAAATTACCGCCAATTGTTCTGACAAACCCGGCTCACTTCACTATTTTAGCCAACAATCAAGGCGAACAAGCGTGGTGGGCGGGTAAATTTCGAAAAAAACTCAGGATCGAGGGCCACTGATAACCTTTAGATCACAAAAATCGGCTCGAAACTTCTTTTGACCAACCGAGAAAAAGTAGACGGAAACTAGCGGTTTCGTCTTCGACCCAGCGACAGCAACCACTTTTCCAGGTCCATATTCCGGATGCTGGACCAAGCAACCGACATGAAAATCTCGTGACCCGGACACTTGGTTTTTGTCGGCGTTGGTCGCGGTTATGTCCAGCGAATGGGTTGGTGCGTTTTCCGAATAGAGATCCGCGGCGGTTGAAATTCGCGGTGTCGACTTGATGTTGCTTCGAGGCGCTACCATTGCCGCGCAAGCTCCCGGAACCTCGAGCGAGTGTGAATCCACTGCCAACGCGTGACGATCGGACGTTTTTGTCGGCGGCTGTTCCACCTCATTCGTTTCTTGCAGTTGACTGGTGGGATCGTCTCCAAAATCCCGCACATCAAAAGAGGCTCCGCCGCATTCGTCTTCAATCCAATCCCGCTCGGTTGGCGGGGGCGGTTGAAAACCGGTCCGAGGTTCGTTCTGCCACTTGTTAAAGTTCTTGCTGTAACTTGAAGGACGGATTCGCTCGACATCCGCACCGGCGATTTCCAACAAGAAGCTGCTGGCGGGAGCCATCGCGAAGGTGCCGCGCCGCATTCGTCCATCGCAATGGCACAGCGTCAATTCTTTTTGCGCCCGCGTGATGCCGACAAAAAACAGGCGCCGCTCTTCCTCGACATCTTTTTCATCTTTGCGACTTCGTTCATGAGGCAAAATTCCTTCCTCGACACCCACAATGTAGACACACGGAAATTCCAGACCTTTGGCCGCATGCATCGTCATCATTTTCACATGATTGACTTCGCCATCAAATTTGTCGGTATCGCTAACCAAGGCAGCGGTTTCCAAGTAGGCTTCCAATCCGCCATCCACCGAGTGCTGCTTGTCAAACTCGTCGGCAGCCGACAACAACTCCTCAATATTTCCCAGACGTTCGCTAGACATTTCCGTTTGGTCCGCTTCGAGGATTTTGGCATACCCCGTCACTTCCAGGACGGCTTCCAAAACCGGTCGCACGAGATCCCAAGGCACGGTTTGCAGTTTTTCAATTTGGGCAACAAACCGTTGAAGACTCGCCGCTGCCCGCCCCAAACTACTGGGATTGGCCATCGCCGCTTGGCAGGCCTCCAGCAGGCTGCATTGGGAATTCCGCGCCAACTCATGCAATCGATCGAGAGTTACTTTGCCGATCTTTCGCGACGGCGAATTGACGACCCGCTCGAAGGCAACATCGTTCTTGGGGTTGACGATCAATCGCAAATAGGCGACCAAATCTTTGATTTCTTTGCGCTGGTAAAACTCGAAACCGTTGACCAATTGGTACGGAATCCCGGCCGATGTCAATTCGTGCTCCAGATTTCGCGACAACCAGTTGGCGCGGTAGAAGATCGCAAAATCTTTGGGTTCCCAAACTCCTTCCGCCAACAGCGTTTTGATTTCGGAAGCAATCCACAAGGCTTCATCCTGAGGCGATGGCGACGCCTTTAGTCGAACCGGTTGTCCAACTTCCAGCGTCGCAATGAGGCGTTTTGGTTTTCGCAAACGGTTGTTGGCGATGAGTCGATCAGCGACGCGAAGAATTTTTTGAGTGCTGCGATAGTTTTGTTCCAGCCGCACGACTTGCACTTGGGGGTAATCCCGCTCGAACCCCAGGATGTTCCCAATGTTGGCCCCCCGCCAGCCATAGATCGATTGGTCGGGATCTCCCGTGACGGCCAAGTTGGGATAAAGGTTACTCAGCGACCTGACGATGGCATACTGAGCCAAGTTGGTGTCTTGATATTCATCCACCATGATGTAGCCAAAGCGTTCATCCAATCGCTCGCGGAGTTCTTCGTTTTCTTGAAGAATGATCGCCGTCCAAAGTAGCAGATCGTCGAAGTCCACCGAGTTGCATTGGAGCATCTTCTTCTGATAAATCGGATAGACTTTTTCCGCGACCTTTCCCACGGGGTTGCCCAGTCGTCCGCGGTACTCTTCCGCGCGGATCAGCGCGTTTTTTGCGTTCGAGATCTCGGCTTGAACCGCCGAAATGGAGACGAACCCGTCATCAATTCCCGCTTCGTCCCAGGCTTGCGAGAACAGTTTCGTCGCGTCGTCCATGTCCAAGATCGAAAAGTTATCGCTCAAGCCAACAAACGATCCATACTGCCTCAACAATCGACTGCAAAATCGATGGAACGTTCCAGCCCAAACGAACTGGCCAGATACCAGTCGTTGAATTCGGTGCCCGAGTTCGTTGGCGGCCTTGTTCGTAAACGTCAATGCGAGGATGCGGTCCGCGGGGATCCCTTGCTGCAGCATGTAGGCAATTCGATGCGTGATGACGCGCGTCTTCCCGGACCCTGGGCCAGCCAAAATCATCAGCGGTCCTTCGATGATGGACACTGCTTGGGCCTGTTGTTGATTCAGGCCCAGAAAAATTTCGGCATGGTGGTCTGCGAAAAAGTCGCTGTTGTCGTTCATTCCGGCCAATCCTTTAGTTGCTAGCGTCCTGGTCAAATTTTTCTTGCTTGCCGTTGAGAATCAAGCGGGTTCAGCGCACACGGGAGAGAACGGTCGCAGTATAATAAAGAGTCGAAGGTGACGTAACGTGCCCATGTGACTGGTTCGGTACTTGCCGCACCATTTTTCGTTGGGTAGGCTGTGGTTGGGTTTTTGGACGGTGTCAGGGTGCACCGCGAATCGTTGAACAAGACTTTTTTTCGAAGGAAAGGACTCCGGTATGGCAAAGACTCGTATTCCTCTCAGTGCGGCCGAAGAACGCGAACGAGATCTGGAAATCAAATTGGAAATGAGCACGGCTCAAATCGGTCTGACGGTGCGAACGACCAACTGTTTGGAGGAACGCGGGATTTTTACGGTTCGCGATCTGCTGCGGACCTCGCCGGACGACCTGTTGGGAATTACCAACTTCGGCGAAAAGACTTTGGAAGAAGTTTATCAAGCGTTAGGCAAAATTGGCTTTTCTCGCAAAGTTTAAGCCACATCGCTTGATTTCGTCGATGTTTAATTGAAGCGACCTTGTTCGTCGGATACAATGCCAAGTCGAAGTTGATTCAAAACTTCGCTAACTTGGCATCGTACCACCGAGGAATTCATGTCGCATGCTCCGCCGCTCGCTGAATTGGCGTCCAGTGCCTCTGCTGAGGACTATCAACGCGTCTATCAATTTGTTGATCGAATTCGCGAGCGGATTGGTACCGTGGTCGTTGGCCAGGACGTGGTCGTCGAGCGGATCTTGATTGCGTTGTTTACGGGTGGCCACTTGTTGTTACAAGGTGTGCCTGGGTTGGCCAAGACTTTGCTCGTCTCGGCATTGTCCAAGACGATCGACTTGAAGTTCTCGCGGATTCAGTTCACGATCGACCTGTTGCCGTCGGACATTTTGGGTTCCGAAATTCTGGATCAACGCACGCACGAGTTTCGCATTCACCAAGGACCGATCTTTACCAATCTATTGCTGGCCGACGAAATCAATCGTGCGGCGCCCAAAGTTCAGGGTGCGTTGCTAGAGGCCATGCAAGAACGCAAGGTCACGATCGGCAATTCGACATTCAAGTTGCCTGCTCCGTTTTTGGTTATTGCGACTCAAAATCCGATCGAACAGAGCGGAACCTTTGAATTACCGGAAGCGCAATTGGACCGCTTCATGTTGTGTCATCGCTTGCATTATCCGACCCCCAGTGAAGAGTTGCAGATATTGCAGCGCAACATCACGCTAGGGATTCGACGCGAGGACCAAGGTGCGATCGCTCGAACGGAATTTGATATTCTGGAAGAGCAACCGGTAGGGACTTCCGAAGATTTGATCCTGGCGATGCAGGCCGTCAATCAAATTCATGTTAGCGACGTGTTCCTGAATCATGTGGTCGAGTTGGTCAATCGGACTCGAATCCATCCGCATCTCGAAATTGGCGGAAGTCCGCGAGCGGGGATTTCCTTGGTGAAAGCCGCGCGGGCTCGGGCGTTGATCTCCGGGCGGGACTACGTCATTCCGGAAGACATGTATTTGTTGGCAGACGACGTTTTGCTGCATCGGATCCGTTTGAACTACGAAGCGTTGGCGGATGGTGTCACTGGCAAAGATGTCTTGAACTCGATTCTCAACGATATGGGCATGACGTCGGGTACGATCTAGTGGGGCGGGCTGGCAATGCAATATTCATTAGATTCGGTCGATCATCTCAACACGCGGCAGTTCGTGATCGCGATCAAACGCTTGGCGGATAGTCTGAGCTATGGAACGGATCGCTCGCCGTTTGTTGGGTCCGGGACCGAATACGCCCAGTCGCGACCGTATCAACCGGGTGATCCGGTAAAGGCGATCGATTGGCGAGTAACCGCGCGAACGAAAAAGTACTACATCAAAGAGTACGAATCTCCGAAACGCTTGCCCGTCTACTTGTTGGTGGACACGTCTGCTTCGATGACCGTCAGTTCGGCCAAGTTGAGTAAGTACGCGTTGGCGGTCCATCTGGCGGGTGGCTTGGCGATGGCTTGTTTGGAACGAGTGAGTCCGGTGGCCTTGGTCGGTGTGGGACAGCGAGAACTACGGTATTCGCCCAGCCTTTCGCGTGACCGTATCTTGCAATGGTTGCATCAATTGCGACATTACCGCGTGGATGAAGAGACGCGTTTGACGCGTCGGTTGGCCGAATTGGGCGCGATCCTCCATGAGAAATCGTTGCTGATTGTGCTCTCCGACTTGCACGAACCCGCGGCGATTCCCGCGTTCAAACAATTGGCCCAACAACACGACTGTGTTGCTTTGCAGCTAACGGACCCCGGCGAGGAATCACTGCGCGGCGTGGGTTGGTTTCGCGGCCAAGAAGCGGAGACGGGACGAGAATTTGTGTCGCGTGGCCAGGGTTTAGGGATCGATCAAGCGGCGTTGACGGCCGACTTGCGCCGCGGACAAGTCGATCATTTGCAGATTCGCACGGATCAACCGTTTGTCCAGCGACTACGTCACTTTTTCAAATCACGCGGATTGTTGGGACGAGGTGTGCGATGAGAACTCAAGGATGGTGCAACCATTTCGCGCGATCGCCCGTCAACATGGTTGGGCTTGTTTGTTTGGCGCTGAGTGCGGTCGCGGGATGGGCTCAGGATGTCGAGCCACCGACGACAGCGACTCGAAGTCAAGCCACCGTTGGTTCGGTTGGCCGCCTGAAAGAAGTGTTGTTGCCCGGATCGTTATTGCGAGTCAAACCGCTCGACGATCGCGATGCGCCGATCGTGGTCCGCATCGTCGACTCTTTTCCGCACGGTGATTCCCACCGCTACGACCTGACCTACATGGCCTTGGAGCCCGGTCGTTACGATTTGCGGGAAGCGTTGGAACGCGTGGATGGGAGCGAACTCGGCGAACTGCCGCAAATTCCTGTGGAAGTGGTTTCGGTTTTGGAAGCGGGGCACATTCCGCCGCATGATTTGGAATTGACTTGGCCGCGGTTGGGTAGTTACCGCTTCTGGGTCATATTGGCGATTGTCGGTTGGGTACTGGTTCTGTTAACCGTTATCTTTTGGCCCAAGCACCGCCAAGAGCCTATTGGCACGGCCGCAAAAGCTCGAACGTTGGCGGACTTGCTGCAACCGCGATTGCAGGCCGCCGCCGCTGGCCAATTGGATAGTCGCCAATTGGCCGAACTGGAACGTTGGCTGGTGGAATTTTGGCGGCGCCGTTTAGGATTGCAAGAATTGCAACCACGGCAGGCGCTGATGGAACTGCGCAAGCACGAATTGGCCGGTCCCTTGCTGCAGCAGATGGAACGGTGGCTCCACAGTCCTGGCCGCGATCCCAAAGCATCACTGGGCGAATTGTTGGCTCCCTACAACGGTCTCGAGGTTCCCGGAGAATTGGCCGGGACACTGCCGCAAACGACCTCGGAACCAAGCTCGGGAGTTTCCGCATGACGTTTGGGTATTGGCCGGTGCTCCTGGCTTTATTCGTACCATTGGGCTTGGCCGTATGGGTTTGGTTGCAACCACTGGGCCAAGTCGTTGTTCCCCAAGATCATGGCCGTCAATCGAATGGTCGGTGGTGGCGTTTTTGGCTTAATCTTTGGCAAATGGTACCGTGTTTGATTCTGGCGGTGGCCGTGATGTTGTTGGCCAGTCCTCGGCAATTGAGTGTCCCCCAATCGAAACGCGTGTTGACGAACATCGAGTTTTGCTTGGACTTGTCCGGCAGCATGACAGCGACGTTTGGCGAAGAGACTCGGTTCGATGCGGCGGTGGACGCGATCGCCAAATTCGTGGACCTGAGATCGGGAGATGCGTACGGCCTGACGCTATTTGGCCAGTCGGCAATTGGTTGGATTCCCTTGACGGAGGATCCTTCCGCGTTCAAACGAGCGGCTCCATTTATTCGGCCCGAACAAATGATGACTTCGATCGGGGGCGGAACCATGATCGGTGGCGCGTTGCGACAATGTCGAGAGCATTTGGAACAACGGGAAGAAGGCGACCGCATGATCCTGCTGGTTTCGGACGGAGCCAGTGCGGACTTGGACAACGGGCAAGACGAGATCGTCGCGCGCGAATTGCAACGCTCGGGGATTGTCGTGTTTGGCGTGCATATCGGCGAAGGGGAAACGCCGCCCGAAGTGGCCTCGATCTGTACCATCACG
This sequence comes from Planctomycetaceae bacterium, assembly GCA_016795075.1. Lineage (GTDB taxonomy): Bacteria > Planctomycetota > Planctomycetia > Pirellulales > Pirellulaceae > M30B19. Next base: position 20,699 of record JAEUIP010000019.1, on the reverse strand, counting down.
GGTGGAAGTTCATTCGCAGCTGGTGATGACGTCGGTTTGCAAGAAGTTTTCCAGCGGATCGACCAGATGCAAACGGTGAAAATGGAACAGACTGTTGCCGATATCCAAGACTTTTATTGGCCATTTTGTGTCACTGGGTTGATCGGCTTGGTCGGGTTCATCCTCTCGTCGTTTGGCTGGAGGTACACGCCATGGTGATGTTGGCGGAGATCACGGCCTTGGTTGCCGTGGGTTTGATGCTCGTGGCCGAGTGGCTCCATGGTCGGCGTTGTCGTCGTTTGGCGCGCGTGGCGTTTGGACCGACGGCTCGGCCTGCGCGGTGGGTGGCCGCAACACCTTGGCTCCGAGTCTTGGCGGTTGGCTGTTTGGGCTGGGGATTGGTGACCCTCTTGTTGCTGGATCCCAAAATTCACAGCCAAATAGAGCTGGATCCGAAAAAACAAAAGAACCTCTTGTTGGTCGTGGACGTTTCACCCAGCATGCACTTGGAAGACGCAGGGCCAGAAAAGAACCAAGAACGACGTGTGCGAGCGTCCCAAGTGGTCGGAAGCGTGCTGAATCGGATCCCCGTTCGCGAGTACCGCATCAGCTTGGTGGCATTTTATTCGGGAGCCAAACCGTTGCTGGATCAGACCACCGACTTCGATATTGTTCAGCACATGATGGAGAAACTGCCGATCTATCAAGGGTTCAACGCCGGGAAAACAGACCTCTTTGCAGGTTTGACCGAAGCGGCTCGCTTGGCAAAACATTGGAATCCGAAGAGCACGACGGTGATCGTGTTGACCGACGGGATGTCCGTTCCCGCGACCGGGATGCCGCGAATGCCGGCGTCCGTCCGCGAAGTTCTGGTCATTGGAGTTGGTGATCCGGTCGTTGGCAAGTTTATCGATGGGCATCAGTCTCGGCAGGATTCGGCAAATCTGCGACAAATTGCCAACCGATTGCAGGGAGCGTATCATGATGGCAACGTCAAACACCTTCCCTCCAGTTCGTTGGCGGGTTTGATCGGTTCCGGAAACGACCGGAAATGGTGGGAGTTGACTCGACGGGAATTGGCGCTGTTGGCTTCAGCAGCGGGCGCTTCGATATTGGGAATTCTCCCCATCGCTTTGATGATGTTGGGTTCGAGTTGGCGGCCAGGAGTTCGCTTCGGGCTTCCGCGTACCGTTTAACAAAGGAGTTTGGTCATGCGAGTATGGATCGTGGTAGCTTGGCTGTTCGTGGGTTTGGCTGGGGTCGTCTTTCATCTTGGACCTGGTCGCGAGCTAGAAAAGAACGACTTATTGAACGCAAATGTCACGCGAGCTCGCTTGAATGTGGAAACTGAAAAATGGGGCGATGCGATCGATAGCTTCGACGAAGCCATTGCGGGTTTGTCCGAACAGCAATTGGAACTGCAGCGCCAACTGCGGTTAGAAAAAGCCAAAGCGCAAATGATGGACACGCAGTTGCCGGAAGCGCGCTTGGCGCTTGACGCACTGATGCAAGAGTTGGTCGATAGCGGGGAAGGACAAACGAAGATCGCGGAAGAAACCCGGTTGGCACTGGCCTCGGCTCAGTACTACGTCACTTGGTTGATGCGGCTCGAGGGGGTTGGACGCGAGGAATGGGAACCCGAGGTCGAAGCGGCTCGGCAGAATTATCGAATTCTCAGTGAAATGGCCGACGAGTCGGGCGACGCGGACGTCGCGGAAAAACGCCGCGAAGATCTGGAGGCCACCGTTCGCTTGGCCCGTATGGATTTGACGGAATTGCAGGCCCTGCCGCTGCCTTCCCAATGCCAAGGCTGCAAGAGCGGCAAGTGCCGAGGCAAGAAGCCCGGCAAGCCCAAAGAAGGTCCGCCGAAACAAGGTGCCACCTTCCAAAAACCTAGTGAACACAACGGTTCATAAACCGAATGTCGCCAGTGGTTCAACAAACAATAACGTGCCCACATTGACGTGCCCAAAACGAAGTGCCCACCATGGAGCGACTTGACGTGCGAGTTTTCTTAGTCCTTGTTTTGGTCGTCTTCAGTGTTGGCTCAGGTGAAGGACATGCGCAAACAGTCCTGCGTGCCCTTCCACTTCGTTCGGCACCAAGCCTGCCGGTGCCATTGCAGGATGCGACCAGCGTTCCACTGCCGCAAGCCGTGGTGATCGGTCCGGACGGGCAACCGATGCCTGTTGCGGCGGCCTCGACGGACACCGCTTCCAATGGCGAGTTTGATCCCAAGGCCGTGCGATTGCAAAAGCTGTTGGCACTGAACTTCGACCGAAGCCCTGCCGCAGTTTTGGCCGCTTGGGCGAAGGAGCAATTACCGCCCGAGCCCGTGTCGCAAGCAGAAGCCCCCAGTACCACAACTGGAGCTTCCCCGACCGACACGGCGACACCTACAGATCCTGCGGCTGCGGCGGCCGCCGAGGCAGAAGCCAAGAAAGCTGCCGAGATTGCCGAACAGACAAAGGCCTTGGATGCCGAAGTCGAACAGTTCGCGCGGCATGTCACTTTAGGTCGATGGGACGCCGTGGCCAACTATGTGGCGGGACTGCCAGACGACCAACCAAAACAGGTTTATCAAAAGCTCCTCCAGTCGCTGGCCGCGACGCCAGTGATTGCGACCGCTGGGAATGAAATTCCATCCGCGGCGCTGCCCAGCCACGTACTGCGACCTACCGATGTGCTCGCGTTGGCAAATGTCTCCGCGCAAAAACTGGAGGAGTCGGAGATCAATCAATTGGCCATGATCTTGGCGCGATGCCAGAGCCAAGGATTTTTGTTGGACGGCCTGACCCAGCAATTGCAGGCGGGAACGCGATGGCTGGGAGGCTCGGAAGTCGAGAAACGCGAAGCGGCAGCTTTGTTGTTGTTGGCAGCGGAACTGCCGGATATGGCCGTCGAGTTCTTGCCCGCATGGCCCAGCGAAAATTCGATCTCCGTTTTGGGACTCCAACTGTTGGCTCGGTATTTTGATACGAAGTATGCCCAAGACAACAAGCCGGCCTTGCTGACTCAATCGTGGGAAGTTCATCAACGATTGTTGGCTTCCGTCGACCTGACGCCCGACGACAGAAAAGTCGTGTTGCAGCGGACGGTGGAATTATCGACGTTGGTCGAAAAGGAATTGGGACAAGCCTGGTTGGACGCAAGCTTTACGAACGACTTGGAACGTGGGATCCGAATCCTATCGCAACTCGGGATCGCCTCGGCTAGTGAAATGCCCGCGATGATTGGGGATTCGAATCGGCGCATGAGCATCCTGAACTTGCAAAACAAGGCCGCGGAAGCGCTGGTCAAATCGACAGGCGAACAAGCGAACCAATGGCAGGAGACACTTTCGCTACTGGCGGCGCAGTGGTTGAAAGAAGCCGAAGTGACCCATGCCTATGCCCAAAACTCGAATCAGAACTCCATGATGCAGTACGACCGTTTCGGCAACTTCTTTTACATGGATTCCATGGACCCCCGGTTTGGTGGACAAATGCAGGGCGGCGCCGCACCAATTCCTGTATTGGATCTGCTGGAGTTGCAACCGAGTGCCCAATGGGCGGCCGTGATTTATCCGGAGCTACAACCGAGATTAGCAACCATGTTGGCTCGGCTCTACCTGAAGGCCAACGAAGAAGAAAAGGCGTTCCCTCAAATCGAGAAAGTCGCCCAACAACAGCCGGAAATTGCGCGGGATTTGATTCACGAATTTTTGCGAGCCTGGACGGCCAGCCACGATCCAAACTCCCAGCAACGAATGTTCAATCCATACATGTACATTTACGGCTACAACCAACAAGCCGGTGGCATTCCACTGTCTCGGTCGCGGCAACAACGGAATTTGGCCGAACTATCAGCTTGGGTCGCCCGAATCCGTTCGCTGCCTATCGAATCGATTGACGAAGAACTCTTGGCCCAAGCGTTTACAACGTGCCATAGCAGCGCCGAAGTATTCCAAGTCGATTCATTTATCGCGGTGTTTGGCAACATCGAATCGCTGAAACCAGAGACCGTCGCGAGTTTGGCGACGACCATGCGCGGCAATCTGGCCAGCGTGTGGCGTCAAGTTCGAGTCCAGGAGGCGTACAAGACCAAACGCAAAGAACCGGAAATGCAGGCCGAAGTTCTGCGTGGCTATCAAGTCGCGCTGACGATCGTCGCCAGTGCCCGTCAGAAACATGTGGATGATTGGCGTTTGCAACTGGCCGAAGCGACCTTGATGTTTGACGAAAACGCTTACCGCCAAACAGTACAACCAACCTCGGAGTTTGTGGATCGGCGTGAAAGCACGTTTCAACAATTTCAACGAGCTGCGGAATTGTATCGAATGGCCGTGCCGACGATGAACGCTCGAGACCATTCCACAGACGTGTACGACTATTGGTTTTATGCGGCCTTGGGAGCAACCGATTTGGGGCAAGTATCCCATGAGAACCAACCCGTCCCAGCTCAGTTCCCCTTGATCTTGGCTGCAATCAACCAGTTGCCTGGGAAGACTGCGGATGAACACTTGGGCAAATTCGCAAATCAACTATTCACTCGTATGGGCACAGTTCAACCGCAGGCCAAGTATCGTTTTCTGAAGTCGGGGTTTGAAATTGTCGGAGACCACCCGCGCGCTCAAGAGGCCAAGAAATCGTTCGAATACTACAACGATGTCACCTCGGAAATCAAGTTGGTTGCCGAGATCGACGGCAGCGATGTGATTGGACATCAACAGCCATTTGGCGTCATCCTGAAACTTGTTCATACGACGGATATGGAACGTGAATCCGGCGGGTTCGAGAAGTACGTGCAAAACCAGACCCAGTCCCCGTACGCCTACAATTATGGCCGCCCGAACGAAGACTATCGCAACAAGTTCCAGGAAGGTGCGACTAAAGCACTGACGGAACACTTTGAAGTGATTTCGATGACTTTTGAAGAACCCAAGAGCATGAAATCGCGACCGTCGGATCGTGAAGGTTGGCGCGAGACACCGTACGCGTACGCCTTATTGAAAGCGCGAGGTCCTCAGATCGATCGATTCCCACCGATTCAATTGAACCTGGACTTTGTTGATTCGTCGGGGTTTGTGGTCCTGCCGATCGAATCGGCCTCATTGGTGGTGGATGCGTCGCCCGCCAAGCCGCCCGCGCGTCCTTTCGAAGATTTGGAGTTGGTCCAAACGATTGACGAACGACAGGCGACCGACGGCAAGTTGCTTCTTGAAGTACAAGCGAAAGCCAAAGGTTTGGTTCCGGATTTGAAGAGCATTTTGGACCTGAACTTCGAGCACTTGGAAGTGGTTCGAATGGATGATCAACAGGTCGCTCCCAAAGGATTTGACCCGGATGCCGATTCGATCCAGATTACTTCCGATCGGAGCTGGTTGATCGAACTACAAGCCAAACCAGGGCATCAACTGGAAGTATTCAAGTTCTGTCGACCAACGCTAGAAGGTGTCACCGTGCGACGGCAACAGTATCAAGATGCCGACTTGGTCGACGCGGAGGAGACGATTCAATTGACATCGGTCTACCGCCGAGTCGATTGGACGCGGAGCATCCTCTTGGGCGTGCTCGGCGTGGGAGTTTTGTCCATGGTGTTGATCGGATTCGTTTTTGCAACTCGCAGGAAGCCAGTGGAACATCGAGCTGCGTTTGAACTGCCGGCCGAAATCAATGCCTTTACGGTCTTGGGTTTGTTGCAGCAGATCCAAAAGGACGGAAAACTATCGGACAAGGAACGTGCCGAATTGGGCCGAGTCATTGCCGAGATCCAATCCAGCTTTTTCAGTCGAACCGCTGACAAGAATCTCGACCTAAATCAAATTGCGCGAAAGTGGGCTGGATAGCATCCACTGTCCCCTTCCAGAGATGACGTTCGATCCGTGGCGCAGCCATGGATAACACGAAAATGGTATGACTTCGAGGGTGACGGGAACTTCAAAAAGTGTTTGTTTGTGAGTGATTCGTTCATCACCCGATTGGCGATCGAAGGTTATCGTTCGATCCGTTCGTTAACGCTTTCCTTGGACCGTTTGAACGTCATTACCGGCGCGAACGGGTCGGGAAAATCCAACCTTTATCGGGCTTTGAAGTTGATGGCGGATCTCGCCGACGGTCGTTTGCTTCATTCGCTGGCATTGGAAGGTGGCTTCACGTCCGTGTTGTGGGCGGGTCCGGAAATCATTTCAGCCGAAATGCGAGCTGGCGTCGTTCCGGTGCAAGGAAGTTCGAAACGTAAAAACGCCATCAGTTTACGCCTGGGGATCTGCGCGGAACCGTTCAGCTACACCGTGGATATTGGCCTGCCACAAACGTCCGGCCCATCGATGTTTGCTTGCGACCCTGAAATCAAACGAGAGTGTCTTTGGAATGGCGTAGTCATGGACAGCAAACGTTTGTGTGCTGATCGCCGGCGTGGTTCGCTTCGCAGTCGTAAAAACGATGGAACGTGGCAGGACATTGATCTACCGTTATCGACGCGTGGTAGTATGTTGACCGAGTATAGCGACCCGTTCAACGGTCCGGAACTTATTCTCATGCGCGAGCAACTTCGATCGTGGCGATTCTATGATTCGTTCCGTGTCGACGCTCATGCACCCGCTCGACAGCCGGCACCGGCAACCCTGACGACCGTCATGTCGGGTGATGGTTCCGACTTTGCCGCCGCCCTGCAGACGATCAGGGAGATTGGCGATTGGGAGGGCGTTTGTGTCGCGATTGACCATGCGTTCCCGGGCACGCACGTCACCGTCACAGAGGTCGCGGGTGGCCTTCTCGCTCAATTGGAGCAACCCGGAATGCTCCGGAAGTTGCGTGCCAGTGAATGGTCCGACGGGACGTTGCGTTATTTGCTGTTAGTCACCGCCCTAATGACGCCCAGGCCACCGGCGTTGATGGTCTTGAACGAACCCGAGGCCAGTTTGCATCCCGACTTGATTCCGCCGCTGGCTAAGTTAATTCAAACGGCGTCGCAGACGAGCCAAGTCATTGTGGTCACCCACAGTCAACCGCTTGTGGACGAACTTGCGGCGATCGACGCATGCAACTCCATCTATCTGCAAAAATCGCTTGGCGAGACGAAGCTCGAGGGCGACAATCTCTTGGATCGTTACGGATTTCAGTGGCCCAAGCGGTAGTTCCCAGCATAGTAGCACGATCGCCCCGATCGTACCCAGAGCAGAAACGCGACCGCAACTCCAAGCAAAAGCCCATCCCAGAGGTTGGTACCTCTCGAAAGCGATGCACTAAAAAGCGTCATGACTCACGGGAACATCAACTTGGCCCTCGTGCCGGGGTTTAGGTTGGACAGGAGGGAACGGAGGGAACAGAGATTCGAGAACTCGTACCAGTACCATCCTCTGTTTTCTCCGTTTCCTTCTGTTCAATTGCTTCCCGCGTTTTAGAATTGAAGTCTCAACCGATGCATTCAAAAGTTTCATTATCGAACAGTATTCTCCACGACATCAGCAACTCAGCCCTGGTGCTGGAGTTCAGGTTGAACAGGAGGGAACGGAGAGAACAGAGATTTGAGAACTGGTACCATTCCCATCCTCTGTTCTCTCCGTTTCCTTCTGTTCAATCGCTTCCCGCGTTTTAGATTTGAAGTCCCAACCGATGCATTCGAAAAAGAAACCGACATGAGCGCGGCGGCGACTGGTATATAAAGATCGACGACGGACGGATGAAACGAGAGTCCATCTACTCTAAAGTTAGACTCTAAATGACCACTAGTTTTGAATTCTTATGATGACAAAAGCACAACCAACGACTGGCTCAGGCAGCTACCGAATTGCTTGATTGTTCGCCGCTAGACATATTTGCGGCCAAGGTCTCCAGCTCTTGTTTGACTGGCCCCACCAAAGTGCTATACAGCTTGCTAATAATATCGATCACAGGTTTGCCGTCCAAAACACGGTGATCGAATGTCAACAGCACCCGGGCGATGCCATTTCGTGGCGTTGGGTCAACTCCTAAGCTCGTGGTATTGGGACTCAATAACGACGCCGCGAAGGTCTGGTTAAAGCCCGACAGCGTCATCCCAAACGTGCCCATGTAGGTCGGTCGTTGTGTTGGCCAGACTTCCATCAACATCCACAACAAGAAACGACGCAACGGTCCGGGCAGCGCCGCAAATCGGTCCTGGTGCCGAAACTGTTTGATATCGCCAATCGGGGCTGTCTGAAAGTAATCGATCTTATCTTGGATTTGTGGGATACTCCATTGATCGGGATTGCGAAACCTCGCGAAATACAGGCGAGTTTCGTTGCCATCCTGACGAGCCAATGTCAGCTGAGCGACCGAGTCGTCAACTTCATAAAGATGGGGCCACGGAAATTTCCGATAGTACTGTCGCAACTCGGGCACCTCGCGCGAAACAAGCGCATAGGCTTTCATCATGATCGCGTTCCAAGATAGACGCGGTTTGATTCGCTTCCGTAAGGCATCCAAACTAGAAAGATCGACGTCTCGATAAAATGACGCAATCGGCTGGGACCGAGCAATGCGAATCACATCGTCCACCAATCGTCGCCCGTTAGATAATGGGATCTTCTTTCCCTTGCTCATCGCAGGTCTCTCGATCTATGGCAGGAATCCAGCGTCTAAGATCCGATTTTGTCAGGATTCTCAGGACCAAGCAACAGCGATTTACCCGCGTTTCGTCGCGGCGTTCGATTTTCAGCAAAATAAGTGGATGCAAGTAGCTAAAATTGGCAGACAAGGTTCGCCTTGGTGGGGATAATGGAGGCGCTGTCCCCACAGGCGTCTGACCGGTCTGCCCCACTCTGGTTGTACCTTTTTGTCCGAAAGTTTAAATGCCCGCCAAAGAGTCAGCCCCCTTTTGCAACAGAACCTAAGGCTTGCGGTCCATTTGTCGTTGGGCCGCTTGAAAAAAGCCTAAAGAGGTCTGCACGGATCGATACGCCTCCTCCATGTAGCCATCCGCAGCCGCCGACCAGACTCGGTTCAAAAACCGTTCGCCACTGGCAAACTCGCTCATGACCTCACCAAACCCGACCAACCCAAACGCCGACTTCAAGTGCTCGCGTTGGTCTGCAAAAGAATTGCAATGCTCCACGCAACGTTCGTCGATATACGCCACGACCGATTCGGGAGTCATCGCAGGCATTTGGTCCTCAAGCTTTTGCACTTCTGCGATCAGCTGAGTCAAAGACTGCCGCAAAGGATCCAGTCCCTTGGTTCGCGCGACCTCCACATCGACCGATTTTTGAGCCGACTTGCGTAGCAACACGACTCCCACGATCCCGACGATCAGCGCGGGCCCATACACCAGCCAATTCACCGTCGGCCACAAGCTGGCAACCCGTTTGGTACGTTGCTGAATCAAGCTGGTCTTGTTCAGCTTCGGAGCGGCCGCCGGTTCGGTTGCCGACTCCACGGAATCCGTCGCCGGATTCGGTTGGGGTGTCCCGGGAACGGTGGCTGCTGTTTCGCTAGCAGGAGCCGACTGCGTCGGTGCCAGCGCTTGCTGCAGGATCGCCAGAAATTGCGCCGAGTCCAACTCGGTCCACGACTTCCCGGCAACTTGCGTGGCCAGATCGGCCGGGATCGAGAAATCGGCAGGTAACTGCAGCAAAGCGGTTCGCTCTTCCACAGGTAGCAAGTCCAACTCTCGTTGCATGACCATGCCGACGGACGCCGACAAGAAACCAATCCACAACAACGAATGACCGAGAACTCGAAGTCCGAACATTAGGCACCTCCCGCAAAAAGTTGACTACCGATTCGGAACAAGGCGTTGCCAACGTCCACCAAGGCTTCACCAATCATCAAACCCGCCGCGACCGGGATGCCCACTCGATGGGCAAAGCTACTTCCAAAAACGGCATCAGAACCCATGCGAATCAAGTTGCCAATTGTGTAGGTCAGCACGATATGAAACGGCATATAAAAGCCCAACGCCACGAGAACTCCAATGCCACCCAAGCCACTAATCGCGAGCAGAAACCCCAATCCAGAACCCGCCGCATAACGATAGACCGGCACGTTGTCGTTCAAGATACCGTCCATGACCGTCGCCAAAGCTGTCGCTTGTGGAGCCGGCAACGTCTTGCTACCAATCTCGTACTGATTGTTCAGCGCAATCATCAACATGATGACCAGCAGGGGACCAAGCCAACAACCCAGGTATTGAGCGTATTGCTGACGGCGTGGGATGGCCCCCGTGAGATACCCCGACTTCAGATCGAGCATCATGTCGCTGGCTTGCGAGATTGCCAAACAAATCGCGGCCCCCACCGTAATCGAACTGACAATCGCTGCCGGAGCCGACATGCCCGCCTTCGCAATCAGAATCAGAATTGTCACCGCAATAAGCGTCATTCCGGAAAGTGGCGACCAATTGGTGCGCCCCACACACTCGGAGACAATCACGCCCGCCACCCAGATCCATAATGTCCCCAGGAGCGCCATCCCAGCAGCTCTGGGCAAGGTCATCTCGTCGACCGAAAGATACGCCAACACGATCAACGCGATGGAGCCTAACCCCACAGCCGTGTAGAGCATCCACAGCGGCATCTCGTCGTTGGTCTGCGCCCCTGCGAATCGCTGATTCGAGTTTCGCAGCGACTTGAAGGCACTGCGGATCAACGGAAAGGCCATGATGATCCCGCCCAAGGCCGCGCCAATCAACATGCCAATTCCGGACGGCAGGAACAAGTTCTTGCGCATTTCGCCCGGGGTCGGCAAAATCTCCTGAACGCCCGGCGAACCCACATACTGCAGAATCGGGGCGATCAAGAAGTAACAGAGGAACCCGCCCGCTCCGAACCAAAGTCCGCCACGCCCCGACAAGTAGCCCACACCCACCGTCATCAGCGAAAGATAAAACACCAAGTTCCACATCGAAGGAATCCCGGCCGCACTGCCCAGATCAAATTCCTCCAGATGACTTCGCAGCAAATAAAACTTGACCGCCCCGGAAATCAAAATCCCAGCGAACAGCAATTGCGCTTTCTGAATCCCCGCTCCGGGTGACTTCAAAATCGTCGCGACTGCCATACCACCCGGATAGGCCAAACGATCGAAGTCAATCATCTGCTTCCGCAGCGGAATAACAAACGCAAGTCCCAGGAAGCATCCCGTAATCGAAGCCAAGGTCAACAAAGCGACATACGCAGGCGTAAAGTCCGCGACACTCTCCATCCCCACGTTGCGAGAAAGAATGAACAACGCCGGAACCGTAAACATGATCCCCGCCGACGCACCATTCACAGCCGAAGCCGCCGTCTGATTGATGTTGTTCTCGACGATGCTGGTGCGCCCCATGATGCCCCGCAGCACTCCCCAACCCAAAATCGCCGCCAACTCGGAGCCCTCGATCGAAAAACCGAGAATCAACGCCGCATAGGCGACCGATATCGTGAGGAGCGTTCCGATCGCCCAACCAACAAAGACGGCTGTCCAAGTCAATTCCGGGTACTCTCCCGTTTTGATTCGGATACCACCCGGCTGCTCGCGTCCAATGGGCTTGGGTGCTGACATGCGAAAATCCTCTTCAAGGCTCGGGGCTATCTTCGAGTTCCGATTCTACTCAAAGTCGGCCCGATTCGAGAAGCGGGCGAGCAAGCCCCGGGCAAGTGCCCCGCCCCCATAGTAGAGCGAGCGCCCCGATCGCTCCGGAAGCAAAGACAAGTCCCATTCCAGTAGTACAACCAACGCCACGGCACGATCGGGGCGCTCGTGCTACTATCCGGCGAGCACCTCGATCGTTCTACTCAGCGGTAACTCCGTGCCCGAACAGCGCAAACCCCGCCCCAACCAACTCAAACCCAACCCAACTCAACTCCAAGGTCTTGTTCCCCGAGATTCGCTGAGTTATGTTTGACCTTGACGCTGTGATCGATCAATACCTATGTCGGCGTCATGGGTGCATCCTACCCATCCCACCGTTCACCCTGTTGAAGGCTCGGCAACGATGCAACTTGCACACTTGGCCCGATGCTCGAACCGCGTTCTATTCCATGGCTCCCGGCAACCGCTTGCTTCTTTTCAAAGCCAGTGTCTGATCGCAGCTTTCCTGAGCGTCTGTTTTGCAACCATGGCGACACCACGGGATGCGTGGGCATGGCAAACGACCGACGCGTCTACGAAACTGAGTTTCTCGCGCGATATCCGGCCAATCCTGTCCGAGAACTGTTACGCATGTCATGGTTTTGATGAGAAGACTCGTCAAGCCGACCTGCGTTTGGATCTGGCTGCTGGGGCTCACGAGTCAGTCATCAAACCGGGCAGTTTAACCGAAAGTGAATTTTGGACTCGAATCACCAGCGACGATCCGGACACAAAAATGCCGCCGCCGGATTCTCCTCTGGCTCTGACCCCACAGCAAGTCGAACTCTTGCGCCGTTGGATCGAAGAGGGAGCCGTCTACGATGAACACTGGTCGTTTGTGCCCCCGATGCGACCGACGATTCCCGACGCACCCGCGGGACAAGATTGGGGTTCACATCCCATCGATAGATTGGTTCGCCAAGGATTGTCCGCGGAAGGATTGTCTCCCAACCCTCCTGCCGACCGAGCGACTCTGTTGCGTCGGCTTACGTTGGACTTGAACGGATTGCCGCCGTCCGCCGATGAGATCAAACAATTCCAAGCCGACACGGAACCCCAAGCTTACGAACGCGTGGTCGAACGTTTACTGGCCAGTCCCCATTTTGGCGAACGTCTGGCCTTGGAATGGTTGGATGCCGCGCGGTATGCCGACACCAATGGTTTCTCGATCGACGGTGGCCGTCAACAGTGGTTGTGGCGAGATTGGGTGATTCAAGCATTTAACGACAATCTGCCCTACGATCAGTTCATCATTCAGCAATTGGCGGGCGACCTATTGCCGGACGCCACGGTGGCCCACAAGATCGCGACCGGATTTCAAAGAAACAACATGGTGACCCACGAGGGCGGCACCATCCCCGAAGAGAACTTGGCGAATTACAACGCCGATCGCGTCAAGACGCTTGGCGAGGCCATCATGGGCCTCACACTCGGTTGTGCCCAGTGCCACAATCACAAGTTCGATCCCGTGACCCAGCGCGAGTACTACCAGATGGTGGACTTCTTCAACGGACTGGGTGATCGTGGCTTGGACGGTGACGCCGGCGTGAACCCCGCTCCGTCGATCGAAGCACATACTCCTCTCCGCAGTGACGAATTACCGACGGTCCAAGCTCGAATCGGCGAATTGCAGGCTTTGTTGGATCGGCCCGACGCAGCGATCTTGCGGACCTGGGAGGACCAACAACTTGCTCGGTTGGCGACTCGTGGTCGAGCGTTTCAATCCTGGCCTGTAGAACTCTTGAACTTGACGACCCCCAATCGTGGCGGCGGCTTCAAGATCGACGGAACCCACTCGGTTCGCTTAGCTTTGGGTGGCGGACTGGCCGCGTACGACATGTCGATCAAACTGCCGACCACAAGCGAACCCATTCAAGGAGTTCGCGTTGTCTTTCAACCCGTGGCCGAAGCGCTCGGCGGCGGCTGGGGTGGCGGAAAACGCACATGGCAAAACGGCGAGCAAACCGCCGAGAAAGGGACCTTTGTCCTAACCGCAATTTCCGCGACCGCCGATCAGGTTCCCTCGCAACAAGTCAATCTCCATCAGCTGCGCCCCTTCCAGGATTTTACCGCCAGCAGTTGGGAGCCCGAATTTCCACCTTCCGCCGTCCGCGATCCCCGCAATCCAACTGGTTGGGCACCCGCCCTGCAGGATTCCGGTCCGGTCCATTTCACCGCGACATTTGCCGCTCCGATTCACGCCAGCGAAACTCCGTATCTCACATTGCAATTGAACTTTGGCCACGGCCAATCTTTGATTCCTGGGCACTTCGAGATCTACGTGTTCACAGGTGTTAATGACGACGTCCATGTGCCACAAGACATCCGCGAAATCTTGGAGACACCCGTCGAGCAAAGAACGGCGACCCAAACAGAATCGTTGTGGCGATACTGCGCCTCCGATTGCGACGCCCTAGCGCATGAACGAACCGAACTAACGAACTTGCAAGAACGCGTCCAAGTGCTCACCACACCTTTTTCGGTGATGGTCATGGCAGCCGCATCCCAACCGCGCGACACGTTTGTTTTGCATCGCGGCGATTATTTGCAACCTCGGGAAAAAGTCTCCGCCGGTGTTCCGGCATCGCTTCCGCCCCTGCCATCCGACGCACCAGCCGATCGCTTGGCATTGGCCCGGTGGCTGACCGACCCGCAACATCCGCTCACGGCGCGAGTGGCCGTCAATCGCTATTGGCAAATGTTGTTTGGCCGTGGGATCGTGGCCACGCCCGCGGACTTTGGCGCTCAGGGCCAATTCCCTTCCCATCCCGAACTATTGGATTGGTTGGCGGTCGAGTTTCAAGAGAGTGGTTGGGACGTCAAACATTTGTTGCGTTTGATCGTCACCAGTCAAACGTATCAACAGTCGTCCAAGACCAGTGCCGAACAATTGGCACTTGACCCACTTAACGAACGACTCGCGCGGGGAGCGCGGTTTCGCTTGCCCGCGGAATTGGTCCGTGACTCGGCCTTGAAGATCAGTGGCTTACTGGTCCCACGAATCGGTGGCCCCAGCGTCAATCCCTACACGCCCGGTGATCCGTGGCGCGAAGTTAGTCACTACGGTAGCACGCCAGCAACCTCACAGATCTTTGTCCAAGATCACGGCGAGAAGTTGTATCGACGTTCCTTGTACACGTACTGGAAGCGAACCGCTCCACCGACCAACTTAAGCGCCTTTGATGCACCCAACCGTGAAGTTTGTGTGGTCGCCCGGCCTTTAACTACAACGCCGTTGCAGTCGTTGGTGTTGTTGAACGATGTGCAGTTTGTCGAAGCCAGCCGTGCGTTTGCTGAACGAATCTTGAAACAGGCGTCAACAGACGAAGAACGAATCGAATGGGCCCTGCGCGAAGCACTCGGTCGAACCCCCGAGGCATGGGAGAGCCTGCGGTTACTGGACAGCCTAGACGTACAGCGTCAGCACTATCGCCAAGACCCCGCAGCCGCGCGGGCGTTATTAGCCAACGGGGAATCACGCCGAGACGTGAACCTGGAGGCCGAAGAACATGCCGCATGGACCATGCTCGCCAGCCTCATCCTAAACCTCAGCGAGACCATCACCAGACACTAACCACCACCAGACCATCGTCAGCCAAATGCAGTCGGCTGAATGCAGTCGGCTGAATGTAGTCGGCTGAATGTAGTCGGCTGAATGTAGTCGGCCCATTCCGTGGGCCGAACTGCATCCAACAACGTAGTCGCCAAAATGCAGTCAGCTGAATGCAGTCAGCCGAATGTAGTCGGCCCATTCCGTGGGCCGAACTGCTGTGAAGCCTTTTGTCAGACGACCACAGGCCCGAGAGGGCCGAAACAACCTCTGCCGGTGTGCGCGAGCCACCGGTTAGAATGGCCTCCCGCAAAGGAAAGGCCCCAACGGGCCGACACAACAACACACGATAAGCCGACAAACACGTTTCACTGCTTTGCCCCATCCGCCGATCCCCAACCATCAACACCCATCGAACAAACCATATGCATCCACAACAACGCAGCGAACTGGAACAACGTCGTTTGTTTTTAGGCCAGTTGGGAATTGGGGGCATGGCTTTGCAGTCCCTCTTGCAGCCTACTCCCACATGGGCTCAAGCACCTCGGCTCACTCGGCAAGATGAAACATCGCGTGGGCTGGTGGGCTTGCCTCATTTCCCACCTCGAGCGAAGCGAGTCGTCTGTTTGTTCCAATCCGGTGGTTTGTCTCACGTGGACCTATTTGATGACAAGCCATCGTTGCACCAGCACGCGGGTAAAGATCTGCCGGCCTCCGTCAAAGGCGATCAGCGTTTGACCGGCATGACCTCGGGGCAAAACGCGTATCCGGTGGTCCCCGCGATTGGTGGCGGTCGGAAATGTGGCTCGGACGGACGTTGGATCAGCGACCTGTTGCCTCATTTGCAGACGGTGGCCGATGACCTGTGTTTCGTGAAATCGGTCCACTCGGAAGCAATCAACCATGACCCGGCCATCACGTACTTCAACACCGGCAATCAACAACCGGGTTACGCCAGTATGGGAGCGTGGATCAGTTATGGGCTGGGCAGTGAAAACGCCAACCTGCCAACGTTTGTGGCGATGGTTTCGCAAGGGACGGGCAAGAACCCGGGCCAGCCGGTTTTCTCTCGCTTGTGGGGAAGCGGCTTTTTGCCGTCTTCGCATCAAGGAGTGGGTTTGCGACCCGGCGCGAGTCCCGTCCCGTACTTGAGCAACCCGCCCGGCGTCAGTCGCGAGCAGCGGCGGCGACTCTTGGACGACATGCAAAACTTGAATCAAGGCTTTGCCCAGGACTCGGGCGATCCCGAAACGTTGGCTCGGATCGATGCGTATGAGATGGCGTTTCGTATGCAAGTTTCGGTGCCCGAGCTGACCGATACCAGCGACGAATCGGCGGAGTCGTTAGCCGCGTACGGCCCCGAGGTGCAACGGCCCGGCAGTTATGCCGCCAACTGTTTGCTGGCGCGGCGTTTGTTGGAACGAGACGTCCGGTTTGTGCAATTGTTCCATCGGGGCTGGGACCAACACATTGCGTTGGGGCAACAGTTGCCGCGCCAGTGCAAAGACGTGGATCAACCGACGACCGCATTGTTGAAAGACTTGAAACAACGAGGACTCTTGGAAGACACCTTGGTGTTGTTCTGGACCGAATTTGGTCGCACGGTTTTTGGCCAAGGAGCTTTTGGGGATCCTGGCATGGGTCGCGACCATCACGGGCGCTGCTTTACGGTATGGATGGCGGGTGGAGGCGTGCGCGGCGGGATGGAATATGGAGCGACCGACGAGTTCTGCTACAACGTTGTGGAACATCCGGTGCATTTGCGTGACTTGCACGCGACGGTCTTGCACTGTTTGGGCATCGAGCACACCAAATTCAGCGTCCCCTTCCGCGGACTCAACGTTCGCTTGACGGGCGTCGAAGAAGCCCACGTCGTCCACCCGATCTTGTTAGGCTAAGCATTTGCCAAGGTCCCGGACCGAAGCCCAGTTTGATTGAGCCACGGATGAACACGGATACGAACGTTCTAAGCTCTTAGTTAGTAAACCGCTCACCCAATGCCGGGAGAACGGGTTAACCGCGTGGCCAGAGCAACTTTGGCGAGTTCTAACTTGGTTGCGAAAAAAAATTCAAAACGCCAAATTTGCGGCGGCCCGCGTATGGGCGGTGAACAGCGACAAGGGTTCGTGTTTGCGGCGGGAATTGGGTCC
The DNA here is from genome assembly GCA_016795075.1 of Planctomycetaceae bacterium. Lineage (GTDB taxonomy): Bacteria > Planctomycetota > Planctomycetia > Pirellulales > Pirellulaceae > M30B19. Next base: position 3,468 of record JAEUIP010000019.1, on the reverse strand, counting down.
GGGCAGCAACCGCCCGCAACGGCCCTTCACCCTTCACCCTTCAACCTTCAACCGTGGCTCAATTCAACTTCGATCCGGTGGCGCTCGTTTAGTTCGAATGCATACTTGGACGAATTTGGAAGTCGCTGGTACCGGGAATCCACCAGCCGATATACGTCGATGCCCCGCGTGGTTGGGTCAGCCAACAGATAATATCGAACCCCTAGTTCCTCATACATGGCGAACTTGACCGTTCGATCTTTTTCGCTGGTCGATGGAGAAAGAACTTCGCAAATCAATATCGGAGTATTCGAAACGTGGCCGTCCGGCATCGGGCCGGGAAAGATCATAAAATCGGGGCGCACGACGTTTTGCTCATCGATCACCCAATCCAATTCATGGGCCAACACCAATTCCTCTAGCGACACATGTTGCAGTTGGACGCCAAATTGGAACCCAATCCGAAACGCAAACGACTGATGGGGCCCGGACGCGGACGGCGTCAGGGAAACTGCAACTCCATCAATCAATTCCCAATCCCCCGCCCATTGCAGGTAATCCGTGACACGGTAATGGGGATTGAACCGAGGGGCAAGATTCATTTTGCGAACTCCAAACGCACGATCACTCGTTGGTCTACTAAAAGTCTAAACGACCTGATCGACCCAGACAAGCGAATTGGAGCCACGGTTGAACACGGAGTATTGAAGACAGGGGCCACGAAGTTTGAAGTCTGAAGTCTGAAGCCTGCCACCTGACCCACGCCAGAACACAAAAAGCCCCAGGGTCCACCATTCGGCAAACCTTGGGGCTTGAATCAATTCAACAGACTTAAACCAAACCTACGCCCGACGACGTCGCAACAAACCAGCACCTATGATGGAACCGACTAGTAGCAGGGCAGATGGCTCGGGAACAGCCGACAAAGTGATCGCTCCACCGTTTCGGGAACCATAGCTCAACGTCCAAACATTTCCACCAACGTTAATTAATGAGCCATCAGTCAGACTGTCGAACTCGCCCGTCAAATTACCACTGTAATTAGCAATAGTCAAAGTTCCGGTTGTCCGCGTCAAGAAACTCAAGTCGCTAAGATTTAACGTGCTCGAGCCAAGTTCAAGATTGCCATCGACCGTCAGCAAATCGGAAGTCAGTAGATTCGAGTTGATTTCGACGTCGAAAATTGAACCGGCGGTAAATGACAAGTCCCCGATCACGGAAAGCTCATCAATCGAATTTCCAGGACCAAGAGTTCCATTGATCGTGACCGAGGCAGAGTCAATCAATCCACTTCCGGAGAGTTTTCCGTCAACGTTTAGACTCATTGCATCTACCGAGCCATTCACGACCAACTCTGCGTTCGCGTCGACCAAGACAGAAGCAGAGCTAGTTCCGAGCGACCCAGTCGACGCTACAACCAAAACTCCGTCCGCGACTTGAGTATTCCCGTTATATATGTTGGCTCCACCGAGCACCAAAGTTCCAGCACCAGTCTTATTGACCATCACTGAACCGGCCAACACCGAATTGATCGTTGCGGTCCCGGTTGCAACGTTTAAATCCGGTGTTCCAGTCAACGTGATCGTGTTGTTCTGAATCACGTAACCATCGGTTTGAAAATCCAATCCACTCGCGGTTACACCACTGGCTGCAACACTAACCGTTCCAGCAGTTCCGCCGAAAACCGCAGTGTGCTGATTTCCAAGGCTGCTATTCACCCATCGCAGATAGGTCGAACCGGACGCTGAATTCTTAAACCGATTAACAGTTGTCGTATCCCAAGTACCGCTGTTACCGTTACCTACCGACGTTCCATTTGCATCCCAATGCAAAGACGCAGAACTGTTAACCGCAAATCCACCTGTTGCCAAATCAAAGCGGGTGTCATTTTGGGTGTAGTTCGTGATATTTGAAACCGCCGCCCGATAGGCTGCCGTTGTCAGGCCGGAACGAGTTCCAGAATAGTCAGCATTGTCGAAATTGTCCGAATCAAAATTCGCATCGGCAACATTTATGCTAGATGGAAGATACGATGAATTCGAATCTGCTGTTCCGGACGTACGCCAGTTTGTGTTCGCAATGTTGAATCCATGGAGCAATGTTCGACCGGAAAAACTGGTTCCCGTTCCGCCAACCGCTGTACCCTGATAAACAAACACTTGATCACCGCTCGCGCTGATGCCACTCAGCGACCCAGACTTGGTGCCAGAGAACGCGCCGCCATTCACTAGTGTGGCGCCGTTATTTAACACGCGAATTACCGACCCGGCATTCACTGCGCTATTGAATTGCAATGACATGTCACTTTCATTTCCGGTCAGACCATTTGTCGCGTTTGTGAAACTATGATCCATGAACCGCAGGGTAGTGTTTGCGGCTATATCCCGCCACAAAACAAATGTAAATGAATCGTCGTCGTCACTAGTAACGCCAATAACTTGCACATCCCCAACGGACAAACTCGTTTGTCCAAATGAGGCTCCAGAAAAGCCTGCCAATACAACGGCAATAACCGTAACTTGCCACAAAAAATTTCTTTTCACTCGCATCCTCCAAGGTTCGCGTCCGAACCTAGTTTTCGTCGTTCTTTGGGCACAGGATTTTTTCATCGAGTGCCTGCGGCTAAATCCGAGGACGTTCCTCAGATTCGTCTTATCTTACACAAACCGCCAAGTTTGATTAGCCATGCTCGCGTTAATCTTCCATGAAGTTCTGCCAGCGACAAACAAGCGTTTAAGTTAGTGGAAGAATTTTGGTTTCCGGCCGCGTTCGTTGGAACCGCCGAAGAGATTTGGCACCTGATGGTCGCTCAACGGTCGCGTCGAGTGCCGCAAACCCAATTCCCGCCGTGCGGCACTGGATTGCGAATCGAACTGGATCGACCAGGCGGTGGCACCATTTACGGCTGCCCCGTTGGGGCGATTGGGCTTTGGGGGCCGAGGTACCTAGGGCGACGTTCGCGGCCTGATGGGTTTGATGGTTTACGAGTTTGATTTTGGGCCGTTGCCTTTGTGTATTCCGATCGCTTTTTTCCGCGAACTCTGCCCTAGGCTAACCTACCGCTGGCCCGTTGGGCCGAATACCCGTGCCGCGTTCCTTAATGACGTTCGGAACCAACGCGATGTTCCAAAACGATCATGTACCATTTGGATTATGTACGGCTGCCCCGTTGGGGCGATTGGGCTTTTGGGGCCGAGGTACCTAGGGCGTCGTTCGCGGCCTGTTGGGTTTGATGGTTTACGAGTTTGATTTTGGGCCGTTGCCTTTGTGTATTCCGAACGCGTTGTTCCGCGAACTCTACCCTAGGCTAACCTACCGCTGGCCCGTTGGGCCGAATACCCGTGCGGTATTCTTTAATGACGTTCGGAACCCACGCGATGTTCCAAAACGATCATGTACTATTTGGATTATGTACGGCTGCCCCGTTGGGGCGATTGGGCTTTTGGGGCCGAGGTACCTAGGGCGTCGTTCGCGGCCTGTTGGGTTTGA
>JAEUIP010000199.1 GCA_016795075.1 Planctomycetaceae bacterium | reverse complement strand
AACAAGAAGTGGCTCTGGCCCAGTTGCCTCAGGTTGTTGAAGAATTGCGTTCGCTAGAAGCATCGTTACGGACTCCCGAGCGAGAGGCGGCATTGGAGAACTTGCAACAAGAGAAGTTACGTTTGGAACATGAGGCTCGAAGTTTGCCACCGCCCGCCCAAGTGTTTGCCGCGACGACGGATTTCTCTCCGGAAGGAAACTTCCAACCAACCAAAGGCGTTCCTCGGAAGGTTCGCGTCTTGCATCGTGGCAGCGTTGCCCAGCCGCAAGCAGAAGCGGTCCCTGGAACCATTCCGTTAACGCCGGATAGTCCTTATCAATTCAACGACGAACAGGCTCTGACCAACGAAAGCGCGCGACGCGTGCAATTGGCACACTGGATCACTAGCCCAGAGAATCCGCTAACATGGCGATCGATTGTCAATCGAATTTGGCTGGGACATTTTGGTCGCGCGTTGGTCGACTCGCCCAACGATTTTGGCCGAATGGGGCAGTTACCCACACATCCCGCATTGCTCGATTGGTTGGCGGCAGAATTTCGTACGCACCAAAGCTTCAAGCGGCTAAGTCGCCTGATCGTGACCAGTGCCACGTACCGCCAAGCGTCCACGGACCGGCCCACCTTCGTCGCCAAAGATGCGGAAAATTCGGGGTATTGGAAATTCAATCGGCGACGTTTGACCGCTGAGGAAGTTCGCGACTCCATGTTGATGGTCGCCGGCTGTTTGGACGAAACGATGGGAGGACCGGGCTATTACCTATTCGAAATCGAACGACCGGAACATTCACCACATTACGAGTACCACAAGTTCGATCCCGATGATCCCGCAACCCATCGCCGCAGTATCTATCGGTTCGTCGTGCGATCCCAACCGGACCCTTGGATCACGACGATGGACGGAGCCGATTGCTCGCAAAGCGTCGCCAAACGTGACGAGACGATTACTCCCATGCAAGCTCTTTCGTTGCTGAACAACGAGTTCACGCTGATGGTCGCTCGACGAATGGCCGAACGATTGAAAAACGAGGAGCCTGAACCGACGGCTCAGATTCGGCGTGGATTCGAATTGGTCAGCGGCCGCGCGCCGACGGATTCGGAACAACAGCATTTGTCGGCCTACGTCGAGCAACATGGGTTGGTGAATTTATGTCGCGTCCTGGTGAATCTCAGCGAGTTCGTGTTTGTGGATTGAGGGATGATGATGAATCGAAAAAGCACAATCCCACGACGCCAATTTCTGTGGTCGAGTGGCGGCGGACTTGGTGGAATGGCCTTGGCAGCCATGATGGCGCAGGAGATGGGCGGCGTTCAGCTGCTGAATCAGGCGGCTGGAAACGAACGATTGCCGACCACGGATGATAAATTGGGCTTGCATCATCCGCCGAAGGTGAAACGAGTCATCCAATTGTTCATGGCTGGCGCGGCCAGTCACATCGACTTGTTTGATTACAAGCCGGAGCTGGAAAGGCTTCATGGGCAGCCTTCGGATTTTGGCGAGCGTGTGGAAGCGTTTCAGGATGGCTTGGGGCCGTGGATGAAATCGCCCTTTGCGTTTCGTCCGTATGGTCAATCGGGCAAGCACTTGAGCGATGTCGTCGCGCCGTTGGGCGATGTCGTGGATCGCATCGCCTTTGTGCACAACATGGTCGGCAAAACCGGGGTCCACAGCCAAGGTACCTTCTTGCAAGCCACCGGATTTGATCGACCGGGGTTCCCGGGAATGGGCTCGTGGATCAGCTATGGGCTGGGCACCATGAACGAAGACCTGCCGACCTTTGTGGTGTTGCCCGATCATCGAGGCTTCGCCAGCAACGGACCTAAGAATTGGGGATCTGCGTTTCTGCCCGCCAGTCATCAAGGGACGAGCATCTTTCCGCAGCGGCCACATCCGATCGCGGACTTGAGTGTGGACCATGAGCGAGTCTCGTTGACGGCCGATCAGGCGGGATTTCAGCTGCTCGAAACCATGGATCGCAAGTTCTTGGAATCCCGCGCGACGGACTCGCGCATCGAGGCTCGGATTCGCGCCTACGAGTTGGCCGCGCGCATGCAGCAAAGTGCGCCGGAGGCGATGGATCTGAGCGGAGAACCAGAGCATATTTTGCGAATGTACGGCTTGAGCAATCCTGGGGCCGTCTATCCCAGTGAAATCAACGCTCCCGAAGAAGCCGAGTACTTCGGTAGGAAATGTTTGATCGCTCGGCGAATGTTGGAACGAGGCGTGCGATTCGTTCAAATCTGGTCCGGTAACGACAATGGATTCCCAAGACGTAATTGGGATAGCCACGAGGAACTGAAGCGAGACCATGAACCGTTAGCGCGAGGCATGGCCATTGGCACCGCTGCGCTGATTCGCGATTTGGAACAGCGAGGTTTGTTGGAAGACACGGTCATCCTATGGACAACCGAGTTTGGACGTTTGCCCTCGACACAAGGACAAAACGGGCGAGACCACAACCCCTACGTGTTTACCAATTGGCTTTGCGGGGGCGGCATTCGCGGTGGAACCTACGGCGAGAGCGATGCGTGGGGCTACAAGCCGCTGGACCGAGAGAACTCGACCACGGTTCACGATATCCATGCCACTGTGCTGCATCTCTTAGGGATCGATCACAAACGTTTGACGGTGCGTCATGACGGTGTCGATCGCCGGTTGACCGATGTTCACGGGCATGTCTTGCACGAAATGCTGTTGTAACGATGTTTCGACGATTCCCGTTTATTTCGTGGGATGGTATGCCACTGTCCGCGGCGGTTTGGACGCCCCGCGTCGAGCGTGAACTTCGCCCGGTCGTCGTGATTCATGGCATGGGCGAACATCTTTTGCGTTACGAACGATTGGCCAATGACTTGGAGGCGGACGGTTACCAAGTTTATTGTTTTGACCTGCGGGGTCATGGTCTTAGCCCTGGCGCACGGGGCGATGCTCCAGGGCTTCACTATCATGTCCAAGATGTCCTGGGGTTTATCGATTGGATTACGCAAGAACGGCGTTTGGTACCGGAGCGACTACCCGTGATTGCGCATAGCATGGGTGGTCTTATCGCGCTTCGTGCTGCCTTGGCCCTGCCCTCGCGTTTCAAATCCTTGTGTTTGATCAGCCCCTACTTTCGACCCGCATTTCAGCCACAGGCCTGGCGTTTGAATGCCGCTCGCTTCTTGAATCGGGTCTGGCCATCGATCGCGTTGGACGTCGGGTTAAAACTAGAGCAGTTCGCCAAAGACCGCGCCGTGCAATTGGCCATTTACCATGACCGGCGAAGCCATCAAAAAATGTCTGCCCGCATGGCGCTCCAATTGATCGATGGTGGTGAAGGACTCTTGCGGACCACCGAGCGATTGCTTGTCCGTTGTTTGTTGGTACACGGCGATTCGGACACCATCAACAGTCATGCGGCCTCGGCCCAGTTTGCCCAAGGCCAGCCGCTGGTCAAGTTTGTTACGTTGCCCGGTGGCTACCACCAAATCCACAACGACGAGGCGACTCGACCGCTCGTGCTTCATCAATTGCGTGAATTGCTTGCGTTCTGATGCGACAGGATCGATCCCACCAGACTCAGGTTGGGTTTGACCACAATTCTGGGCATTTTTGTTTGAACCGCGCCGCAGAAGACAGTTGGCCGCGGCCCCTGTCCCGCATTTTGGTTCGTTGCGGAGAACGCAAGATTCGGGTACGATCGTCGCCCCTGCGAGTGCAACGGTAGAAGACCAAATGGCAGGAAAGTCCACACCTTTCGAGAGCCGGTAACCACACATGCGTAAGAATCGATGGGAAGCTTGGTTGCCGGTCGTTAGCGGGGAAGACCGGTCCGTGAAGGCCGCACTCCAGCGGTTGGTATTGTTTGTTCCTTCGGGCGCCTATCGCATCGGTTTGGCCATCAAGAATCGCCGATGGAGCAACCCATCACAAATCAAACGTGTGACCGTGCCCGTCATCAGCGTGGGGAACTTGACGACCGGGGGGACGGGCAAGACACCCATGGTCCAGTGGTTGTGCCGGTATTTGCGCGACCGCGATCGACGAGTCGCGTTGTTGAGTCGGGGTTACGGCTCCGTGGACCAAGGTCCTAATGACGAGGCTCTAGAATTGGAATTGTCGCTGCCGGATGTGCCGCACTTGCAGGATGCCGATCGAGTTCGAATCGCGGAAATTGCCATTGAAGAATTGGATAGCCAATGTCTGGTGTTGGACGACGGGTTCCAACATCGTCGGTTGCACCGAGATCTAGATATGGTGTTGATTGATGCGACATGTCCGTTTGGCTTTGGGCATTTGCTGCCGCGTGGTTTGTTGCGCGAGCCCTGCTCTGCTCTGGCTCGAGCCGATGTGCTGGTGCTGACCCGATGCGATCAAGTTTCGGGCGTGGAGTTAGAACGAATCGAACGGGAACTGCGCAGATATTGCCAATCGCCCCAGACGCTGATCGCCAAGACGGTGCATCAGCCGGTGGCCCTTGTGGATAGCCGCGGTCTCCGTCGAGCACTGACGGAGTTACGCGAACACCGCTTGCTGCTGTTTGCGGGGATTGGAAACCCAAATGCCTTCTTTCAAAAAGTCCGGCAGATGGGCTCCCACATCCATGATACCAAGCAGTTTCCGGATCACCATCATTATCAACGAGAAGACATCCAGTCGCTACGAGAATGGGTTGACCAGCATCGTATGGCGAATTCGGAACCAGAGTCGCGGCCTTGGTTGATCGTCACGACTCGGAAAGATCTAGTCAAACTGGACATTTGGCAATTGTCCGGTGTCGACATCGTCGCGTTGGAAGTGCAGTTGCAGTTTCTTAGCGGCGCCGCCGAGCTGGAACAATTGGTCGAGTCAATCACCAAAGTCAGCTGATCATTCGATCGGAATTTTCAGACCCAACGCGCCGATGGGTCCTTGAACGCCTTCATAGTTGGAGTGGCAAGTCACACATTTTTCCATGACCACGGGAATGGGCGTCGCGGTCAACAAAAAGGACTTATCGCCTTCCCTTACCATTTCTTCGTAAAGAGTGCTACCACCCACGATGGCCTTGACGGCATTTTTCTCGAAACTGTTGGCGGGCGCATTGTCGCTATCGTATGGCTGCCCGGTCGCGTCCAACAATCGCACTTCGTGGAAGCCATTGTCCTTCATCGCTTTGAAGATCGCTTGAAACGCATCGCCCGCAGCCATGGATTCTTCGCCGGTGACATAGTTTTCGGTCACCACAACGATCGCCGTCTTGTACAACGTATCCAACATCTTGGCTTGCTTCCGAGTCCGTTGAATCTCGGGCGTGTTGGGGACATCATTTTTGACGGGCAACTTTTCCTGTTCTTGCGAAGCAGTTGCCGTCCAACTTGACGCATCGAACCATAAACCGGCCGCGAGCATGACCCCAGCCCCAAATACAAGAACATTTCTCATAACGAACCACTCCGACTGCCGCATCCCAAGTCGTCTGATGCTCGGATACGACGGGATCACAAGAACTCGACGCCGCTCCCGCCGCTTCAGACCACGTCGGGAGCCATTGTTTTGGCCCGGGTGAACGCGCCCAGGCAGAATGTCTGGCCGGCTAAGTTCCAGCCGGCCAGTCACCTCGCGCCTAAACATACACCTGCGGGTATAGATTGTCAAGCAAAGCCGGATCGCTAGGAACGGACGGCACGACCGGACTGTGCACCGGAACCGTTTGCCAGGTCAGCCGAGGCGCGGCGTTGGACAAGGGGTTGGCTGTGGTTCAAAACTCGAGTCACCTATGGCAGAATCGCGGAGGTCAGCATCCGAGAGATGGAGGTTGACGTCGACTTGAGACTTGCCAATATCGGCGAGTTGGTCAGAACGAGTGGGGAACAAGCGGCATGAAGCCAGTGGAAAAGCGAGAAATAGTGATGGCGGACCAGCAGTCGGGAGCACTTCGATGGGGCGTATTGGGCGCGGCGATGATCGCCCGGAAATTCTGGCAGTCGGTCCGACTTTCGGGTTGTTCGCGTATCGCGGGCGTCGCGTCACGGTCACCGGAGCGGGCGCAGGACTATGTCGATCAGTGCCATTCGCGTTTTCCGGTCGTGGAATTACCGAAGGTCTATTCGGACTATCGGAGCTTGATCGAAGCACCGGAGATTGACGCTGTTTACGTTCCGCTGCCAACGGGACTGCGTCAATCGTGGGTGATGGAAGCGGCCAAGATGGGTAAACACATTTTGTGCGAGAAGCCTTGTGCAGTTTCGAACGTTGAAATGCAAGCGATGATTGACGCGTGCCAACAATCGGGAGTGCAATTCATGGACAACGTCATGTTCATGCATTCCTCCCGAATCGAGGCCTTGCGAAAGCATCTGCAGGTTGAGCAACGGATCGGGGCTGTGAAACGAGTCGCCACGCAGTTTTCATTTTTAGGCGATCCAGCGTTTTTTCAAGGCAATATCCGCAATCAAGCGACCATGGAACCGTGGGGCTGTTTGGGTGATTTGGGCTGGTATTGTATTCGAATTTGTCTGTTGGCGATGAACGATGAATTGCCGGTGGGCGTCCGTGGCCGAATCTTGAATGCCACGGGCTTGTCAACTGCGGGTGACCTTGCCAGCCAATCCCCGAAGGTCGTAGGACCACCCAGCGAGTTTAGTGGCGAACTTTATTTTTCGGGTGGTCGGTCGGCATCGATTTATTGCAGTTTCGTCAATCAGCACCAGCAATGGGTGCATATTTCTGGAACCGAGGGCAACCTTTGGCTTGATGACTTTGTTCTGCCTTGGTTTGGCAACCGGACGCGGATCCGGGAGCGTTGCGCGAGCTTTAACGAGTCCGGCTTCGACTTCAACTACGAATGTCACGGCCAGGATCATTGGTTCGACGAATACGGAAACGGCCACCCCACCGCTCAAGAAGTTCGGTTGGTTCGGAAGTTTGTGTCGCTGAGCAAGCGACCGGATGCCTATTGGCCAGAGATTGCTCGCAAGACTCAAGCAGTGATGCAAGCCCTGTGGGACTCGGCCTTGACGAACGCGGATGTCGCGTTGAATCGTTAGACAGATTCTAGGCTCTGGCCCCAAACGGGGCTGACCCTGTCCGATCATGCCTTTTTGTCCAAAGTTTTTGCCAGCCCTCCAAACGGTCAGCCCCCGTTGGGGACAAAGACTCGCAGCGAACCTGCGGACATTGGAATTTGTCGTTGGGATACCGGGAGAGAGCCCAGCGTGAGGTCGATTTTGGCGAACCTATCCCGCATGTCTCGCCCGCAGCGGCGGTGGATTCGGGAAGACACGCCTGAAACGTGGGCACCTTGAATTCGCTGCGTTGCCTCGCCACAATGCGGCGGGTTGGGCATTGAAGTTCGGCCGGCAGTTTAAAAAGGGACGATAAACGTGGAACTGATTTCCGTACGCGAAGCTCGCAGTGAACAAGCGGTTGGCCGAGAGGGATTGTTGCGAGGTTGGGTAAGAACCCGGCGGGACTCGAAGGCGGGATTCAGCTTTATTGAACTTAACGATGGGTCTTGTTTGGGAAACATTCAGATTATCGCTGACGCGAATCTGCCCAACTACGAATCCGAAATCAAGACGTTAACGGTCGGCTCCAGCCTCACGGTGGAGGGTCGGGTTATTGCCTCGGGAGGAAAAGGGCAAGCGACGGAAGTTCAGGCCTTGAAGGTGACCCCCGTTGGCGCGGCCGACGCGGAAGCTTATCCACTGCAAAAGAAACAGCATACGTTTGAGAAGCTTCGCGAGTGGGCCCATCTGCGGCCTCGGACCAATACTTTTGGCGCGGTGGCTCGAGTTCGAAACCAGGTTTGCCAATCGATTCATCAGTTCTACCAAGAGCGGGGCTTTTTATACGTCAATACGCCGATTATCACGGCCAGCGACTGCGAGGGAGCGGGCGAGATGTTCCAAGTGACGACCTTGGACTTGCCGACCATTGCCAAACGCGAAATGGCCAATATCGACTACAAATTTGACTTCTTTGATCGCCCAAGTTTCCTGACCGTAAGCGGCCAATTGGAAGCAGAAACCTACGCCTGTGCGTTGGGGAAAGTTTACACGTTCGGCCCCACGTTTCGCGCGGAAAACTCGAACACAAGTCGGCACTTGGCCGAGTTCTGGATGGTCGAACCAGAAGTCGCCTTTAACGAACTGCCGGACAACATGCAATTGGCAGAAGATTTTCTCAAGCGAATCTTTCGCGATGTACTTGAGAAATGTGCCGAAGACATGGCGTTTTTTAACGAACGGATCGATGAAAGCAAGTCGTTATTGGCACGGCTGGAAAAAATCGCCAGTGCCGAATTTGTGCGGCTGAGTTATACCGATGCCATCAAGATCCTGCAGGACAGTGGACACAAATTCGATTACGCCGTGCAATGGGGCATGGACCTCCAGAGCGAACACGAGCGTTTTTTGACCGAAAAGCACTTTGATTCGCCGGTCATCTTGTACAATTATCCACGCGTCATCAAACCGTTTTACATGTTCTGTAACGACGACGGAAAAACCGTTCGTGGCATGGATGTGTTGGTGCCCGGTGTTGGTGAAATCATTGGTGGTTCGCAGCGCGAACATCGCTTGGATGTGTTGCTGGAGCGAATGACCGAAATGAAGTTGTCCGCCGAAGACTATTGGTGGTATGTGGATCTCCGACGGTACGGAACCGTTCCACATGCTGGATTTGGGTTGGGATTGGAACGCGTTATTCAGTTCGTTACGGCAATGAGCAACATCCGCGACGTGATCCCGTTCCCTCGAACCCCCGGGGCCTGCGATTTTTAGTCCGGAGCATCCCCGCGGCAAGACCGCGGCTCCCCCGTCCTGCTATTCCGGCGTTCTTAGTCCTGCGATTCCGGTGTTTTCAGGCCTGGAATTCCGGCGTTCTTAGTCCTGCGATTCCGTCGTTCTCAGTCCTGCAATTCCGGTGTTCTTAGTCATGCGATTCCAGTGTTCTTAGGCCTGCGATTCCGGTGTTCTCAGGCCTGCGATTCCGGTGTTCTCAGGCCTGCGATTCCAGTGTTCTCAGGCCTGAAAGGCCGACAAAACCTCTGCCGGGGTCGCTAGGCCCCGGTTGGAGATATTGTCAGACAGAAAGGCCCAACGGGCCGACACAAACCTGCGCGGTTTGAGTAGACGATTGTGGCAATTCTATCTGCCGCTCAGGCCATCGCAAGTTTGTTGCTACCACTTCCGATTCGCTCAGCGGCGCAATACTGGGCGACCAACCCTTGGGCAAAGTGGATCATTGCTCTGCGGTGCAGACAGCGGCATGGCGGTTGTCCCTTCGATGTCGAAGGCTTGAAGTTTGGGGCGATGATATTTATAATTCAGCACCCTGCTGGTCCGCGGCAGCTTCGACTCTGAGAACGGTTCGCGATGCCAATTCCACCACAGCAGACGACATATTACAAACAGGTTCGGTTCACCACTCGATTGCCGAACCACTTTCATTATTCTCCTTCCCATTATTGGATTTCTGAAGTTTCCGCTGGGGTCTATCGGGTGGGCTTTACGAAATTTGCCGCGCGGATGCTGGGGGACTTCGTCGAGATCACTTATTCCGTGCAAAGCGGCGATCGAGTTGGGGCTGGAGATTCGCTGGGGTCGGTCGAAGGCTTCAAGGCGATTTCTGAGGTCTATTGCGTAGGAGAGGGGATCTGGGTTCGGGGGAATCCGGAACTAGAACGCCAAGCGGAGTTGGTTGATAAAGACCCCTACGATCAAGGGTGGTTGTATGAATTGCAAGGGACGGCCAGTCCCGAGTGGCTGAACGTTCACCAATACATCGCTTTGTTGGATGCCACGATCACAAAAATGTTGGAAACCGAGCAATCATCCCAGGACCAATCATGTTGAAACCTCGATACGTGATGTTGGGCGGATTTTTAGGCGCGGGTAAAACCACCGCGATGTTGGCTTTCGCTCGCATGTTAAAACTGCGAGGAATGCGGGTTGGTGCAATCACGAACGATCAAAGTGTGGGGTTGGTCGATACGCAAGTCCTGCAGGCCGGTGGCCATCAAACCCAAGAAATTTCGGGCGGTTGTTTTTGTTGCAAGTTTGATTCATTGTTGGAGGCTGCCCAGCGCTTGACCACCGAGACGCAACCGGACGTGTTGCTGGCTGAGCCCGTTGGTAGTTGTACCGATTTGCGGGCAACCGTGAGTGAACCGCTCCGGCAGATCTACGGCGATCGAGTTGTGGTCGCTCCGTTGAGTGTGGTGGTCGATCCCATTCGTGCGGCGCGAGTGCTGGGTTTGCGGTCCGAAAAGCAGTTTAGCTCCAAGGTTGTTTATATCTACGAACGGCAGCTCGAAGAAGCAGACCTCATCGTCGTCAACAAAATCGATCTGCTGCAACCTGACGAACGAACCGCTCTTCGTGAGGCGTTGCACACGCGTTGGCCGCAAA
>JAEUIP010000198.1 GCA_016795075.1 Planctomycetaceae bacterium | reverse complement strand
CAACGATCAAACCAGTCGCTTTCTGGGACCCAGTCTAATCGAACTCGCCGCGCGGTGCGACTCCCATCCGCGACGCCGTACCGATCCCGACTGGTCGAAGGGAGTCCGAAAAAGATCTACTCGGAAAATTGCGATCCAATCTGGCTGAAACAAAAGAAGCATCCTGGTCACCGCCTATTCTCGCGCGGTTAACTCGGGAATCGGACCGGGTACGACGCCAAATCCAGTGCCGGAGCCGCGACGCTTTGGTTGAAGATGCGTCTATGAATTAGTCCAGGAAAAGGCCAGCGAGCCGCCGCACATTCGGGCGAAATCAGCCGACGGGTATGGAATTTCTGCCAGATCTCCCAACGCGCTCCGAATCGTTGGACTTCGCTTTACGGTATGGATATCAAGTTTACGCAGCCAGTCGAATTGGTCGAAGCGAGGGGCGAAGGTCGTATCCCAGCGCCAATAGATCCCGGACATGCCGTCGAGTTTGCGGATCTTGCTCCACGTGAAAACTCACCAATTGTTGGACAATCGTTGAATCCGCAACCTGGATCACGACGGTTTCGTAACCGCCCGCTTGCGACTCCAGGCCCAAGACGTCGTGCCAATAGTGCTTGCCGACACCCATTTGGTCGCACGTCGGTCCCGCAGCCACCAATTCACCGCGGGAGTCCAATAAGATGGTCATCAACATTCTAACTACCTGTTTCATTGCGAGAACCGAATTGCCAGGCATTGCCGGCGAAGGGAGCGTCGTGCGACTCCTGTCTTGGGTGTCGAAGCCGTAGAAACCAAACCCTCGGCAAATCCCCCCGACCTCGACTGCGGATTCTTCAAAATTATTCAGATTTCTCAAAGGGCAATTTTTTTCTCCCGACAGCTTCCTGGAATACCAGTTAAAGTAGGGAGGTCTTGAAAATTGCAGCTAGCTTGTGGGAGATTTGAATTGGCCAAACCACTGGTTGTGGAATTCGATGGGCTGAACATCGAATTCGAAATGAATAAAATCGATCGCGCCAAATTGTATGGGTACAAAGAGGTCGAGGTACTGGACGAACAGGGCGTGAAGTGCGAAGTCGCGATCTTGGCCGAAGACGGGCACACGTTGATCGGCCGTGGAGGCACGGGCTTTGCCTACCTTTCCGCGGACGGACAGTGGTGCGACAAGTCGCAACTGCGCCCGGTTGATTTGGCTGGGCAAACCTTAACGCCTGTCGCTTCGTCTTTTGCAGCCCCGATCCATTTGACCGAAGAGCAGCGGACGACGGCGGATGATTATCTCCAACATACGATTCGTTCGGTCTACCAAATGACGGTGACCTCGGACAGTCCTTTGATTCGATCGATCAAAGGTGGCGCTCTGTACAAATTCGCGTATAGCTTCCGGGGCGGTTTGGAGGCCGACACCGCGTTTTTGCTGGCGAATGAGTCCGGCGCGGTGTTCATGGCCGTGGGCCGACCAGCGTCCATCGGGATGGTGGGATTGCAGCAGGCCGCAGCAACGAACGAAGAGGTCGCGATCGAGGAAGAAGACGAAGACATGGATTTTGGCATGATCTAGGCGTTGTCCTTCACCGTGGCAGATCTCCTTTGGACGTGTCTATTCGTTCAGGATCTTGTCTGCCGTCGAAATGGTCAGACTCTTGTCAGGACAGAGCCAAATCCGTTTGTTTCATGAGATGTCAAAGGAATTCGAATGGCTGAGTTAAGCCTTTCAAATAGCGCTGGTCGAGACGCCGTTATCAATATCTCGAGTGTGCAAGAACCCTTGCGAGTCCGGTGGCTCGATGCGGCGCAACGACCCGCGATCAGCATGCGGTTGGTCAAATCGACTTTGCCACACGACACGCCAGCTCTGCTGAAACAATTTGCCACGCTCCCGGAATTGGGTGCGCAGTTGATCGCCAGCGATCCGGAAATCGACTTCGACTCCGTCGGTGGCTTCCTGCAAAATGCGTCGAGGGTCTTGGTAGACCAGCAGGGCCAATTGGTACACAAATCCCAGACCTTCGAAATCGTACGCGCTCCGGATGGCTCGATCCGAGATCGCCGTCCGAAGGCCGTGGCCTTGCCGAATGTTTCTCCCGAGTCGCCGTTGCGGTGGTCAGGGAAACTCATCAAGAAGGCGGATGCGATTCGTAAATTTGTATTCTCATCCAAGGTGCAACTCACGCACATCAATGGCCTGACGTACGACTTTTTGTTTGGCATCGCGCGCGAATTGGAGCAACAAGACAGCCTGCTGATCTTGGGGGCGGGGCCCAAAGCCAACCAGCCGCTGATCCTGCGTCGCGGCAGTACGCCTTATCGCGGCTTCTTGGAAGGGCGAACGTTGGGCGAACAATACGCCTTGGTCCTGCATCTTTCCAATTTGGAGCTAAAAACGCCCGAAGTCGCAGCTTCGCCAACGGCCAATCCGGAATCATAAGCTTTGTGCTCAAAACGGTCTGAGCGTTTGGAGGGCAGGTAAATTCTCGGACACCAAGACATGACCGGAGAGGGCCGACTCGGTTTAGGACAATGTTGGTTTTTCCGTGTTCGTTTTTCCGTCACCTGCAATAAAGAATTGTTTGATCCGAAATCAAGTTCCTTTTGAGAATCTAACGAGAGCTTCTGACAATGAATAACGCTCGCTTGGTTGATCCACAAGATCTAGAAATCAAACTTGGGCAATACCGTGTTGGCAACGCCATGTACTTGACTGATCCAACACTGTTGGGCCTGGTCCAAGATTACAAACGACACGTTAGTGGCCGAATGATTCCACTGGATCGGTCTGAACTCGAGAAGAAGGTTCCTCCGGCGGAATACTGGGCCAGTCGCAAGTTGGATGGCGAATTTTCCGTGTTGATACATCGCCATGGTCAGACCATTCTGTTGAATCCGGGCGGAACCGTGCGCTGGGGCATGCCGTTTTTCTCGGAAGTGGAAGCGGTCTTTCAGGAACACGGCATTTCTAACGCGATTCTGGCCGGTGAGTTGCATCTCGATCCCGTCATCAAACGGGAACGTATTCACGACGTCGTGCGGTTGGCCCGCGCGCCGGAAACCGTCGCGGATTTGGAGTCGCTGCGGTTCAGTGTGTTTGATGTCCTGGAACTAAATCAAGAACGGCGCTGGGCGGAGTACGCCACGACTTGGAACAAAATCGAAGAGTTGTTTTCGCAATCGCGAACGGTTCGCCCGGTTCCAACGGCCAAGATCAAAAGCACGAATGAAGCCGTGGCTTGCTACAGTGAACATGTCGAAAGGGCTGGGGCCGAAGGGATCGTGCTCCGCAGCGATACGGCGGGAATGTTCAAGATCAAACCACGCTTGACCCTCGATGCGGTGGTTATCGGATTTACTGAATCCGTCGGTGAACGAGCGGGCATGATGCACGACTTGTTGTTGGCCGTGCGTCGGGCCGACGGAACGTTTCACGTGCTGTGTCGTGTGGGTGGTGGCTTTACGGAAGAGCGTCGACGCGAACTACTGGCGGATCTCAAAGATCTGATCGTCGACAGCGAATATGCGGAGGTCAATTCGGATCGCGAAGCCTATCAAATGGTCGAACCAAAACTGGTCGTGGAAATCAACTGCCTGGATCTGATCTCCCAGTCCACTCGCGGCGCTCCGATCCAACGCATGACTTTGCATTGGGATCCGACCGCCCGGAAATATCAGGTGGTGCGAAGGCTACCGCTGGTCAGCGTGATCTCGCCGCAATTTGTCCGAGTTCGCGAAGACAAGTCGATTGCAGTCGATGATATTCGAATCGCACAAGTCTCCCAAGTGGTTGACGTCCCACTGGTTGATCGGGACGCGCGACAAATGAATCTGCCGGCCAGTGAAGTGACCCATCGTGAGGTTTACACGAAACAACTCAAAGGCGAGACCATGGTGCGGAAGTTTGTTATTTGGAAAACCAACAAAGACTCCGTGTCAGCAGAATTTCCGGCGTGGGTGTTGCATTACACCGACTTCAGCCCCAATCGTGCGACGCCGTTGGCCCGTGAAGTTCGTGTGAGCAGTTCCGCGGAGCAAATCCTCCAATTGTTCCAAGAACTGAAAGAGGAAAACATCAAGAAGGGTTGGGAACCCGTGGGTGCGACACCCGCGGCCGAGCCGGTGAAGCCCGCAAATGCAAGCGACGATTCCGCCGCCGAAACCAGTTCAACCCCGGCAGCGAAACCCGCGAAGACACCCCGGAAAGTCACCAGCAAAAAGACCGCCGCTCCCGATGCATCGGTAGCGTCCATCGCGCCTGAATCAAACGCATCGGTCGCGGAACCGAAGGCCGATCCACCAATTGCTCCACCAATTGATCCACCGGCGAAATCGACTCGCAAAAAGAAAAGTAGTTGATGCTTTTTGTGCAACGCCTTCGATTTGGGGAACTGCATACTGATTGAGAATGAATCGGGCAAATCGAATCACAACGTTTGGGGCAACAGACCGAGTCTTCGCGTAATATTGCCCCAAGGTCGGATGGGAATTCTCGCTATCTTTCGGTGGCGACCCAATGTTGGCATTCTTGCAGATACCGCTCACAAATATCGAGCATTCGTTTTAGGTCTTGGTCGGTATGTTCGTTTTCACTCGAGGCTTTTCGCATCACGGACTTCAGGTGCCGGTACGCGTCCTGGTGCTTTTCTTCTTCGACGAATCGGGCAAACTCTTGTAGTCCCGTCGCCAACTGTGCGATCCGATAGTTCTTTTGGAGATCCTCGATTTGCTGACGCCTCGAATCTGATTCTCCAAACTTGAATTCCTGCTTCTTCGTCACGCTTTGGCCAGTAGCTTCATCAACGTAGGTCAGCTTGATGTGGCAGGCTTGTGGCTTCGTTCCTGAGGAATCCAAGATTTCTCCGACGACCACTTGAGTCGCGTCATAATTGAGATCGTCCAGTTCAAAGCGATGTTCCTGTTTGACCAATTCGGGGCGATACCCGAAAAAGCGGACTTGTTCGTGGTCCACATCGATCTTGATGTCCAGTCGCACGTCACGGGCCGCCGACGAGAGTAGGCTGTCGATTTCGCTGACAAATACCTTCATGAGGTCTTGATCGTCGCCGATGAAATGCAGCAGCCCGCGACCGGCATCCGA
Organism: Planctomycetaceae bacterium; assembly: GCA_016795075.1. Taxonomy (GTDB): domain Bacteria; phylum Planctomycetota; class Planctomycetia; order Pirellulales; family Pirellulaceae; genus M30B19. Next base: position 5,315 of record JAEUIP010000198.1, on the reverse strand, counting down.
CAGACTGCGCAACAGTTCTTGATCCAGATCATTTCCCAGACCAATGGTCGATAGGTCGATATTCCGGTCGTTGAACTTTTTCGAGTCGGCGGCGATTTCGGCGGGTTCCACGACGCCCGTATTGGCGATGCCATCGGTCAACAGGATCACCCGATTCGTTCGCTGTGCGTCGAAGTGCTTCTCGGCTTGTTCGTACCCCAACATCAAGCCCGCATGCAGGTTGGTCGAGCCGCCGGCTCGCAGTTCACGGATCAGGCGGTCGACTTTCTCCACATCGGTTTTGCAGGCCGCTTCCAAGGCCACTCGGGCAGTGGAGTCGTACGTGACGACGGTAACCAAGTCTTCAGGTCGCAGGCGTTCGACAAACGAGCGAATCCCGCGTTTGACATTTTCAATTCGCGGACCGCTCATGGAGCCGCTGCAATCGATGACCAGCACCAAATTGAGTGGCCGAATGTTTAGCTCGGATCGACGCTGTGATGCGGTGGCCAAACCAACTTGGAAAATCAAGTTGCCGTTGTCCGCCCGAGCCCAGCTGGCATCAAGCGAGACGGCCTCACCGGCTGCTGGTTGAGACAAGTTGTGTCGGTGGTAGTTGACGAACTCCTCGACGCGAAACTGCGAACTGCGCACGACCACTCCCGCGCGAGTCATTCCGACCGTGGCGGATGAGACCGATGCTTGAGCATGAAGCTCCGAATCCAAGTACAAGCTCGCACTCATCCAACAAAAAATGCCCCAACCAAACCAGCGAATCCCATAACTTGACATGACACGTTCTCTTCTGAATACCGTTGCCGTGGAGACAAAACCCTATTGATCTTCATTTGATGACAGAGGACCGTCCGACTCGCCTTCTAATTCGACCAATCGGTCACTTAGTTCAAGTTGACGATCTAAATATTGTGTCCGCTGATTGCGAAAGACTTCCAACTCTTTGTTCATTCTTTGCAACGAGTTGAGCTGGGGACGAGCCTGTTGCATGGGGTGCAGAAGTTCGTCAATCTTTGACAATTTTGCCGATACTTCAATTCGCTCCATCGCGACCTTGGAGGACAAGTCAGCGGCCCAGATGGCTTCGGGGCCACTTGTTTGTTGAGGTTCGTCAACTTCGAGAAGTTGTAGTTCGATTTGAATGACACGTTTGCGACTTTCCGCGACCTCACTCGTTGAACCTACACCCCTCGCATGCATTTCCAAAGACTTGGCATGGGCCTGCTGTTCCAACTCCAATAACTCTTGTAGCTTTTGCCGTTTGGCCAAGGCTCGACTGTCGGATTTTTCTTCTCTTGGAGAATTCACTAAGTGGGCCAACATTTCCGCTTTTGCGTCCAAACCAGCCTTTTCGATACTGAGGTTGATCCGCTGCACTTGCAATTGCATAAGGATTTCGGGATAAGAGATTTCGGAAATGTTCTCGGACTGTAGTTGTTCGGCGTACGCTTCGACTCGCTTTTCGTGATCGTTAATCAACTGTTCGATTTGTGCCAATTGAGCCATGTTTCGTTCCAACGTTTGTCGTGCATGTTGGACCTGACGCTGCTTTATTAACTCCCTGGCGCTTCGTTCTCCTACGCTTTGAGCGTGGGCGATCGCGCCAAGTCCACACATAATCAGACAAGACACACACAATCCGGTACTCAACCACATCGATTTTCTCAACATGAGTTCTTTCCTTTGCTGTTAATTGGACAAAATCTGCGCGGCAAGTTCACTTCCCTTGGTTGCGGGAAATGCTCGTACCACTTGATTCAACTGTTCTTGGACGACGGGCGTTGCTCCGGCCCATTCGTGCATCAATTCACCCGACAGGGCGTACGCCAACGCGACGGTTTCGCGGTGCGACAGTTCCGGCAACGGCTCCCGTCGCGTCACGAGTTGACGATCGAGCAACTCCGCAATTTCAAGTTCCAGGATTTCATTTCGGAGGGTTTCGGTTCGAGCCCGCTGGGCGGCGAGCCATTGTTGGGTCTCGATTTCGGCATCGACGACCGTGTCGGGCTTCGACGCATTCTGATTCGAATCAGTGTCGGGTTGTTGGACCAGTTCTTGTGGCTTGTTGTCCAGCAAGAATCCTTGCCATCCCCAGATCGAGGCCAACACTCCGGCTGCCATCGCAACTCCCCAAATCATTCCAAGTCGCCAGGCGCGCGCAGTGCGTCGGATCTTCGGTGACTCGCCGTGATCCCATTCTTGGTCAGGGATCTGCAGCAATTTCGCCCGCAAGTCGTTAGGAACCAAGGTTGTACGGAGTTGCTGACGGAGAGCCTCGTCGTTCAGGTCGGGCATTGGATCTTGTGGATCGTGTTCACCCATGGGTTGTTTCTCGTTTTAAGATGTCGCGAAGTTGTTGTTTTCCGCGGTGCAAATGCGAAAGCACCGTTCCTTGAGGTAGCTCCAAGGCTTGGCTGATCTCCTCGACGGTCATCTCTTCCATCAACTGCAAGAGCACCGGAAATCGGTAACGGACATCGAGTCGTTGAACGGCCCAGTGGATCAAGTCGCGATGTTCGCTTTGTTCCGTGGGGTCTGGAACAACGGCCTGCTGCTCCAACCAAGAGCTGCCTTGGCCCAGTCCGTCGTCGTCCTTGCCGAACGGTGCCACGTCCGTTGCCAGCCATTCGGTCGACTTTCCCAGCGATTTCAGGAACTGTCGACGAAGGATGGCAAACAGCCAAGCTCGCATGCGGTCGACCTCGCGGAGCGAATCCAGGCCCCGCCACGCGTTTAGGTAGGTTTCTTGGACCAACTCCGTGGCGGTTGCCTCGCGACCCGTCAAACGAAAGGCGACCCGATACAGCCCCTCGTGGTGCTGATCAACGCACTGTTCGAACTGTCGTTTTCGGGCAGCGCTGGCGGACATTTTGTTCCATGGGTCGAAGCTCCCAGATACTCGCTGGGTTAGAAGTACCAAACGCGGACCGAATTATTGCAGAAATCTTTGAGAATCTCACGGACTAAAGGGAACCACGGTCGTCGGGCCCGAAATTTTGGGATCATGAGGTGGTTTTTGATTGCGGCTGTCGCGCGGAGCGGCTGGGTGGGTGGTAAGCCCGGCCATCCCAGCTCTGCTCCCGCGGTTAATCGATTTGCTGGCGGATGGTGCGCGAAGCGGCGCTGGGTTGGACTCAATCGTTCAATTGGAAGAGTCGTTTCAGGGAGTCGACCAATTGTTGGGGTTGGCCGGACTTGGCTTCCGCTCGCAGGGAGGTCAGTGGGCGATGCAAGATTTTGTTGACCAAACGATCAAATGCGATTTCCAGTTCCTTGCGCAGTTCAGGTGTCAGATCGGGAATCTTGTTGAGCAAACGAGCCAGTTCTTCTTGTTTGATCTCGTCCGTGCGATCCCGCAGTTGTTGAATGGCTGGGACCGAATGCCGGAGGTTCCATTCTTGTTGAAATCGCTCGACTTGTTGTTGGACGATGGCTTCCGCCTTGGGCAATTCCTTTTCACGCAGGCGCAGGTTGCGCTGGCATTGGGCTTTTAGGTCGTCGATCGTGTACAAATAGACGTTGGGCAAATCGGCAATTGCAGGTTCGAAGTCGCGGGGAATGGCCAAATCCAAGACCAACAAGGGACGTTGGTGTCGCTTCTGGTACAACTTTTGAAAGGTTGGTAAATCCACGATGTGGTGCGTGGCCCCCGTCGTCGACACCACCAAATCAGCCTGTTGAATTTGTTGGCCAAGATTTTCCCAGGGATGAGCCAATCCACCAAATCGCTCGGCCAACTCGGTCGCATGGGTGGCGGTGCGATTCACCAAGTGCACGGATCGGACGCCATGATCACGCAAGTAGACCAATGTTTCTTCGGCGATCTGTCCGGCCCCAACGAGCAAGATTCGCTTGTCCGCCAATGATTCAAAGATGTCGGCCGCGAAACCACTAATCGCGACGCTGGGGATGCTCACTCGGTGTCGATGTAAAGCGGTTTCCGTGGTGATCGACTTTGCGACGGCGATGGCTTTCTGGAACCACAGATGCACGACGGGCAACAAACGTTGGGATTTGGCCGCCTCGTCGTAGGCTTCACGGACCTGACTGACGATTTGTGATTCGCCAACGACCATGCTGTCCAGACTGGCGGCCACGCGAAACAAGTGCTCGGTCGCGGCTTGATCGACCAATTGGAATAGAAAGGGTTGAAGTTGTTCGATCGTCCGTTCCGCGCGTTGAGCGAAGAAATTCAAGACCCAACATTCGGCGGCTTCGAAGTGGTCGGACGGGACGGCCAGGTACCATTCGATGCGGTTGCAGGTGCTCAGCAAAACGCCTTCGACGGCGGGTAGAGCGTCCTGGAGTTGTTGCAAGAGTGCGGCGACTTGGGCTTTGGGAATCGCCAACTTTTCACGGACGTCCAAAGGCGTCAAGTGATGACTGGCACCGATGACGACCAGTTTCATCCGACTCGGCCTCCCCCGCCATGGCCCGTCAGCCAAACGACAAACAGCTCCACAGCGAGGAACAATCCCGTGGCAATCGTCAAATAGGCAACCTTGCGGCCATAACGGGCCGGTTCGTACAGGACACCAAACGAAGTTGCCGCCAATAACCAGCCGAACAGTAGCGAAGCCGTCCAGACCACTGGGTGCGACCACACAACGATCGGTTCACCGGCCTGCGCGACTAGATTCATCAAGACGCCACTGATCCAACCGAGTCCTACGGCCAGCGTGGCAAACAGTAGACCGCGTTCCCCAAAAAGTTGGAGTTTTTCGAGACTTGGAATGGCGGACCCGAGAGAGGGGCGTTTTTGTTTCAACCGATTCGATTGCAGCATGTACAACACGCCTGCTGAAAAAGCGACGACCGCCGCCAGACTACCGACCACGAGACTACCCGCATGCAGCGAGCGCCAAATCATGGGCGCCGCGGTCCGCTCGTCCGGTGTCGGCCGATGCGCGAAGTAAGCGAGCCCAAAGAAAACCAAAGCGACCGGCAACACAAACAAGCCAAACACATGCATGCGCCGATGATTGAGTTGAAGCACCAAGCCCGCGATCAACAACCAGGCTCCCAGATTTCCCCACACAAACCAGCCGGAGGGAAACATCGAGCGAACCAAATCCAATTGAAACGACACGATGAGAAATGCGGACTGCGCAACCAAGCCGCTCAACACCAAGGCGTTGAAGCCTAAGTTCAAGCGATGAACCGACACGACTTCATCGCCGGCGGAAAGAAGTTCGTCGGTGGTTGTTCGGGAATATTGCCAACGCCACCAGCCCAGAATCCAAGCCGAGGCATACGCCCCGACGACCAACAACGCCAAGATCAAATCCACACGCTCACTCCTCTTTCAGATCCGACATTTC
>JAEUIP010000197.1 GCA_016795075.1 Planctomycetaceae bacterium | reverse complement strand
GCCAAGTCCACCATCGAGAACGTAACTTCCCGATTCGATTTGGTCTGTGCTTTCTGAACTGCGTCTGCTAAGTCCTTGACATGCCCCGGCTCCGTCGTGAGCGTCCCAACCTTTGTTTCCTTTCCATGTTGGTCGATTACGACGAATATGCGGAGGGCGAAGCACGATTGGGGTGGTTAAATTTGGCGGGAAAACTAAAAGGGGCCGAGTTCGACGGAAACCAGTGGCTGTTCGAAGCGGCCCAGGAGCTGCAGTCGGTCCTCCAAAATTCGGAGGTTGACTGTGAAATTGCACACCTTAAGATGACATTGTTGCCGCAGCCAGGCAACGATTTGGGAGTCGTGAATTTGGTGCGTCGGAACTCGCTGCCGGAACTGTCCTACCGCTTGGCGGAGGACTTGGAGTTTGGTGAACTGACGGTCAACTTGCGGGCCGAAGCAGACCCGGAATGGCTCAAGTTGCTTGCGTTAGAAGTGATTGGTCGAGTCGCAGCGCGTCATGCTTTGGTATGGTCGGTGGACCAAACCCAAGCGTTTCGGCCGGGACGACCGGTGCCAATTCATCGCTTGAGTGTTTAAGGAGTGGTTGTGAGTGTTGAGAATCGCGAGCCGACGATCCTGTACTGCAATTGCTCGTATGCGAAAGTCGTGCCCGGCGAGGTCAAGCGCGAGGTCTTGCGGCAACTTTCGGCATCAGGACGTTCGTTCGAATCGGTCGCGGACCTCTGCGAAATGTCGGCCAAACGAGACCCCGCTTTGCCACAATTGATGCAACAGCCTGACCTGCGAATCGCTGCGTGTTACCCGCGAGCGGTAAAATGGTTATGTTCGGCGGCGGGCACCAAACTTTCGGACGATGCACAAGTCATCAACATGCGAACGTTAACCGCAGATGACGTGATCTCGCAGTTGTTTTCGCAGGATACAGCGGGAGCAGTCAACCAGGATCCAAAAACGGATACCGTGGCCACGCTAGAACGAAACGAGAACCCGACATGATTGCCAAAGCAGCGGAGATCCAGCGAGTCGTCCTCTATGAGGGAGCCAATTCGCAATCCTTATCGGTCGATCGCCGCGGAGAAATCCTGCAAGCCTTGTTGGATCATGGTGTCGGAGTCAGTTTGGTCCGCCCTACTGGATCCTTTCTGACACTGGGGCATCGCAGCGTTATTGTCCTGGGTGAGTTTGCCACCGATGTGCCCGCGGAGTTTTCCGTCGCTGACCACGACGTGCAGATCGTCGTGCGCAATATCACGGGTTTGGATACGACCGCGATCGTGTCGTTGGTGAAGGGCCTCACACTTGAAACGGGTGGCGGCACGGCGCAGGGTTGGAAGCCGTGGTTCCCCGTGATCGACTACGATCGTTGCACGAATTGCATGCAGTGTTTGAGTTTTTGTTTGTTTGATGTCTATGGCGCCACCGCCGAAGGAAAGATCACGGTCCAGAACGAAAACAATTGCAAGACCGATTGTCCGGCGTGTTCGCGAGTCTGCCCGGAAGTAGCGATCCTGTTTCCGAAATACAAGGGTGGCCCGATCAATGGCGATGTTGTCAACTCGGACGACATCCGTCGTGAAGCCATGAAAGTCGATATTTCCGCGTTGTTGGGCGGAGACATCTACTCGCTGTTGCGTGACCGAAGCGGGAAGGCAAAGTCACGTTTTTCTAAAGAACGCGACGATGACCGCGCTTTGAAGGAACGCCAACGATGTTTGACCAAATTGCAAGAATCTTCGGGCTTGGATATCCCGGCCGAGGTCTTGGCCAGTTTGCCTTCACTCGACAAAATCCAAGAAAAAGCCGTGCAAGCGAAACAGCGAGCGGCTGAAGCGCTCAAGCACCAGGAACAACTTTCTTCTACCAACTCGGACGACAAAAATGATTCTTAAGCTGTCCGCCCGCATGTTGCGTGAAGTCGACAAAAAGGCCTTGTGGAAGTTCGCATGGAACTTCGGCTACAAGGGTATGCGATCGGTCCAGAAGTTCAAGAAAAGATTGAAGCAAGGCATTCATTTTCCACCCTTCCTGTTTATTTCGGTCATCAACAGTTGCCAACTGCGTTGCCAAGGATGCTGGGTCGACGTTTCATCGAAACGCCAGATGATCGAATTGGCGGACATGAACCGAATCATCAATGATGCCAAGAAGCATGGCAATAGTTTTTTCGGGATCTTGGGCGGCGAGCCCTTCATGCACCCGCAGTTATTCGAAATCTTGGCAGCGCATCCGGATTGTTATTTCCAGATCTTTACCAATGGTCAATTGATCACCGACGAAGTGGCCAAGCGTCTGCGAAAGCTCGGAAATGCCACACCTCTGATCAGTATCGAGGGAACGGAAGTCGTGAGCGATGATCGGCGCGGCGGCCGTGACGTGCTAAACAAAACGATGCAAGGCTTGGAGAACTGCGTCAAGAACCATTTGATTGTGGGGGTCGCAACTAGTGTGTGTCAGACCAACATTGATTTGGTCAGCGAATCCTGGCTGCGTCGCTTGATTGAAATGGGTGTTCACTACTGTTGGTTCCACACCTATCGGGTCGTGGGCCCGAAGCCTGCGGTCGAACTGGCTTTGACGCCCGAACAGGTCGTCAAAATCCGCCGCTTTGCCGTGGACATGCGAGCCAAACTGCCGATCGGCATCGTGGATGCGTATTGGGACGATAAAGGGGAAGCGCTGTGCCCGATGGCAACCGGGGTCAGTCATCATATCGGTCCGTCGGGCGCCATCGAACCTTGCCCGATCATTCAGTTTGCGACGGAAAATATTCGCGACAACCAAAGTCTCTATCAACTCGTGACTCGTTCGGAGTTCTTGCGTGACTTTCGCGAAGCATCGGCCCAGGCAACGCGGGGCTGTGTGGTCTTGGAACGTCCCGACTTGGTGCGTGATTTGGTGATCAAGCACTCGGCCGCCGACACCACGCAGCGACAAACCGCACTGATGGAAATGGAAGCGTTGACTCCCCGAGGCAGTCAACATACTCCGGGCGAAGAAATCCCAGAAAAACACTGGCTGTACCGGTTCGCCAAGAAACACTTTTTCTTTGGCTTCGGTGCTTACACATAGGAGATCCCGCATGCAACTGACGATTATTTCGCCACCGCGCACCGTGCCCGTTCAGGCGGATCGCCCACCCAAAGAGAATATTCCACAGACTCGCGGGCAGCGCGAGTGGATTCGCGCGGAACTGCGTCGCTTTGTCGATGAAGTCAAACCGGTCCCGCCAATCAGCAACGGCTTGTTGCGAGAGTACGCGGAACAGTTTGTCGCTCGTCATGAACTCTTGCCGATCTATACGGACTATGTTGCGGTTGTCTTGAACAGCGAGGTCTGGCGCGATCACTTGGCAGCCGTTCCGTTCGAGCGACGATTGTTGCTGTTGCCTAAATGCATGCGCATTGAAGACAAGTGTCCAGCGCCCTTTGATGAACTCGGGTTGTTGTGCAAACAATGTGGGTTGTGCACGATTCAAGACTTGCAAGAAGAAGCGGAACGCCTTGGTTACGCCGTCTTGGTCGCGGAAGGCTCGGCGTTGGTCATGGCCATCATTGAAACTGGAAAAATTGAAGCCATTGTCGGAGTCAGCTGCTTGTCCGTGTTGGAAAAAGCGTTTCCATTCATGGAAGCTGCCGCGATTCCCGGGGTTGCGATTCCCTTGCTGCAAGACGACTGCAAAGACGTGACGGTTGACTTGGAATGGGTCTGGGAGTTTATTCATCTCCATAGTGATGATCAAACTCGCCGGTTGGATTTGGACCACATGCGACAATCGGTGGGAGAGTGGTTCACGCCCACCACGCTACATCGGTTGATGGGTGCACCGCGGGATTTGACGCAAGAACTGGCGCTGAGCCGGTTGGCCCAAGCCGGCAAGCGTTGGCGTCCGTTCCTGACCTTGTGTGCTTGGCAGGCAATGCAGGAAGATCAGGAGGTGGCGCCGAACGAAAATCTGAAACGCTTGGCCATCGCCGTCGAGTGTTTCCACAAGGCATCTTTGGTTCATGACGATATCGAAGACGATGACGAGACACGATACGGCGAGGAAACGCTACACGTTTCGCACGGTGTCCCGGTCGCGTTGAACGTGGGCGATTATTTATTGGGAGAAGGGTATCGGCTGATCTCCGAATGTGATGTGGAGCCCTCAGTCGCTCTAGCGTTGACGCGTGTTGCAATCGCTGGTCATCGGACCCTGTGCTTGGGACAGGGCGCAGAATTGGCTTGGACGCGTGCTCCCCGGCCGTTGAGCTCCCTGGAAGTGCTGGAGATCTTTCGCCAAAAGACTTCGCCGGCGTTCGAAGTCGCGTTACTGCTGGGGGCGACCTATGGTGGCGCGGATGCAGAGACCCTGCAATTGATTTCGGCCTTCAGCGAATCGCTTGGGATCGCTTATCAGATTCGAGACGACTTGGACGATCTACTAGGCGGCGACGATCCCGATGATCTAGGGGCAATGCGTCCCTCGTTACCTTTGGCCGTATTAAGCGAACGAGTGAAGGCAAACCCCCAACATCGACAGTTGGTCGACAAGGTATGGGGACGAGTGGCCTCGGTGGACGAATTGACCGAGGTTCGTGGCTTGTTGGAGACTTACGAAGTCGTTCAACGCTGTCGAGTTTTGCAGGAATCCTACAAAGAAAATGCGATTCGCTCGTTGGACTCCGTTACGAACGCTGGTTTGAAAGGATTATTGCGCCGTGTCGTCAGCAAGATTTTTGTGTTAGAAGTGACGGGATGGTGCCATGAGTCTCAATCTCGAAATGTTGCAAGTAGTTCGGTTAGCTCCGCGAGTGCTGGGTGATTCCAGCGAATTGGTCGCGGAGTATTACCTGGGATTACAAAACTCCGACGGAGGTTTTCCAGACCGAGCGGGCAAAAGCGATTTGTATTACTCTTCGTTCGCGATCGGCGGTTTGATGGGCTTGCAGCGACCATTGCCGTTGGCGGGTCTACGCAAGTTTTTGGAACCGTATGGAGATGGCGATGGTCTGGACTTGGTTCACCTTTCCTGTCTGGCACGTTGTCTAAGTGCGATCCACGATCGCCATGTTCCCGCAAACATTGTCGACAGTCTGTGCCAGCGATTAGAGAACTTTCGCGCCCTCGATGGAGGGTTTTCGAGCGATATGGGAGACGCCCGAGGCAGCGTTTACGGGAGCTTCTTGGCTCTGGGCATGTATCAAGACCTGGGTCGTGTGATGCCGCACGGCGATCGAGTTTTAGAATCCATCGTCAGCTTTCGCTGCCCGGACGGCGGCTTTGCAAATGGTGTCGAGTTAGCAATTGGTTTGACGCCTCCTTCGTGTGCTGCCGCGATGCTGTTTCGGCACTTGGGTGGTCAGGTCGATGCGCGTTTGGTGGCGTGGTTGTGGCAGCGATTTCGCGCGGGTGGATTCTGCGTCATGGAAGGCATCGATGTCCCGGATCTGTTGTCGACCGCGACCGCACTGCATGCGCTTTCGGGAATGCAAGTCGACTTGAAACCGATCTCCGAGCCGGCATTGGATTTTGTGGACTCGCTTTGGAATGCTCGCGGCGGCTTTCATGGCGGATGGGAAGATGACGAAGTCGATTGTGAATACACGTACTACGGTCTATTGGCCTTGGGGCATTTAAGTTTGTTATGAGTCGCCAGGAAATCAAACACCCATCTCACACGCCAATGAGCCCGGGCGATGGCCCAAACGCCAGCCCCTTTGAACTGGCTTGGCGCGCGACTCAGCAGCATCTGTTGATTCAACGTAGCCCTGAGGGTTGTTGGCCGGGATACTTATCCAGTAGTGCGTTGTCGACCGCGACGGCGATCATGGCTCTTGATGAGTCCATCAAAGCAGGCGTGGGCACCGGCGCCCAACAATCGCACCGACGAGCAGAGTGCGAAGCCGGGTGGGCATGGTTGATTGCGTCTCAAAACCCAGACGGCGGTTGGGGCGATACGACTTTAAGCCTTAGCAACATCAGTACCACGGCCTTGGTTTGGGCGGCGTTACCTCGCGACGACTCGCGATTTCTCGGTGCCAATCGCGTTGCAGAACAATGGCTACTCGAAGCAGTCAACCAAAGCTTGGGCACCAACCACTCCCAACTGGAGCCTCGCGACTTGGCAACAGCGATCGGGCGGCGCTACGGGAAGGATCACACCTTTTCGGTTCCGATCCTCACGGCGTTGGCGTTGCGGGGACGATTGGGAGATCCTACGTCGGCATGGCGGTTGATTCCACAATTGCCATTCGAATTAGCCGCATTCCCGCGCGCTTGGTACGCCAAACTACGGTTACGCGTGGTCAGTTACGCATTGCCGGCGCTAATTGCGATTGGCTTGGTGCGCTTTGCCAATTATCGAAATTGGAATTTCGCGACGAATGCCGTAAGGTATTTGGTCAAGCGACGTGTGATGCGCATCTTGCAAGAAATTCAACCGGCAAGTGGTGGTTTCTTGGAAGCCACTCCGCTCACTAGTTTTGTGACGCTTGGCTTGTTGCGCGCCGGTTTGGCGTCCAATCCAGTCGTCTCCGCTGGCCTCGCATTCTTGGACCAATCTTGCCGAGATGACGGAAGTTGGCCGATCGATACGAACTTGGCGACCTGGGCAACGACGCTCTCCATCGGAGCGTTGCGTGACGCACGTGATGCCAAGAAACTGCAAGTGTTGAACCAAACGGAGCAACGCGATTTGCGGCAGTGGCTACTGAATCAACAATATCGATCCGTACATCCATTCACGCAAGCGGCACCCGGAGGCTGGGCGTGGACTCCTTTGAGCGGCGGAGTCCCCGACGCGGACGACACTCCCGGTGCCATGCTGGCGCTTGGTCTGTTAACCGGCGATACTGATCCAGAGGTTCTGGCTGCGGCTCGACAGGGCGCTCGTTGGCTGTTGGGAACGCAGAACCGCGATGGTGGAATGCCAACGTTTTGTCGTGGTTGGGGGCAATTGCCATTCGACCGCAGCAGCGCCGATTTGACCGCCCATGCCTTGCGAGCGTGGCAAAGATGGTACCCAGAATTTGACGAGCGCGACCAACGAGTTTTCCAACAGGCTTTCCAAAAAAGCGTGGACTTCCTGTTAAAACAGCAACAGGCCAATGGTGCCTGGGTTCCTCTGTGGTTTGGCAATCAGTATCTGACAGAAGAAGAGAACCCCGTCTATGGGACCAGTCGTGTGTTGTTGGCTTGGGTCGCGACCAGGCAGATGGAGCGGGCCGACTGGAATTCAGCGGGGCATCGGGCGTGGCAGTGGTTGTTGCGGCAACAGAACCCCGATGGTGGCTGGGGTGGCGGCCGCAACTTTGATCCAAATGCTGTTCCTGAAATGCCCAGTACGATTGAGGAAACCGGATTGGCCTTGGAGGCTCTTGCCGAATGTTATTTGGCGCGATCACGGGATGGCGAACAACAGCAACTGCTCGACGATACCTACAAAGCCTTGATTTCGGGTGGTAATCGTCTCTTGGAATTGATTGGGAATGGGACTTGCTTTCCTGCGTCGCCGATCGGATTCTATTTCGCGAAACTTTGGTATTACGAATCCACTTATCCAATCGTCTTTGCCCTCAATGCGCTGCGTGGCTTGGTTCAGGTTTGCCAAACACGAACTTCCGGTACGAATGCTGGAGTCGCGCCATGACGTTGTATCTCGATTGCAATGCCAGCAATCCGGTCGACCCTCGAGTTCTGGAGCGTATGATCTCCTGCTTTCGGGATCAGTACGGGAACGCCGGCAGTCCCCACAAGATCGGCCAACAAGCGAAAGACTTGGTCCAACAAGCGCGCGATCAAGTCGCCGCGGTTGTTGCCGCTCGACGTCATGAAGTCTTGTTCACGAGCGGTGCGACCGAAAGCAATAATCTGGCGATCCTTGGCCTCGAAGCAGACGCCGTCGCATCAGATCGTCGTCATATCGTCAGTACCCAGATCGAGCATCATGCGGTATTGGAACCGTTGCAAGTGCTGGAGCGACGTGGCTTCACGATAACCCGCGTGGCTCCTCAAAAGAACGGTCAAGTTGCGGCATCGGAAATTCTGTCGGCGATTCGACCGGAGACTTTTTTGGTCACCGTGATGCAGGTGAACAACGAAACCGGAGTCATTCAACCGATCACGGAGATTGCCGACGGGTTAACGAGTGAAGTTAAAGAGTCTTCGCCTTGGTTTCATGTCGACGCCGCCCAAGGATTCGGCAAACAGTTGTCGCCATTGCGACATCCGCGAATCGATATGATCAGTGTTAGTGGCCATAAAATCTTAGGACCACAAGGCATTGGTGCTTTGATTGCCCGGCGCCGACATGGACAATTGCCTCCGCTTCGGCCATTACTGGTGGGCGGGGGACAAGAGATGGGACTGCGACCTGGCACGCTGCCGGTCGCTTTGATTGTTGGGCTCGGATTGGCGGCGGAGTTGGCTTTGCAGGAACACGAGCAACGAGCCGAAATGTGTCGAGCCATCCAAGATCTCGTCTGGGAGAAATTGGCGGTTTTACGACCGACACGAAATGGGGACGCAGAACAAAGTCTCCCCCATGTTCTCAACTTATCATTTCCAGATTTGGATTCGGAGCAAGTCATCGAAGCACTCTGGGATATTGCGGCCATTTCGGACGGTGCGGCGTGTACTTCGATCTGTGCGACGGCCAGTCACGTGCTGACAGCCATGGGGCTTACGAACTCTTGCGTCGAAGGGAGCGTGCGACTCTCTTGGAGTTTCCTAACCAATTTTCAGCAAGTCGAACGAGCACTGCAATTGATTGTACAGCGTTTACAACCAACCTATCTCGAATAGAGGAGTCCGGCTTAGCGAGTTACCCGATGTGGCGTGTGGTTTCCATCGCTTGGATTCTGGACGCGAATCGGTTCCACAAGCCGGTGAGACGGTTTTCGTTTCTTGATCGCAAGACGTATTGTCAGAACCACCAGCGTCACGATCACGACAAGTGCCATTGCGGTGCCCATTGTCAACGGCAAGTGTTCGGCTTCGGTCAAATAATGCCATAAGGTCTCGCCGTCCCCGGGAGGACCATGCCCATGACCTTCATGCAAAGCCAGTATGTTCAACATCACTTGGTCGGCCAAGAAAATAAGGAAGCAGGAAGAACGGCTGGGTATTGCCGTCCTCGGACACGAGTCTTGGCCAACCAAAACTCTGGGCGAAGCACTACGGCAACGACTTCAGGATATCGACTTCGAGGTCACGATTCAATCGCCCCAGAAAATCCGCCAACCAAGTTCGATCACTCGAGTCCCACTCCTTGGCCAAAACGTCTCGTAATCTTGCTTGTTGTTCGTTCAGCCAATCACGTTCCGCGGATAACTGCTTTGCGACAAGCACGGAATCTTCATCGCCATTTTCGTGGTACAGTTTCTCCAACGTTTTCGATAGCCACGGGTCGATCCTTCCAGGCCAATTCTGCCGCGCGGCTTCCAATTCTCTCACGGCGACATCGCGTTGGTTCTGTGCCAAGGCCACGCGGGCAGCGGCAATCGAATACAGATAGCCGGATGTCAGTTGTTGTAGTGAAGGCAACAACGAAGCAGCGAGCGTCACTTGTCCTGACTCGCAGAACGCGTGCACGGACACACTCAAGTAGTAAGGGTCCGGCGAAGACTCGGCAGTGGCTTTCCCTTCCCGCAAACGTTCAAGCGCTTCGTTTAAGAACCCACGCTGGAGGTACCACTCACTGATGGCGGCAACGTAGGCAGGCTCTTCCAAGTTCCAACGCCTCAACGTCGTCCAACGTTCTAAACGGATCGCATCGGTCGTTGATTCTTGGTTACCAGCGACACCCAGTTGTCGATCAAATGCAGTCTCCAAATCATGGGGTAAAAACTGCGATTTTAACCAGATCCTCAGTAGTTCTTCGGCAACGGCAGCTTGACCATTGGCCGCCGCTTTAAAACATGATTCCAGCACAGTGGTTTGTTTCGTGACCGTTAACCAAATCAACTTCCACTGGTTCAGTTCTGTGTCGTAAGGCCATATCAACAACGCCTCGTCAACAATTTGCCGGGCATCGCGCGGTGACTTGGCCTCAAACAATTTGTCATTGGCAATCGACAACGCCATTTTCGGATACCAAATGGAGTCGTGTGGTATTCTCGCCAGAAGCTCCATAGCCTTTGGCAAGCGTTCCGATCTGGTAAGTTGTCGGTCTTCCAAATAGGCTCGACCGCTTATGTACCAAGCCTCTGCGGCATGATTACGGGAAGCGATCCACGTGACGGCGGACTCGCCATGTTGCCGCGCCTCATTGAGATTTCCCAGCGCGAAGGCTGCCCGAGCGTGTTGCAAGTGCAACTGCGAATTGGTCCAATCCCGATGAATCTTCCAGGCCAGCAGTGCAGTGACTATAGAAATTGCTGCCAAACCCCATAGTACCCGTTTGTTCATGGCCGGTAACTTTGCAGCCGACC
>JAEUIP010000196.1 GCA_016795075.1 Planctomycetaceae bacterium | reverse complement strand
TGCGGCAATGGTTGACCGAGCAATGGCTGCGTCCGTTGGATGTGGCTTGGGGGACGTTCTTGGCCGAGGAAGCCCAGCGGTTGGCGACACAGGTCCCTGCCTCTGGCCCGGCCCACTGCCCTGCCCCGTTGTTGTTGGCGGCGGTTTTGACAAGTCACCAGGTTGGACGTGGTCATGTGTGCTTGGACTTGGAAGCCGTACTGCGCGATCCCAACGGTGTCTTGGCACTGCCGCCGGAAGGTTCCAAACCAGACGGAGCCGCTTCCGAGGCGTTGGTTCGACCGGCCGACTTGCTTCGTGGCTTGAGTCTTTCCGCTTGGATATCCAGTATCGATCAGGCTTGGGTCGTGGGCTCGGCAAGTTCTAATACGCCACTGATTCGCGAAGGCTCGTTGCTTTACCTTCGTCGCTATTGGAACTACGAACAAGCGATCCTCTCGAATATCGAACAACGCTTGGCAAATCCACCGACCGTCGACCACGATCGGCTGGCGGAAGTCTTGGATCGACTATTTCCGAAACCGGCCAAAGGCCAGGACCTCGATTGGCAAAAAGTGGCTTGTGCTTTGGCAGCTCGGGAAGCGTTTTCTGTGTTGACCGGTGGCCCGGGGACCGGCAAGACGACGACCGTTGTCAAACTTCTGGCAACCCTGCAGGTTTTGGCCCAACACGCGACTGGAAAATTCTTATCGATTCGCTTGGCGGCCCCCACGGGCAAAGCGGCGGCGCGTTTGAACGATTCGCTACGAAAACAAACCGCCCAAATCGCGGAGCGATTGGGGCCGGAACAAGGTCAAGCCGTGGCGGACACGATCATGGCCGAAAAAGTCAGCACCATCCATCGCTTGTTAGGCACCTTACCCGACGGCCAAGGCTTTCGCCACCATCGCACCCATCGACTAGCGACGGATGTGGTCGTGATCGACGAAGCTTCGATGGTCGACATTCACTTGCTGTCGTGTTTGTTCGCGGCACTACCCGACACAACTCGCGTTATCTTGTTGGGTGACAAAGATCAATTGGCGTCGGTGGAGGCCGGAGCGGTGCTGGGGCAACTTTGTTCACGAGCGGATACCGGAAACTACTGGCCAGAGACTCGGGATTGGCTGCAAGAAGTTTGTCGCGTGACGCTGCCGGAATCGTTCGTCGCACTGGTCGAACGAGAACCCGATCAAAGTGGAGTTTTATCGGGCCTGTTGTTCGACACGCTGCAAGAGCCCGGGCGGCGTTTGGATCAAGCGATCACGATGCTCCGCTTCAGTCACCGCTTTGCGGCAAGTTCCGGGATCGGGCACTTGGCCAAAGCCGTGAACGCGGGTGATGCGAAAGCGGCATGGCTTTGTTTGGATGGGCGAACGTCGACAGACGTCCATCATGACTTGCAACTGCTGCATGTGTCGCAGACCTACGATGCCCGTCTTGCGCAGTTTATCCTGGACGGCTACCGACCGTTCTTGGCGGAGATTGAAAACGGTCCGGCAGGTACGACCGAGCAGGACTTGGACGATTGGGCCAAGCGAGTCTTGCAACGACAAGCGGGCTTCCAACTACTGTGTACCGTGCGGCGTGGTCCCTGGGGCGTGGAAAGTTTGAACGAGCAGACGACCAAGTTGCTGCGCCGGGAAGGCTGCCTCCGTGGGACCGGAAATTGGTATCCGGGCCGGCCCGTGATGGTGACTCGCAACGATTATGGCCTCCGCTTGATGAACGGCGACATCGGCGTCACCTTGCCCGTTCCTGCGGCTAACGATGCCGCAACGGACAGCAGCAGCAATAACACGAACTCCTTGCGAGTGGTGTTCCCCGACAGTGAAAGTCCGTCTGGACTGCGCTGGATCTTGCCCAGTCGCTTGGGGCATGTCGAGACGGTGTTTGCGATGACCGTTCATAAATCGCAGGGCTCGGAGTTCACGCGCGTGGGACTGGTCCTGCCCGACCATTCCAGTCCGGTGTTGACGCGCGAGTTGATTTACACCGGGATCACGCGTGCGGCCCAACAGTTCTGTTTGATTGTCGGCAACCCCGCGATCCTACGCGAAGCGATCCAACGCCGCGTCGAACGCACCAGCGGCCCGTTAACTCGCAATACCACCACCCAATCCGCACTCGCCGCCGATCCGCTATGATCAAAGACAGGTAGCCAACGTCACCCGACGTCGGATACCGCAAGAGCACCACCCGTAGCCATCTCCACCGTCGGGCGACGGCAGATACATGC
Source organism: Planctomycetaceae bacterium (assembly GCA_016795075.1). Lineage (GTDB taxonomy): Bacteria > Planctomycetota > Planctomycetia > Pirellulales > Pirellulaceae > M30B19. The sequence goes on along the minus strand of JAEUIP010000196.1, from coordinate 8,239 downwards.
ACTCCAGCCTCCTCCCCTGAACCAGGACACTTATGTTCGCCATTACATTTCGTGACGTGGCCCAAGTTGCCTTCGAGATCATTCCAGATGCGGAACTGCTGAGTCCAACGGACGTGATCGTGCAAGTGGAGATGGCCGGATTGTGTGGTTCGGATTTGCATCCCTATTGGGGCCGCGAGCGGGGGCTGGACCCTGGGACCGTGATGGGTCACGAATTTGTTGGTCGAATTGTCGCCATCGGAGACGATGTGCGTAAGTTCGCGATGGGCGACTTGGTCTTTGCACCGTTCTCGACTGCCTGTGGCCAGTGTTATTACTGCACGAACGGCTTACCGAGTCGTTGTCCTCACGGGCATTTGTTTGGGTGGCGTAGTCAACAACAAGGCTTGCACGGCGGGCAAGGTCAATACGTTCGAGTCCCATTGGCGGATGGAACCTTGCTCCGAGTACCTCCGACGGTGAGTCACGAACTAGCGTTGTTGTTGGGCGACAACTTGAGCACCGGCTATTTCTGCACGGAGTTGGCCGAGGTTCAACCGGGCGGAACCTACGCGATTATTGGTTGTGGGAACGTGGGGTTGATGGCCATCGTGGCGGCAAGATTGAAGGGCTGCGAGAATTTGATCGCGATCGATCCAGTCCCCGAGCGACGCGAGTTGGCCGAACAGTTGGGAGCTCGCGCCTTGGCACCGGACGCGGATGTATTGGCCGAAGTACGTCGGTCATCGGACGGACGCGGAGCGGATGGCGTGCTGGAGTTGGTGGGAATGCCCGAAGCCCAGCGGATGGCTTATGAGTTGGTGCGTCCTGGTGGCACGATGGCGACCGTCGGCTGCCACTGCGACCAAACCTTTGCCTTTTCGCCGGTGCAAGCCTACGACAAGAACTTGAGTTATCGCACGGGTCGCTGCCCAGCTCGGCACTACATGGAACAGCTATTGGAGCGTCCGGAAATTCAAGCATTGGACTTGGCGCCCTTTATCACACACCGTTTTGATCTAAGCGATGGCGTGCGAGCCTACGAAGTCTTCAGTCGTCGACAAGAAGGCATCGTCAAAGGAGTGTTTGAGCTGCGATAAACAAGGTCCCACACTCATCCGGCAAATAGATCGTGGATAAAACGGAAACGTGTCGCATGTACGCGTTGCTCAACGTGAGGCATGGTGAATTGGGCGACAAAGCACAAGTCGGTGTTGTTCCGCGAAAGCCGCCGGTTTCGTGCCCCATGAATGCGACTCTTTTAGCTGGACGGACTCGGAGCATGATGAATACCGATCGAATCGAACTAATCAAGAAACCTCGAAAATGCCCCACTGGTCTTGGCAGACCTTCGCGGTGGTGCTTTACGGTCTCCCAGCGGAATCAGATGAATTGGAAATTGCCCGTTGACTTTGCTTACGGGCCAAGATCGGCGATTTTTCGGCAATTGGCGACGAAGTCTCTCACTTGTTGGCGATATTCGACTTTGCCGATCCAACAGCAATCCTCGTGGTCGGCTCCCTCAACCAGATGTAGCGTCGCCCGTTTTCCAGCCTTTTCGTAAAGTGTTTGACTCATTTGGTAAGGAACCTTGGAATCTGCCTTGCCGTGAATCAAGAGAATCGGTCGATTTATAGATTCAATTTTACTCAACGAATCAAATCGCTCGGTCAGAAGAAAATCGATCGGAAGTAAACGCAATAGTCCGTAGTACTTCCACGCGGACATATCCGCGATGGACGTGAACGTGCTCTCGACAATTAGCCCTGCCGTACCTTCAGCCTCTTTTCTCGTCGCCAACTCGATCGCGACGGCACCACCAAGCGAATGACCGTAGATAAAAATCCTGTGCGAGGCGAATTTTCCCGTAAGGTAATTCAGAGACGCCACCGCATCTTCGTAGACGGTTGCTTCACTAGGTGTTTCTGTTCCGTAGCTTTCAGCATAGCCACGATAGTCCACAACCAATACATGATAGCCACATTGATGAAATGTCTCCGTGTGTTCCAGGTTTTTTCCGCGGGTCGCATCTTGGCCATGCAAATACAGGAATATGGGAGCATCCGAATTTTCGGCAGGGACCCAAAACGCGTGCAGCGGTTCGCGCGTTTGACTTCCGTTAGGAGGAAGCGGAATACGCACCTCTTCGCAAGGCATTCCCATCCGCACGGGATGTGACGGTTGATCCGGAAGCGGAGCAAGAATTTTGGGAACTTGCGTGGCCCAAAAATACACGCAGGTGAAAACATACAACAAGGCAAGCAAGGCCGATAATTCGATCAGGCGGCGCGAGGTTCTCGATTGCAGCCAAGTGAAGATCATTTGTTGATGCTCGTCGTTACATCCGTTTCTTCAAGAGCAGAGCTTCGCCACGATCGCAGCAAATCTCCCAGCCCAGCTTTGATAAATGGCTTCCATCGAGTTGCTGGATCGCGGCGGGCGGAGCGACATGGTACCTGCAGTTGCCTGTTGGGTCAAACTTTTTCTCTTCGCCGGAACGTTGACACGGAGTCGTTGCCGTCGTCGGCTGAAACGATTGAATAGCCAAATACCTTCGGACGGCAGGTAACAGAAAGGCCCCTACGACGAAGGGCCAAATGATAGGCCGGGCAGGACTCGAACCCGCGACCAAGGGATTATGAGTCCCCTGCTCTAACCAACTGAGCTACCGGCCCAAAAGTTCTTTGCTTCGGGACTGAACATTATCCGCGTTTTCGTCCCACAGACGCTGAGAACGCTCCGCCAATGCCCTAGCGAAAGGTGGTATTCTAGCGTCGCCCTGCGGAAATCCAAGGCCAAGCGCCCTGTGCATCGCCAAAGGCACGACCGATCTGAATGATTGGACTGATCGGAATAGCCGCTGGACAACCTACGCAATGATTTCGTGGGCGATTACGCCGTGAACGTCGGTGAGCCGGAAGTCGCGACCAGCGTAACGGTAGGTCAGTCGCTTGTGATCCAAGCCCAGCAGGTGCAAGATCGTGGCATGGAAATCGTGGATATGCATCGGCTTCTCGACCGCCGCAATGCCGTGTTCGTCCGTGGCACCGTAACGCAGCCCACCTTTGACGCCTCCGCCCACCATAAAGGCCGAGAACCCTCGGTTGTTGTGATCGCGGCCCACGCCGTTGCGCGTGAACGGAGTTCGACCGAACTCTCCAGACCATACAATCAGCGTTTCGTCCAACAAGCCGCGCTGCGCCAAGTCTTGAATCAAGGCCGCAATCGGTTGATCGATTTCTTCGCACTTGGGGGGCAATTGATTCGTGATGCTGTTGTGATGATCCCAGCCACCACTTTGAACTTCCACAAATCGCACGCCCGCCTCGACCATTCGCCGCGCGATCAAACACTGCGTACCAAACCGTGCACTGCGACCGCCGGTAGCGCCGTACATTTGCATGGTCTCGCTGGTCTCTTGGCTCAAGTCCAATAGCTCGGGCAGCGAATCCTGCATGCGGAATGCCAATTCATACGATTGAATCACGCCTTCGACACCGGGGTGCTCGGGTAGTTGTTCGCTCTGACGTTGGTTCAGCCTTTGAACAAAGTCCAATTGTTTGCGTTGCTGTTGGTCGTTGAGCATCGGGTTCGTGATGTCGGGAACGCGACTACTGGCCGCGCCGCCTCGACCGGGATTGCCACCCAGATTCAGTTTGGTGCCTTGAAAGACGGCTGGCAGAAACGCGTTTCGGTAACTCGAAGTATTGCCGGCGGGTGGGTTCAACGAGACAAAGCCGGGCAGGCTCGAGTTATCCGTCCCCAAACCGTACAACGTCCACGCACCCAACGATGGCCGGACAAACTGGAAGTTGCCGGTATGCAATTGGGTCTGGGCCGTGGGATGATTCGGCGAGTCCCCATGCATGCTGTTGAGCAAACACAAACGATCGGCTTGTTTGGCCAAGTTCGGAAACAGTTCCGACAACCACAGTCCCGATTCGCCATGCTGTGAAAACGAAAACGGCGAACCCATCAACGACCCACCAGCTCGACCTGCCGCCTTGCCATTATCGCGTTTGAGGTTGGGCTTGTAATCGAACATATCCACGTGCGACGGGGCACCTGCCATCGTCAAGAAGATGACGTGTTTGGCCTTGGTAGGGAAGTGCGGCTCGCGCGGGGACAACGGATTACCGGGGTCTTGCGGCAGACCGATCATCGGTGATGCATTGGCCCAAGTGCTCAAGCCAGCAAAGGCCAAGAAGCCAAAACCTGAAGTGGCATTTTGCAGCCATTGGCGACGAGATGCCAAGATCGGCGATTGGGTAGGTTCGTTCATGGATGGTGGTCCTGGGAAAAAGTTCTTTTGTGGAAACTGAGGATTTCGCCTGGTTCGGGTTGCTTGATTTGTGTCGACCCTGCGGGCCTTTCTGCTCGAATATTCACCAGTACCGGGGCCTGGCGACCCCGGCAGAGGTTCTGTCGGCCCTTCAGGCCTACGTGCTCGAATCTTCACCAGTACCGGGGCCTGGCGACCCCGGCAGAGGCTCTGTCGGCCCTTCAGGCCTACGTGCTCGAATCTGTATCAGTTCCGGTAGCGGAATTCCGCGGTCGCTAGGATCGCGTGGCAAAACGCGATCATGACTTGACGCTGGAGTTCGGGTGAAATCTCGTTCGATGCGGAGTTCGCTTGAGTTTGTGCTTCGGCGGGAGTCGCTTCGTTCGAGTTGTTTCGTTCGCGTTGGGCACGACGATTGCGAGCGTCACGACGTTGGCGTCGTTCTTGCTCGGCAGCACGTTCGGCGTCACGAGCTCGAGCGGCCGCGCCGAACTCGTCCGTCATCTCCGCGATAAACGCGGTACATTGGGCAACTTCGTCGGGAGCAGGCGGACGGCTAAATGCGGTCTTGAAAACGTAGTCGATTGCTTGTGACGAACCACCGGTTTTCTCCAAAGTGCGTTCCGCTAAGGCAACGGCTTGCTGGCGCACCAATTCGTTGTTCATCATGAAGAGCGCTTGCGGAGCGGTGTTGGATTGCTCGCGTACACCGATCACCATGCTGGGTTCCGCGGCGTCAAACAGTTCCATCGACCGCGGCAGCAAGTCTCGAACCACGGGCAAGTAAACCGAACGATAGTCGAAGCTGCGATTGACCGTGGCTTCGTTGATCGCCACCACATTCGCATTGGCCAGATCGCGCCGTCGAAAAGGGTTGTCATCGGCCATCAGGGGACTGTTCTCCCGATTCGGACGAGCCGGTCGAGCATCGTTGCTGCCGTCCTTATTCATGGAGTCCGACATCATTTCGTCACCTTCCGCCGCATCCATCTGCGGGCGTGCCATGGCTGCTCGGACCAAGAGCTGAGTCAACTGCTGCCCGCGCCCCAATTCCAAAGGTCCGGCTTGGGCCACAAGCGAGCCGTGGGGGCGATCCAAATCCAACGTTCCACCGACCCACAACAACGAGTCACGCAGTGATTCCGATTGAATCCGTTGCGGATGCGACCGCCACAAGTACAAGTTCTCGGGATCTTTGTCGCGCGCGATGGCGTCCACTTGCCAGCCGATGCGATAGGCGTCCGAAAGTGCGATCTCTTTGATCAGGGACTTGATCGACCATTTGTTTTCGATCAATCGCAGCGCCAAATAGTCCAACAGTTCGGGATGGGACGGTCGGCTGCCCGTGACTCCAAAATCTTCGGGCGTGCGAACAATTCCTTCCCCGATCAAGTGTTGCCAAACTCGATTGGCCATCACTCGGGCAGTCAACGGGTTTTCAGCGTTGGCGACCCAGTTGGCAAATTCCATACGGCCACTGGAGTCGCGTTTGATCTTGGGCGGCGATTTGTCGAGCAGCGACACAAAGCCGCGCGGAATGGTGGCTCCCGGTTGATTGACTTCGCCGCGTTCCAACAAGCGTGCATCGGTTGACCGTGGTTTGGGTTGGACGCCCATACATAAGGTGCGAGGATTGCCGTCTTTGTCGTAACAGTCGACCAAGCCTTGTAGACTGCCAACTTGGGCGTTCAGACGCTGCAAGGTTTGCTGCCGTTGCTGCTGTTCCATACCGGTTTGATTGGAATTGCCACCGGCGGTGTTGTTGCCGCCGGAATTCCCGTTGCCCGGACGATTGCGATTCGGACGCCGCGATTGTGCGAACTCTCGACGCAATTCGCGAATCTCGCTGTTAAGCTCAGAAATTCTCTCGTTCATGGCCGCGAGTTGCTCCGGTTTGAGGGCCGGCATCGCGGGTTGTTCGTCGGCCAGCGGCAGTTCGATCAGATTGGTCGTATGGCGAGTGCGTTGACTATTGACGCCACCGAATTGGGTGGCCATGTTGCCAAAGATTCCAGCCAAAGCGTAATAATCTTCCTGAGTAATTGCTTCGAACTTGTGATCATGACACCGAGCACACGCAACCGAGATTCCCAAGAAGGCCCTAGTGGTCACATCGATTTGCTCGTCGATCAAATCCGCTTCAAACTGGCGCGGATTTCGTTCGTTGAGCGTCTTCGGGCCCATCGCCAGATAGCCGGTGGCGATCAACTGCTCTTGTTTCTGGGCGCGAGTTTGGGAGGGCAATAAATCGCCGACCAGCTGTTCTTTCAAAAAACGATCGTAGGGTTTGTCGTTGTTGAACGAATCGATGACATAGTCGCGATAGCGCCAGGCTTGCGGGTACGGCATATTGACTTCACGACCGGTGCTTTCCGCATATCGCACGATGTCCAACCAATGCCGACCCCATCGCTCGCCAAACTTGGGACTGGCCAACATGTAATCCACGGCTGTGGACATGGCCGCTTCGGGGTCCTGGGCCCACAAACCTTGAAACCAATCCACTTGTTCGGCCGTCGGTGGGACGCCTAACAAGTCGAAGCACAATCGGCGAAAAACGGTGTAGCTGTCGGCGGTCGGGGGCGTGGACACGCCTTGTTGTTCTCGTTGCAACTCCACAAATTGATCGATAGGCTTCGAGGCTTGCAATCCGGAGGCGTGCGGCTGCACGACTTTAGTCAGAATTGCGACGGACGATTCCGGCAGTGGCTGCAACGACCAGAACTCTCGACCTTTTTCAATCGCTTCCGGAGTGACGCGATAAGCGCCCCGTACCACATTGGTGACGCGTGGGTCGGGGGCACCTTGGGATAACCAAACTTTAAAATCTTCGATCACATGCGGAGGCAATGGGTCCTGGGGCGGCATTTCTAAGCCGTCGTAGTTGATCGCCTTCCAAAGCAGCCCGGACTCAAAATCTTCCAGGTCAATCGCCGGACCGGACTCGCCACCATTCAGCAGTGCGGCCGCGGAATCGACATCCAAACCACCTTCACTGCGACCACTTTGCTGCGAGTGGCAGCTGTAGCAATTCGTAACCAGGACTGGGCGGATCTTACTTTCAAAAAAGGCCGCTTGTTCGGCAGTCACGGGCGGTCGTTCTTTGGGCGGAGAGTCGGCCATTTCGGACATCATCTCGTCCTTTTGCTCGGACATCATCTCGTCCTGAGCGACTGCGGCCGTTGCCAGAGTACTGACGCCCATCGTCAGAGCTAGGGCCAGCGGGGCGAATCGGAGTCCGAAAGCATTCCATGAGAAAGAAATTACCGAGTCGCTACTCACCGAAAATAGTTCTGGGAAGATTTGCGGCAATCGCGATTTCAACCGATGCATGGACATGGAGTCGTTCCTGTCACTGTCGTTATTTTCTGAGTAATCCGGCCCCCTCAGAATGTTATCACGAGATCTTCGGCCATGCTGGACCGACAAAACGGGGTTTTTCTGGAATTGTCGCGTCGCGAGTTGGTCTGTGGTGGTTGTGGCAGCCCGGCCGATTTAGCAGAATACCGCAGCGATTAGGAATTAGCGACGTTCGCCAGAACGTGGTAGGAACAACTTGCCCCCGTGAAAAGTTCAACCCCAACCAACGTCTGGCGACGATAGCTACATTGCCCCAACTACCGTTTGGCGACGGTGGCGACGTCCAATCTCTCCCACCATCTGGTGACGGTGGCGACATTGCTTCATTCCTAGGATAGGACTTACATGTTTGCTCGCTTGCACCCCCAGGACAATGTGGTCGTCTCGTTGCAAGGTTCGGAAACGGGAAGTTGCTGGGAGAGCCAGACGACCTCGGATGGCAAGAATGGGACAGATGGGCAAGTCGTCGTGGCGAGGGAACCGATCCCGGCCGGCCACAAAATGGCAGTGCAACCCATCGCTGCTGGCCAATGGGTCATCAAATATGGACTCCCCATTGGCGTCGCTCAATCCGATATTGCCGTGGGCCAACGGGTGCATGTGCAGAATGTGAAGACA
>JAEUIP010000195.1:2495-10478 GCA_016795075.1 Planctomycetaceae bacterium | reverse complement strand
TGGCAACACGTTCAAGCCGGTCGCGCAGTGGAGGACATTTGCCAATGGCTTGGCGTGGGACGTGACTATGTTCAAAGATTCGTCGAACGAATGGACCGGAAGGCTGAATCGTTGCGTCACACCCAGGAGCCGAATCGCATCGAATTGGAGTTTAATCCACGTTTGCGTTACGTCAGCCAAGGACGGTCCGGCTCGATCATCTTCCAAAACGACCACACGTCGTTCGAAATGTGGTGGGAATTTGGCGGGGGAAACGTGCTTGCGATCATTGACGTTCCCACGGAATCTCAATGGACTGGGCGTACGAAACTGCCCCTCGAGCACCGAGACGGCGTCCTTCGTTTCATTGCCGAACAGGTGGTGGACGACCAGGCGGGCGGCCGCGCGGGCTATGAGATCGGTGATGGCGTGATTACAATTTTTGTATAAAGCAGCGATCTGGCCGATGATCAACTGTTTGAGGAACATGAGCTTCAAGTTATGAAACCGATTGATTGGGATTCGACGTTGCTTCTGAACGGCACTCACAAAGAACAGATCCGGCCAACCCCTGCGGATTTTGCCTTGGAGCGGCGACTGTTTCCGCTGCATCTGACGCCGTTCGAAAGCTATATGCTTCACGACGATTCGCCCCAGTTCCCGATGACGTTCATCTTGCAGTTTGAGTTCGAAGGGTGCCTGGATCGGCTGATCTTTCAAGACGCGGTCGATCGCGCGTTGGTGCGCCAACCGATGTTGCGCAGTCACATCCGGCCCGCCAAAGGTGGTCGAAACTGTTGGGTCGCAACCGAAGTCTACGATAGCCAAGTTCTTTGGGGCGATTGGGGAACCCCCATCGATCAACCGGTCCACACCGATCACATTGATCTTAAACATGAAATTGGCTTTCGTTGCTGGGTTCGTCATAACCATCAACGCGCGCGTTGTGTCTTCTTGTTTCACCATGCGGCTGTTGATGGATTGGCAGCTTACCAATTTGTGGGCGATATTCTTTGGTTTTATGCCACCGAGATGGGCGACCAATTGGAGCCATTGCCGGAAGTCAATCCAGCCGAACTGCGTAATCGATTGCGGAATAATTTGAGCCCCGAGGTCCTGCAACCGAGTACGGCGGAACAACGTCAGTTGGCGATCGAACGGATCGAACAACCAGTCCAGGTCTTGGCTTGTGCAACTGCAAAGTATTCGGCGCCGGATCAGGGCAGCTTTCCTGATATCTTCAATCTGGATTTTGATAAAGAACAGTTCAAGCAACTGCGTTTGATTGCTCAGGATCGTGGCCAAACGGTCAATGACGCCTTGTTAGAAAGTTTGTTCGTCGCGTTGCTCCAATGGAACCACGTTTTTTCAGCCGACTCACCGAAGGGTACGATTTGCGTGAACATGCCGCTGGATCTCCGGAATGACGCGCAACCTCAGTTCCTTGCTGCCAACTATGTCAGTTATGCTTTGGTGCATCGAACGAAAGAAGAAATTTCGGATCCAAGCTTTGCTGGCCAATTGAGAATGGAATTGGCACATCTGAAGCACCGGCGGTTCAATTCGGACTTCATGCGTTTCCTGATTGAGACACCGGTCGACAATAACGAAGCGATCGTGAGTTTGCGGGTCAACACCGATTGTCTGGCGACCGTCGTATTCTCGAACACCGGCGATCCGACACGGCGGTTCTGGGTCAAATTGCCGCGCAGTGGCGACGGTTTGAAGTGTGGCAATCTAGTATTGGCGGACGTCTCAGGCTCTCCGCCCTTGCGGAAAGGGACGCGAGCGGCTGTCGGCGTGCTAACGTATCAGCGGAAACTTAGGCTGTGCATCCGCAGCGATCGCGATTTTATGAACGCCGCTCAGGCCAAGTTGTTTTTGGAACATTTTGCCGAACTGTTTGTGACCAACGAATATCATGAAATTTCCAGTGTCTTGTTGAACGTTGCCAATCCAAATCGCCCGACTTCTTCGTAAACGCACGTGTTGCCAATCGCCCCATTTTGGGGGACTACTCCGCGCGGCGACTGGCTTTCCAGGAATTGACGATGTGTCCGCAAACCCGGCGGTAATGAGTTAGAATCCCGGTAAAGGCCAATGTTAGCGCGGGGGCTGTCGTTGGTATTCACAACCCGCTGCAGTGGCTTGGAACGCCGTTCATCGATGCGGGCAACGATGGAACGGCTTGGCGGCTTCCCTAAGCCCGAACTCACGCGCGACGCTTCGGAGAATGGTGAACGTCCAAGCGCAATCAAACGGACTGGGAGCACGGGGGGCAACTGCGGGGGACGACTTCTCGAACGACGGTTCGCGCCAAGATCGCTCGAGGAAGTCAGAATTTCCAGTCCTGATATTCCGGCGGCCAAGTGGACGGGCACTGCAAATAACAATTATCGATTCGCCCGGGATTTTTGATAAGTTTGGAGTTCTTGCTCCGCCAAAACCGCTAGATCAGGCGGGAGTGATTCGATCGCTTGTTGATAATACATGTCAGCCGCTAGGTGATTGCCCGCAGCAGCGAACTTTCGGGCCCAACGCACATCCTCTTTGGCTCGTTCGGTTTTTTCGGCGGCGTGTTTCTGCCGCAACTCACGAAACTTCGCTTGATCCGCTGCCCATTGTTGTTCGGCCTTTTCGTCAGTCGCGGTTGCTTCCTTAGCCAATTGCTCGCGATACTCGGGGCTTAATTGCCCCATCAATTGAGCCTCCATCTCGCGAAGGCTGTAAACCTCAACCGATGTTACAACGGTGGCGTTATTGAACTCGCCACCGATGGCACGGTTTGAAAACGGTCGGCCAGGAAATGCACCGTATTGCCGACTCCCAATTCCCGACCCACTCACACCGCCCATGTAGGCAGAACCTCGGTCAGGCACCATGATGGAACCATTGATTTGGAAACGGCGGAACTGAGGTAATTGGGCGGTTAGCTGACCGCTGGCTTCCGAGTCACCCCAAAAACATAGCGTCACGAGAGCCAACAGCCACCACGGGCGACAAACCAGAAATTGCCATCGAGCTGATGTACGAGTCATGGGCTTTCCTACCAACGCACCCCGGCCGCCAAGCCATTTGGATTCCTAACGATGACGTTTTTTCGAAAGGCCTCGACCGCGCCAGTGATCGGATAAACCGCCGGTTGGATCCCCGGTAGTTGATGCGCACGAACGCGGCCCACAGCCATATTCTGCCAGCCCCGATCAAAGGCCACGACGGATTCGTCCCAATTTTTCGTCAATTCCTGCAATTCGGAAACGGCAATTTGAGTTTCGTGGCCATCCGCGCTTTTCACGCCGCCAACTTGACTGTCCGCGGACTTGGCCAAAATGTTGGCATCGCTTGTTTGAACGTTTGAATCGTTCCCGCTCCAAAACCAACTAGTTCCAATCGAAAGAACCAAACAAGTTCCTAAGGCCAATCCGGAGATCAAGATCGGGTGATTCCACATGCGTTTTCGTTGGCCACCGGGCCTTACCATCATGGCCACCGGCACCATTGGAGCGACCATGGCCACCGGTATTCCGGACGCATGCTCGGCGTCTTTCTCGCCGTGCAGGCAATTCTGGATCAAATCCGCGACAAGCCGGTCTTCAGAGGATTTCCAGGAACCGTTGGCAGCGGCGTCCATACGCGAACCAACCACACGATCCAGATTCGAAAAAAAGATATACCTGCTTCGGCAGTCTTCGCACGCCAACTGGTGTTCCGACGCCAACTCGTCCAACTCCATCGGGAGTCGACGATCCAATAACTCGTTGATGAAGTCCTCAAATTCGCGACATTCCATGGCGTTGCTCGGTCAAAAATCCGTGTGGGGTCTGTATCCGGAAAGCTTACCCGCCCCCGTGAAGCTGCGATTCAAACTTGTCCAATTTCTTCGACCAAATTGCCGCGCCGGGCCAAGATATCGGCGAGTTCTTTTCGTGCCCGATGGCACCAAGTCTTTACCGTCGCGTACGGCATCTTGAGTTCATCGGCGATTTCTTCAAATGACCGATGTTCCAGATGAAACTTGACAAAGACCTCGCGGTATTCGTCTCTTAAGTGTTGCAAGCCTGCCCAAACTTCTTCAAAAATCAAACCCGACTCGACGCGAGGCGCTTCGACACTGCCACATTCTTCAATCACATGATTGACCTGTCGCTGTCGCTTGGCCATTTTCGTGCGACAACGATTTCCTGCGACGGTAAGTAACCAAGGTTCAAAACGCCGGCTGGAATCCCACTGGGCCAAACTTCGCAGGACTCGAGAAAAGGTCTCTTGCGTGGCGTCTTCAGCGTCTTGACGCTGCCCAAGCATCCTGAAGCACAGGCTAAAGACCAGGCCATGGTATCGACGCACCAAGGCACCAATCGAAGTTTCCCGACCGGCCAAACAACCGGCAACCACCCCATTGATATCAAAAACGGCGTCGTCACTCATGCCGAAAAACCACAATATGGACCTCGAACCGCCCGATCCCCAGAGCACTCGCCGACCATTCGAACATATTGCACGATTCTTGGCAATAAAAAACTTGCCGGAGAAGCAAATTCGACGTCCATGTTTATCGGAACGCGGATTTAAAAAAACGCTGGGTTGCCAACCAACCCAGCGCTTAATGAATCCAATGAAGTTATTGCAACTAACGGCGGTTAAAGAACCGTTGTAGGACTTCCGTTGCTGCATCGGTGCTGTTGTCGGAAATCTGCCGAGCCTTATCGGGAAGTTTGCCGACGACCTTTTTCTTGGCCTTCGCTTCTGCTTCACGTTCCTCGGATTCCTTCACTTGTCGCAGCAATTCGTCTTTGTCCGCGACAATCGTCGAGTCCAAACCCGAGTTGATCGTCTCTGCCGAAAGCTGCAACTTTGCATCGTCCAAGCTAAATTGCTTGGTCTGCTCGACGGCATGTGCCGATTGGTCCACCGTCGATAGCCAGCCGGAGATCGAATCGTCGTCAAACTTCTCGACCACTTCCGTCGCGCGTTGGGCGGCATCCGCCAAGCCATCAACCTTCGGTCGTTTGACACTTGGTTGACCAATGTCGATCACAAGTTCAAAAACCAATCGTCCGACTCGCAAGCGATCGCCTGGCTTTAAATCAACTTGACCTTTAACTTGCTCGCCATTCAAGAATGTGCCGTTGCGGCTGTCGTGATCGATCAGTACCGCTTTGCCTTGTTGGGTCGCAATCGTACAGTGCTTGCGGCTAACCAAATCACTTGCCGGCCGCAAATGGGCGGTTTCGCCACGACCAACTACAAATTCGGCGACTTGAACCGGGATTTCTTTCCCGTCATTTTTTCCGCCGATGACCTTAAGACGAATCTCCATAATCCCTCTTCTCTGGCCCCAATATCTAGTGCCAACAGCCGTTTATTAGTGCCCGCAGCCGCGTCGCGAAAAGTAACGAACCCGTATCAGTGTATCCGATACGCGCGCTTAATGGAAGTATGGTTTGTGAAAAGCCTGCCCGAATGCCGCCATTACTTCCTTTGCTGTCCTGGTACTCCTCATTCTACTTCAAGCAAGGTCCCTGGTCCATTTTGTTGGGATCCGGCCCCTTCGAGAGACTCCACAAAAAGGTCCTGATTTTCCGGGGAAATCCACTCATGGACCCCCGAAAAAGAAATCCGCTGTTTGGCTCAAAGGATCACGACATTTTGGTTGCCCGAGACGACTTTCCCGATCTCCCAGGCCGAAAAACCTTGGTTTTGGATGGCTGCCAAGATACTCGGAGCAAAATGATTGCTGACAATCAGCACGAATCCAATCCCCATGTTGAACACGCGAAACATTTCGTCTCGCGGGATTCCGCCCAATTTCTGCAACCAGCCAAATTCTGGCCCGGGTGTCCAAGCCGACGAGTCAATTTCTACGCCGGTGCCCGGCGGAAGGACTCGATCGACGTTTTCCGGTAGGCCACCGCCCGTAATGTGGACCATTCCATGGATTACTTTTTTAACCTTGTAGCGGGCCCGAATCGTCCGCAGCAACCGGGCATAGATCTTGGTTGGCCGCAGCAGGCATTCGCCAACGGTTTCGGTCGAAAAACCCGTCGGATCATCGACCTTGAGCCCGGCATGTTCGAATACCGTTTTTCGTACCAGGCTGTACCCATTGGAGTGAAACCCGGCCGAACCAATCCCAATGACCGCATCGCCTACCTGAATATGCTGGCCTTGAATCAAGTTCTTTTTTTCAACCACGCCGACACAAAAACCAGCCAAGTCGTAGTCGTCGCCTTGATACAACCCGGGCATAATCGCCGTTTCACCACCCAAGAGGGCACAATCCGACTGAAGACAACCGTCACTGATTCCTTTGACGATTTGTTCCAAACGCTGTGGATCGTCGTGGCTCATGGCGACATAGTCCAGGAAGAACAATGGCTCGGCACCGCAACAAATCACGTCGTTGACGCACATGGCCACTAGATCGATGCCAATGGAGTCGTGTCGATTCATGAGTTTGGCGACCGCCAGCTTCGTTCCGACTCCGTCACTACCAGCCACCAAAACGGGCTCTTCGTAGTTACGAGCAAACAAGCCGGGCTGAAAATCGAGCTGGAACAAGCCCGCAAACCCACCGGGCCACTGTTGAACACGCGGCGAAAATGTCCGCTGCATCAATTTCGGGAGACGACTCATCGAGTCACGGTAAATATCCAAGTCGACGCCAGCCGACTTGTAGGACAACGATCCCTGTTCACTCATGAATGCTACTTCGCTGCCAAGAATTACCGACAAAAAGGGCCAATCCGGGCCCAAGGGGATTCTATCGGCATTGGGCACCGACGACAACGACCGTTCCGTCTGTTATCAATGTTCTTTCAAGCTCGCGTGTTTGGCCGATTCGCCGAAACCGCCCGATTGTTCCCAGCGGCCCGAACTGTCCCCCTGCGAAAAGGCCTCCACCAATGACCGACGTCGTTCCGCCCCCCTTCCGTCTGAATTATCAGCCGACTTTGGTTGGAGCTTTTCCCGGCGCGATCGGTTTGATCGCGTGCGGTGGCATTACCGAGCACCACTTGGAAGCGTATCGACGCCTGGGCTACCCTGTCTTGCATTTGTGCGATATCGACCTAGGAAAAGCCGAGCATCGTCGGTCGGAATATTGCCCAGCGGCCGCGACAACCACCGACTACCGCGCTGTGCTGGCGGATCCTCGAATCACGATTGTCGATGTCGCGACTCATCCTGACGTTCGACCGGCAATTGTCGCCGACGCTCTTCGGGCCGGCAAACACGTTTTGAGCCAAAAACCTTTTGTCGAAGATCTCGCGATTGGAAGTCAACTTGTCGCTTTGGCCCAAGAATGCGGTCGCCATTTGGCGGTCAACCAAAACGCGCGCTGGGCACCGCACTTTGCTTACGCGCGAAACGCGGTCCGCCAAGGACTACTCGGTCACGTGAACTCGATTCGTTTCCACTTGCACTGGGATCATACTTGGACCCGCGGAACGTCGTTCGAAGCGATTCATCATTTGTTGTTGTACGACTTTGCCATCCATTGGTTCGACTTGATGATCGCCTTGACGCCAGACCGGCCGTGGCGGTCCGTTTATGCCCGTGTTGCGTCCACCAAGGAACAAAACATGCGCCCTCCTTTGTTGGCTCAAGTCATGATCGAATTTGACGATGCCCAAGCCTCGCTCTGTCTCAATGGGGACTCCCAATACTTGCCGCTCAACGAAACTTACGTGAGTGGCCATCTGGGGTCCTTTCATTCGACTGGCCCGGATTACTCCGAACAAAACGTCACGGTCGCGACGGCCGAAGGCCAGTTTTTGATCCCCTTGGTCGGCGGTTGGTTTCCCGATGGGTTCGGTGGAGCGATGACGGAATTGGCCAACAGCATTTTGGAAGACCGTGAACCAGAACACTCGGCCCGGCAAAATTTGAAGTCGTTGGCCTTGTGTTTTGCCGCGATGCAATCGGCCGACGAAAAACGAGTTGTCAGCGCAAGTTGAACGATTGTTTCAGAATTCGCTTGCATTTTGGTTCGGCTTAGGGGATGAT
>JAEUIP010000195.1:0-2485 GCA_016795075.1 Planctomycetaceae bacterium | reverse complement strand
CGAGCCGGTTTCGTGGTGGTTGGCCAACCATCATCGCAACCGATGCCCTCGCCCGCCTCCCGCTCCCCTGCCTCCCATCCTGCCATCTACACGAGGAATCGCTGCGCATGTTGAAGCGTTGGTTTGTTCGCTGCCTTTCTCATTCTGCACCTTTGGTAATGCTTTTTGTCTTCGCGTCTTTTTCCGCGATCGCATTGGCGCAAAATGAAGTCGAGCCCGCGAAGATGGTCAGCTTCGCAAAACAAGTTCGTCCCGTATTGCAAGCCAAGTGTTTTGGCTGCCACCAGCCTGGTCATGCGGCAGGTGGATTGGATTTGACGCAACATCAAAATCTGTTGGCTCCGGCTGACAGTGGACAGCCATCGCTGGTGCCTGGGGCTCCAGAAAAAAGTCCGATCGTCGCCGTCGTCTCGACTGCAAATGGCCAACCTGCGATGCCGCCGAGTGGCGATCCGATGACAACTGCCGAACAGGAGCTGCTGCAAGCTTGGATTGCTCAAGGAGCTACCAACGACTGGATCTCGCCTTATGTCGTGCCGACTCCAGAAAACCCACCGGTTTACGCTCGGGTGCCGTCGGTAACGGCGCTGGACGCTTCGCCAGTGGATTCCCTGCTGGCGGTATCGGGAACACACGAAGTGTTGTTGGTCGATACGAATTCGAAAATGATTCGCCATCGTTTGATAGGTCTGTCGCCGCGCATCGAGTCGGTACGATTTTCCCCGGACGGCAGCAAATTGGCCGTCGCTGGCGGTCGCCCGGCAGAATTTGGTGAGCTCCAAGTTTGGGATTGCCATAGTGGGCAATTGATATGGTCCAGAACCGTGACGGCGGACGTTGTCCGCGGCGTCCATTGGTCACCCGACGGCACCAAGGTTTCGGTCGGCTGCAACGACAAGAGCGTTCGCGCGTTTGATGCCGCATCTGCTCAACAGATCTTGTTTCAAAACGTCTCCGACGATTGGGTTCACGACACGGTTTTCTCTGCGGACGGTTCGCACTTGATCAGCGTCGGTCGCGACCGCACGTGCAAGTTGACCGAGGTTGCGACCGAGCGATTCGTCGACAATATCACGTCGATCACGCCGGGTGTCTTGAAGGGTGGCATCACGGCGGTTGCTCGGCACCCAAACCGCGATGAGATCCTGATCGGCGGGGCCGATGGAATTCCCAAAGTCTACCGTGTGCACCGATTGACCACGCGGGTGATCGGTGATGACGCCAATCTCATTCGGCGTTTTCCCGCCCAACAGGGAGGGATTCAAGCGGTCGCGATCTCCCGAAAAGGCCATCAATTGGCTGTCGGCAGTAGTCACGAAGGCCGAGGGCAGATTCAGGTTTACTCCTACGAATTCGATACGGCGCTGCCTCCGGAACTTGCGCCGTTGTTGGTCAAGGTCGTGGGCACGCGAACTCCCGAGGAAGACAAAGCAATCGAAGATTACGTGACGCGCGACGTGCGGCTCATAACCGAACGTGAAGTTGGTTCGGGCGTCTATGCCATGGTGTTCGACAAAGACAATGAGCACGTTTGGTACGGCACCGCCGCTGGGACCATTGAGCAGGTTCGCGTGGCCACCGGCGAAGTTGTCTGGCAAGGGTCGCCGATCCCGATGGATTTAGCGAACGCCTTGGCGAACGAACGCGATCCATCGTGGCAATTGCCCGCGACGCCAATTGCCGCGGAACTTGAGGACGCCAATCGCCAAGCGCCACCGCGGATCCGCTCCATGCAAGTATGGCCTGACAAAGTCACGTTGGACTCGGCTGCTCGATACGTGCAGTTTGTGGTTATGGGGCAATTGGAAGATGGTTCTTGGGTGGATGTAACTCCTTGGGCCAAATTTGAAGATGCACGAATAACGGTTGACTCCACGGGGTTGGGGCAAGTTCAACCCGGACAGTTTGTGGAACATCGGTCTGCAGATTCGCCGCTCGGAACCAATGCCGAACCGCTCGTGGTTCGTTGTTTGGATCAACAGTTTGAAGTTCCGCTGCAAGTAAACGTGACGGAACCAGAAATACAATTTGTTCGCGACGTACAGCCAATGTTGACGCGCTTGGGTTGCAACGCCGGCAGTTGTCATGGCGCGGCCGATGGCAAGAATGGTTTCAAATTATCGCTGCGCGGTTACGATGCCATTTTTGATCTTCGCTCCCTGACGGACGAACTTTGGTCGCGGCGAGTTAGCGTTGCCAACCCCGAACAAAGTTTGATTTTGCAAAAGGCGACCGGAGCCGTTCCGCATCAAGGAGGTCGTCTGATCGAACCGGATTCCAAGTCCTATTGGATCTTGCACCAATGGATTGCCGCAGGTGCTGTTCTCGAAGCTCAGCCGATCCGTACGACTCGGATCGAGTTGGAACCGAAATTGCCCGTTCTGCCCTCGATCGGCGATCGCCAACAAATGCGCGTGGTCGCCCATTTTTCCGATGGGACGCAGCGCGATGTTAGTCGCGAGGCCTTCGTTGAAATCGGCGATCT
>JAEUIP010000194.1 GCA_016795075.1 Planctomycetaceae bacterium | reverse complement strand
GAGCGGTGAGCAAGTCGTGATCCAGGATAAAATCGCGACCAGCCTTGCGACGAGCCGCATCCGTTTTCCGGACTGGCAACAATTGATCAAGACCCCAGCCGACGATGCGACTCGACGTTCGCTGGTCGAAAATTTTCGCGGCGAGACCGTAACGTGGGAGGGATACTACGACGAGGTTCATGAGATCGATGCGGTGTATGGTGGCTCGGAAACGAACCGCTTTTTGTTATCGATGTACGACTCGGAGCAGTCACGTACCAGCACGGCTTTGGGCCGAGCACCGGCACTGTGCGGGCTCCCAGAGTCCGCAAGGGAGCAGGTCGCCGACTTGAAGCCGGGTCAGCGAGTGATCATCAAGGGAACGCTGGCCGCACCGGAAACGCTCCATGGCACGCTGATCGGGACTCGACTGTACAATTGCGAAATCCTCGTCCGCTAATTTTCTTTCGAATGGGTTTGCCGCTCTCCCGGTCGTGCTTTTTCGTCCGAGACTTTAATTGCCCAACTAAGGGGCCGAATTCTGCTAGGGTGACGCCTAAAGTTTCAAAACCGACCGGTCGGTTGATTGGATGAGCGTCTCAGAAACAATTCAAAACACAGCGGCGCAGAGATTCGTCGAATCGAGTCGAGATTTACCGTATAGAATAGCGGAGGAGGGATTCGAACCCCCGACACGCGGATTATGATTCCGCTGCTCTAACCAACTGAGCTACTCCGCCATTTGTTTTGGCTGGTGGGCGCTTTTTGCGTCCGTTTGGTTCGGCCACCACCCAAATGTTGGTTGGGACGCGAAACAAGACGCCGATTCTACTCAAAGGGTTCATTTCTGCAAGGCCGAACCTTTTTCTCCGCCGTTTCGTTGCGGAAACCGCAGATTCGCCTTGATTTCATGTCCAAATAAACGCTACATTTTGCCCAGTCGCCACCCGCAGAGCGATCCCGTCGACCTGTTGGACCGCGATTCGACTTCACGGGACGTCCGGGGCAGCGCGGAGCGGCGTCTCGCTTGGGTGGATGCCCGCTCAAGCGAAGCTTGGCTCCTTCGGTTCAACGGTCCCCAGCGAGGTGTGGCGAAACGGTCCCCAACGAGTCTCTGCTCCTGCAGTTAAACGCCATCCCGGGTGGTTTTCGTTTTACCGCAACGCAGAGCAAGGCTGGGCGGAACCCCATTGCCCAAGTGTGGATGCAGGTTGCCCGGATTTGCGTCGCCGAGCGGGATGGAACCGAAAACGTTCCTTCATTGAACGGAAGTGCCGCCATCCGTTTGGGCAAATCACCCGACGTACTCCAATCCCTTTTTTTGGCTACTGATTGTGCAAATCCAATTTTACAACTCACTTACCAAACAAGTCGAACCCTTTCGCACGGTGACTCCAGGAGTGGTCCGGATGTATTCGTGCGGGCCCACCGTGTACGATTTTGCCCACATCGGTAATTTCCGCTCGTTTCTGTTTGCCGATCTGCTGCGCCGGTTTTTGGAAACGGCCGGATACCAGGTTGAACATGTGATGAACATCACGGACGTCGGGCACATGACCGAGGACAATGCGGCTGACGGCGGCGGCCAAGATCGGATGCAAGAAGCCATCCGCCGCATGAAAGAGAACAAGAAAAGCGGCAAGGTTCCCGAGGGAGCCATTCAAGACGCCAACGACCCGTTCCAAATCGCCGAGTACTTCACTCGAGCCTTCGTCAACGATGGCCGTAGTCTGGCTTACAAGATCGCTTACGAATACCCGCAGCGAACGCCTCGAGCGACCGAACATATTGGTGGCATGCAAGCGATGATCAAAACCCTCATCGACAAGGGGCACGCGTATGTCGCCACCGATGGGGTCGTTTATTTTAGTGTGGAGAGTTTTCCTGACTACGGTCGCCTGAGTGGCAATACGCTGGAACATTTGCACGAAGGCAAAGGCGGACGAGTCTCCGATCAAAACCAAGCGCTGAAACGACATCCCGCGGACTTCATGCTTTGGAAACCAGACAATCATCACATCATGAAGTGGGATTCGCCGTGGGGAGTCGGCTATCCGGGCTGGCATATCGAGTGCTCCGTGATGGCGCGGGAACTTTTGGGACAACCCGTGATCGATATTCACACCGGTGGCGAGGACCTGATCTTCCCGCACCACGAATGTGAAATCGCTCAGTCGTGCGGGGCGTCGGGCCACTCCAGTTTCGCGAACTTTTGGATCCACGCCCGGTTCCTGATGGTCGAAGGTGAAAAGATGTCCAAGAGCAAAGGCAACTTCTTTACCGTTCGTCAACTCTTGGATGGAACCGCCAAGTTCCAAGGCGAAACCATGTCCGCCGTTCATCCAGCGGTCTTGCGCTACGAGTTGCTCAAAGCCCATTATCGTTCGAACATGAATTTCACCCGCAAGGGCCTGCAGGATTCCGCTGGAGCGGTCAAGCGTTTGACCGAGTTCCGTCGTCGTTTGGAAGCTGATGCGGCAGGGAAGATTGCTCCGCCGGACTTGAATCATCCGATTGTCCAGCGGTTTATGGCTTGCTTGGCGGAAGACTTGAATATCGCCGGCGCGTTGGCTGTCGTGTTGCCTTGGGCCAATGACGCTTCGAAAGCGCCCGCTGAAGATTTGGCGGCGTTCAAGTTGATCAATCAAGTCCTAAGCATCGCGCCTTTGGGCGAAGGTTTGCCGGGGCTAGAACCACAATATTATGGAGAATTCGACGAAGAGGACGAAGCTTATCAAGCCGCCCTCGAACTCTGCCGCGAATTGGACGCCGCCCGTCAACAAAAAGACTTTGCTCGCGCGGATCAAATTCGCGCTCAATTGCAAAGCGCCGGGTTCGATGTCAAGACAACGCGGGAGGGAACAGTGATCAGTGTTTGACCAACTTGATTAGGCGAAGACGGCGGCCAGGGTCGTCGCGTCGAGGATATTCTCCGACCAGCGGACGATGTCCGACTCGATCGCCGTATCCAATTTTTGGATTGTCGCGGCATCCAGCGGGCCAAACTTCTTGGTCAGTTGCCGATAAAGCAGGGTCCGCTCGCCGCGAACGATTCCGATATCAATCCCCTGCTCAATTCCCTGCTCAATCCCCTGCTCGATGCCAAATCGTTCGGCGCTGGTGACGTAGGGCATTTTCTTGGACTCCTCGTATTGATAGTGTTCGCGCAGAAAGGCTTGTTCCAGATCGCGCGGCAACTGCAAGAACCAGTCGATCAGTCGGAATAATTCTAGAATATCCGACCGGGAAAATCCATGTTCATACATCGAGCGAATGAGGCGTTTTTTCCATTCTTTTCGTTCTTCACCCTCCTTGGCCGTACGCGCCCGAAGCTGCGCCATGACGACCAACGCAAACGGGTTGCGACTATTGGAAAGTTCGTCCCAACGCGATTCCCACTCACATAACTTTTGGATCCGGAATCGAAATTCCAAATGGCAGCCCCACAGTCCGCGCGCGAATCGCTCCGGGTAAAACGAGGGACTGGTGTCGGTCAACACCACCGCACTGACCGTGTCGACTCGGTAGCGGTCGTACAATCGGCTATTGATTAGGTACACTCGTTCCGCAAAGTCGGGGTCGATGTAGCCTTGGATTTCGACGTGCATCAGGACCCACAGTTCGAGCCCTTCGCTTGTTTTGACCTTCGCTAACTTGTCGGCGTAACGCCGCCCGGTTTCGCTATCGTGCGTGACTTGCTGAAGTTCATGGTCCAAGAACTCCGGCTGAATCGACCAGTCAATTTGAGCATGGATCTCCGGAAACAACAGCGCCAAGAAGTCTTTAAAATAAACTCTTAGCGCTTCTTTCCAGGGACTATCGTGATCATCGGCCATGGTCGCGCCTGCTTGATCATGGTGCTAGTTTTGGGAATTCGACAGACCTGATTGTAGTCGTTTAGACGGAGTGAGTGTGGATGGCCACCGACTGCACGCAGGTACAAGGACGCCGCTGTTTCACGAGAAAATGATCGCGAGCTGGAGGCCCTCGATAGCCGCCTTTGTCACCCGACTAACTCGAGATTGCTCCCGGGGACAAATGGGCGATTTGATTGAGTTCAAGCAGGCGGCACGATTGATCTGAGCCCAAACGGACTTTGCTAATCGACGTGTTATAGATCGACCTGGGTCGCACAAAATAGTCCGGCTGACCGGTCAGTAAACGAGCCAGTAACAACGCGATGAACTCGCCGTGAGACACCATCAAGATTCTTTCGATGGGTTTGTCAGCGGACCGTCGTTGCTCGGCGGCTACGGCCAACTGGTGCAGGGCTCGTTTGACGCGATCGGCTCGCGGAATTGCGGCTTCCATCGTTTCGAATTCGGTCAATTGATTCCAGCCACCGGCGGTCCAATCGGCCGGCGGTGTCGCCCACGGAAACCGCTCGCGGATTTCCTCGACGGTCATCCCAGGTTCCACCCGTCGGTTGTGGGGCGCATATCCCGCAAAGCAACCGCCGACCTCGAACACGTCATTCCAAATCTGAAAGCCCTGGACGATGGACGGCGCCGCGTGATGATACGGAGCGGCGGTTTCCAAAGCTCGTCGAAACGCACTTACATACCGCCAATCAAACGGCCCCGACTCGTGTAAATGTCGTCCAACCGCGTCCGCTTGCCACTGCCCCAGAGACGTGAGCGCCGGGTCCGGTTGCCGCTCCGTTTCGGGTCCGGCGTTGTTCTGCGATTGGGCGTGCCGCACCAACCAAATCTCAATCATTGACTTTCCTTGGCTCCACCGCAGCTTCGTAGGCTGTTTCCCACCACATTTCCGACTTGAGGTTTTCGTGATCCACCAAGTCTTCCAGGACTGGCGGAGCAACTTCTCCCTCAAGGTCGTCTTTGTATTCTGGCTCCAGCGGTTCGTCAACCAAGTAGTCCCATTCATCGTCTGCATTCACGATGACGACGGCTCCGCCCTCCGTCTTGATCACGTCGCGATGATGGGGTAGCGCTTGCACGGCCACGCCATGTTTCGAAAATGTTTGATGGATGTGATGATGGCAAGTGAACATGAGGACTTGATAACCGGTCTTCGCGAACTTGGCCAAGACTTCGGCGGCACAATGGCAACGTTCTTCGTCGAAGTTGACCAACACGTCGTCCAGCACCATAGGCAAGGTGATCCCGCGCCGGGCATAAGCGCTGACCAATGCCAAACGCAGCGCCAAAAACACCGCTTCCCGTGTCCCGCGGCTCAAGAATTCCACATTGATTGCTTGCCCACCTTCATGGTCCACAAACAGGTTCTCGCCCACCAATCGCGTCCAGATGCGTCGGTATTCTCCGTCCGTCAACTCTTCCAAGTATTTCGAGGCCTCTTTCAGTGTTTCGGGCTGGCGCAGCTTTTCATGCTGCTCACGAATCGATTCGAGCAGTTGATTGACCACCGCCAACTGCTGCCAAGTCCTGGTCAGGTCCTGAATTTGTTGCTCGACCGCGCTTAATTCCAGGCGAGCAATCTCCAAGCCCTCATTCGAACTCAGCGACTCCATTTCTTGGAGCAGTTTGCCTCGCTCCAAAGTCAGTCCCGAAATGCGTTGCTTCAGGCCTTCCGCATCTTGCACCAACTTATCCCACACTCGTTCCAACCCCGCCGGCCCGTGGCGCTGGACCAAGCCCACCACGACGTCCCACTGGAAATGTCCGCCCAAGGCCGCGCGAATTTGTTCATCAATGGCCTCTAATTTATCCCGCAACTTGCCGCGCTGTTGATGTTGATGCGCGAAGTCACGGAACTGCTCTTCGGTCGTCGCGCCCGCGGCTGACAGCAGGCGACGCTTCGAGGCTTGCAACTTGTCTTGCCGGGCTCGTTGCGTGTGGTAGTTGCTGCGGAGCTTCTTGAATTCCGCAGCCAGTTTTTCGCGACGTTCGATCAACTCGCGCTGGCTGCGGACCAATCGTTGCAGTTCGGCCAAGCGTTTTTGCGGGTTGTTCTCGGCGGCCGCCAATTGCGTTTCTTCCGCCAAGGCATGAATTCGAGCGCAAAAGACTCGGTGTTCGTTTTGCTTTTCCGTCAGACGTTGCGAACTTTCTTCCAAGCTCGCACGCCAAGTTTCCAAGCGTTGGATCAAACGGGCCAAGTCCTTGATATCGGCCGGCTTTAGCTTCTCCGGCAAGTTCAGGCCCTTCAGCGTTTCCCGCCAATGTCGCTGAGCTTTCTTGACGGTGCCGTCGATCTTATCGCGTTTCAGCTTGAGTGTTTCCAAGTGCTGACGGGAGGCATGAAGCTTGTTCTCCAGCGGGATAATGTCCTCCATCTTGCCGATCTGCCCCTCGGCTTCTTTCAAACGAGTCTCCCAATGCGTGACGCCCGGTGGCAATTCGGCATCCAGTTCATCGCGAGTCTGCCGCGCGCGTTTCAATTGTTGCCGAACCAATTCGATCTGATGGAGAAAGTCATTCAATTCGTCGCGAGCATTGCGCTCGTAACGCTGTTTCATGATGTAGGCAACAGCGAAGGCCACGACAGCCATCATCAGCATTAAGAGTCCGGCGGGCTTCATAGATTCTTCGACTTCGCGACTTAGTAAGTTTTGCGAGCCAAAAAACGCAAGTAATAAACCCGCCAAGATCACACCCCCGATCACCAACAACCGAGATGCCGGTAGTTCTTGGTTCTCGACGACCACATCCAGGTCGCGTTGCATTTCTCGGCGGGATGTTTCCAGTGATTCGATCTTTTTGTCCAACTCGGTGCGCTTTCGCAATCGATTGGCCAATCGTGACGTTTCCTCGAGTGTCGACGGGGCACCTTGCTGAACGCCCGCATGAGCTCGCGCCGACTCCAGCGTGTCGCGAAGGTGCTTGACTTCGATCTCGGCTTCGCGAACTTCCGTTTCGGCTCGAGTCAATCGATCGCGATCCTCGCGGATGCCTCGCGCCACACCATGCAATGAAGAGATCGTGTTTTGGGTCAAGACCGAAGCATCACGGTTGCCGACTCCCAAACTGCGTTGGATTTCGGCCGTGACTTCTTTTAAACTTTGTTGGGCGCCCTGGCGTTGCTCTTCCAGTTGGGCGATCTCGCGTTCCACCGACTCCAACCAGGGCACGTGTTCGCCTAGGGCCTCGATGCGGTTGCGGTTTTTCCACAACAGGCGATTGATTGGGATGCTGCCCACGCTTTGCCGCAAGTGTTTTCGTTCGACCAATTGGTTGTTCACGATATCGCGTTGCTTGAGGGCTTCTTGATTCAGTTGATCCAACCGGGCGATGTCGATCAATGCTAGATCAGGCAGAGAGCCAAAGGCCGCGATTTGTTGCTCGACCACGCAACGATTTTGCCAGCGATCCGCAATCTGCATCGCCATCTCGACCTGCCGCGCTTCTTGATCGGTGGTCGCCAATTGCTGTTCTAGCTCCGCCAATTGCCTTGAGAAATCTTTGGCGTGGGCGGCGATCTTGGCCCAGCGCCGGCCACCAGCGACCAAAGCGTCGATCTGGACCAACAAATCTTTTCGCCGTTTCAGCAGTCGCCCCAACTGATGGCTGGGATCAAACCAATCACCGCCCACCAATTTCTCGCGTTGTTGCCGAATCTCGCGCAAAACGTCGATTAAGGAAACTCGATCAAAACCACTCGTCAAGCGATACAAGTGATCGGCCGCTTGCGTATCGTTAAGAGCACCAAGCTCTTGAATCTCTTGGAGCCCAATCGCAAAGACGTGATTGAAGATCGGCTCATCAACCTCGTTCATGATCGCCCGCAAACGCGTTTGACCACTTGCGCTGCCTTCCGGTGTGGTGATGATCACATCACCGTCATCGCTTGGACGCTGCAAATCCAACGTCCGTTGAATTTCCAGTGAACCTTCAATGCGTTGCAGCTGCAATCGACCGCCGGGGGTCCCGCCATAGACGGGTGGCATGTATTTTTCGCGACGATCTTTGGGAAACCCGAAGAAGCAAGTGCGGATAAACTGCATCAACGTGCTCTTGCCGGCTTCATTGCGGCCGAAGAATACCGTCATGCCTTCCGGAATGCTCTCGATGCTCAGGTCCCGCCAGATCCCGAACCCATCAATCCGCATGCCTTTGATCTTCATGATCGCCTCTCTTCCTATTAGGTCTGGTTTCCGCCCAAACGTTCGATACCGGCTAGCAGTGCCGCATCGAGCACCGATTCTCGCACAGCGGCATCCATGCGAGTCAGCCGAGTCACTCCGTCGATCTCGTCTTGGCCGCCAGCATAGTGGGCCAAGTGAAACGGTAACTTGAGGTCCTGTCGGTAACGAGCCACCTCGCGAAGGTAGTCGCCCAAAATCGTATCCTCATTCTGCCAGCCCTTCGGCAAGTTTTGCGGAGCTGAGAAAGTCAAACTAACCGACCACAATCCCGGGGAACTGCTAAACTCATGCCGCAGCCACTTAAGCAACTTGCCATGATTCTCTTCACGGCGAAACTCGGCCGAGTAGTCACCGGTCGTGGCGATATGCCAATCCACCAAGAGGTGTTGGTCCGGCAACTTGGACGTCATTTGCAATGCGCGGTCGGCCAACAAGTCCTTCAACGCATCGATATGAACCGACTCGGCCACCGACAAGCTCAGATTCAACCAACGGACACTGTCGCAATCGACGGTTTGGGTCCGAACCTGGCCATCGGCCTCCACCGAAACCAAAATCGCACCTCGTGCGCCTTGCGCCGCAGAATCCCGCCCCAAATGAGTGCCGGGATACGCCACGATTTGTCCTGGCTGCGTGATGACATCGCGGTTCAGCTTGCCCCCCAAGGCCCAATACCGAATGCCGTGTCCCGCCAATCGCTGCGACTCATAACTGCCATGCGTGAAGCCAATCGGGAAACCTACGTTGGCCCCTGCCTGAAATTCTTTCACCGACGTCCGGTGCGGGTCAAATGCCGCTCCGTAAATGGTTGCCAAGGTTTTGCCCTGTCGACGCACCGTGGCCGTATCTACCAGTGTCGAAGGGAATAACCGCACATTTGGCGGCAGTTCAATCGCTGTCGGCCAACGCTCCAAATGATCTTGTTGGCCACCGCACCAGTATACTTCGATTCCACGTTGCCCCAATCGCTCGAATTGCGACAACAAAAACGCAATCGCGCGCGGCCCTCCAAAATCCAAATCGACGACGTTGCCCGACAATAGGACAAACGACACTCGCTCCGCAATCGCCGCGTCGAAAAAACGAATCGCCGAATGATACGTCGCCGAGGCTAACACCGATTGCCAACTGGGAGGGTACTCCGCGACGCCTTGCAAGGGCCGATGCAACAACAGGTCGCTGGCGTGCAGGAAGCGAAACGGCTCCCAACGCCCCGCGGCCGCAACATTTCCCGCCACCGAGCCTGTCCCTGGCGAACTACTCACCGGACCAAATCCAGCCGGGATCTGGCCGGGCGTTTTTCCTGTTTCGCTCATTGGCAAACTCCCTTTTTTCGAGCGCCGCCGGCGATCCGCGCCGGCCACACCGCAACAAAAAATTACGCAGCCCGTGCCAAACGCTCAATTGACATGGATTGCTCAGACAGCCCAGTTTAATGATTTCAAAGAATCCGAACTAGACCAATATGCCACGTCGATTGGCAAAACATGGGAGGGACGCGACAGACTCATTAGTGGTTCGGTTGCGCGAAACGCGGCGAGACATCGCACCATCCGCGCTGTGGACCGTGTGGCGACGGATGCGACGGATGGGGGCAGGGGCAATCCATGCGGTCACCAGCGTAGCGGCGGGAACGGCGGGGCAGGGCGTTAACGGCGGTTGCGAAGAGCGGTTTGAATGGCCACAAATTCGCCGACGTTTTCCATGGTGAGCAGCCCCACCAATCTTCCTTGACTGAGCACCGGGACCGTGGTGCAGGCACACGACTGCAGCTTTTGCAAGGCGACCTCCAACATCTCGCTGGCATCGACGGTGACAAATTCGGTCTCCATCGATTCCCGCACGGACGATTCGGGTCCCAACGAAGTCAGCCCTTGGATCAATCTTTGACGGGTCAACACACCCACCACTTCGTTGTTTTCGACAACAGGAAAATCATGCTGCGTACCGCCCACGACAAGGCTCAGCACATGCTGGATGGGATTTTCTGGATGAAGTATGTGGAACCGAGTCATCATGGCTCGCGCGACCGGCAGACCGGCCAACGCCGATTTAAGTTGGGCGACGCTGGCTTCGGACGCGGCGCCTATCCAAACAAAGAAAGCGATGAATACCAGGAACCAATTGCCGGACAAGATGCCAAACAACCCAAATAGCAGTGCCATCGCCTGGCCGACAACGGCGGCGATCTGCGTAGCCTGCGTGTAGTCCAGTAACAAGGCCAAGCCAGCTCGCAGGACTCGACCGCCATCCATCGGGAACGCCGGCAACATATTGAACACGACCAAAAACACATTAACGATCAGCAATCGTTCGAGAAATGGCCCGCTGGTCACCGTCAATTCGTGCCAAGGCTGAAAGCTCTGTGAAACGACAAGCCATCCAACCAATGCGATCGCGATCGCCACATTGACCAGCGGCCCCGCCAAGGCGACCCAAAGTTCCT
>JAEUIP010000193.1 GCA_016795075.1 Planctomycetaceae bacterium | reverse complement strand
CTTGATGCCGAACCTTTATCAAGTTGGTGTGCGAAGCCTACCGGTCGTGGCGCTGACGGGAACGTTCATCGGCATGGTCCTCTCTGTCCAGAGTTACGCCCAA
The DNA here is from genome assembly GCA_016795075.1 of Planctomycetaceae bacterium. Taxonomy (GTDB): domain Bacteria; phylum Planctomycetota; class Planctomycetia; order Pirellulales; family Pirellulaceae; genus M30B19. The sequence goes on along the minus strand of JAEUIP010000193.1, from coordinate 10,449 downwards.
TTCCGGCAGCTTGGCCTGGAAACCCGATTGGGGGCTGTCATCAATCTTTCGCTGGTTCGTGAATTGGGGCCTGTTTTGGCAGCCACGATGTTGGCTGGCCGGGTCGGAAGTGCCATGGCCGCGGAACTGGGTACCATGCGGGTTACCGAGCAAATCGATGCCCTGTCCGTCATGGGCGTCAATCCGATCAAGTACTTGGTCGTCCCGCGATTCTTGGCCTGCTTTTTTATGATTCCTGTCCTGACCATCATGGCGGACTTCATGGGCGTGTGCGGCGGGTTCTTTTACAGTGTGATTATCCTCGGAATCGACTCTTTCCATTACCTCGAAAATTCTGCAGTGTTTGTCACGGGATTCGACCTCTTGTCAGGAATTGCCAAAAGTATCTTTTTCGGCGGAGCCATTGCTTTGGTCAGTTGCTATCAAGGCTTCAACAGCGAAGGTGGGGCCGAAGGCGTGGGCAAAGCAGCCACTTCGTCGTTCGTCTACAGCTTTGTCAGCATTTTGGTTCTCGATCTGTTCCTCGGAATCGTCATTCAGAATTTGCAAGAATTTTTGTACCCTGGCGCAGCCAAACTACTGTAGGCCCAGGACCAACCATGATCGATATTGTCAACACTGCCGAACAACCCTTGATCCGGGTCGAAAAACTGACGATCCGCTTTGGGCACCAAACGGTTCTCAAGAACATCGACTTGAGTGTACCCGATGGACAAACCCTGGCGTTGATCGGCGAAAGCGGTTGTGGCAAGAGCGTGTTGATCAAGACCTTGGTCGGCTTGCTCGATCCGGTCAAAGGCACCGTCGAATTTGACGGCCACAACATGCACACACTTCGCGAGAAAGAACTGGCCGCGGTTCGCCAACGATTTGGTTTTGTGTTCCAGAACGCTGCCTTGTTCGATAGCATGACCGTTGGCCAAAACGTAGCGTTTCCGTTGGAGCAATTGGGAGGCTTCTCACGTAGCGAGGTCCGCGAACAAGTCATGGAGAGGCTGCACGAGGTCGGGCTGCCCAAGAACGTGATCACGAAAAGCCCTGCCGAGCTCTCCGGCGGCATGCGTAAACGAGTCGCCGTTGCTCGAGCGTTGATCGTCAACCCGGAAGTGCTACTGTACGACGAGCCCACCACGGGACTGGACCCGGTCATGAGTGACGTGATCAACGAACTGATCATCCGGACTCGGCGACGAACACCGGTCACCAGCATCGTGGTCACTCACGACATGCACACAGTCCGTCGCGTTGCCGATCGGGTCGTCATGTTGTCGCCTTACCCTCGTTTGGCGGCCGGGCAACCGCAAATCCTGTTCGATGGTACACCCGAACAACTGGACCAGACCTCGGACCGACGCGTCCGCCAATTCGTCAATGGCGAAGCGGGCGAACGGTTGCTCGAGTTAGCCGGGGATACAAATAGTTAGAGTCACGGAACAAGAATACTCATGGACGAACAACGGTGGTACTTTTGGCGAGTTGGCTTGGTCGTCGTGATCTCGACCGTGGCGTTCAGCATCATGCTGGTGTTGTTCAGCGATTTGTTTCAATCGCAGTACACGATCAACGTTAAATTTCCGTCTGCTCCAGGCGTCACCAAAGACACTCCAATTCGCAAGAATGGCATCACGATTGGGCGTGTCCAATCGGTTAGGCTGCTGGACGACGGCGTGTTGTTAACCTGCGGTATCGACAACAACATGACGATCTACGAAGACGAGATCTGCCAAATCAAGACCTCGAGTTTCTTGGGGGATGCGGAGTTGGCATTTTTGCCGGGAAATGTGCCAGCCGGGGATTTGCGAACGGCTTTGAAAGCCGACGGATTGGTCAAGAACGTTGCGGTCGCTCCCAATCCGCTGGAAATTGTCGACGTGTTTATCGATCTCCGCGACAATCTCAAACGAACCTTGGATTCGGTCTCGGACGCTGGGGATAGTGTCAAAACTTCCAGTGACAACATCGCCAAGATCACAGGCCTGGTCGGGGACGTGTTGTCCGAGGGACAAGGCGACTTCGAAGAATTTATCAAGACGGCCCAACGCTTGGGCAACAAGTCGGAACTGGCGATCGACAACTTCAATTCGGTCATGGCCGACGTCAGCGAATTGGTCGGCGATAAAGAACTGAAGACCAGTATAGCGGATACCGTGCGTCGCATTCCTGAGTTGGTCAAAAGCGCCGAGGACACTTTGGTCGAGGTCCGCACGGCCATCGAACCCTTCAAAGGTGTAGGCGAAAAAGCCGAGTTGAATTTGCAACAGCTTGAGACGTTTACGAAGACCCTGGGCGACGAAGGTCCCGCCGTGATTCAAGACGTGCGCAACTCGGTCGCCAAAATTGAAACACTAATCGCAAACGTCGAACTGTTCACAGAGCAACTAAAACAAAAGGACGGGACGGTGGGCAAACTATTTACTGACCCCCAAGTCTACGAACGACTGAACTCGTCGCTGGCCAACATCGAACGGATCACCGTCCAAGTGCAACCATTGATCGCCGACTTCCGAGTGTTCGCCGATAGCTTGGCTCGCGACCCAGCCCAATTGGGCGTGAAAGGCGCGTTGCAGCGCACCAGTGGAGCGGGAAGCAAAGGTGGTCTGTTGGGCCGCTTGCCAGGGAGCGCGAATACAACTCCGATTGAAAGTTCGTGGCCAACACAAGATGCGTGGCCGACGGAAGCCACCGGTTACGAATCATTTGGCACAAGTGAAGAGTACCTGAACCAGCCGACCTGGACCACCGACCAATGGCTGGAACCACAAGCCCAGCCCACAGAGCAGCAACCGCGCCGCCTCTTCCCGCGACTTCTGCCACAAACAAACCGCCCGCAATGGAGTCCACGGCTGTAGGTGATCGCTGGGCATTGCGGAAAAAAAGGGACAGACGCTGCGAAGAACCGGCAAGATGTTCGGCAAAGAGACATGACCGGAAAGGGGCAGACCCGTTGTCGTACCTCGCTTAGCAAATAAACGGGACGATCATTCACTTGTTCGACGATTGCTGGCAAACATCAGGAAAAGCAAAACCGCGAACGCCAGCGACGTGATAATACGAAGGACTCCCCCTTTGAAGACAATCGCTGCGTTGAAAACAATAAAAGCTGTGAACCAAAAAACTAACGAATCAAAAAATGCCAGCCGCCGACGACAAAGAATCATGGCGACACTGTAAGCCAACAGAATACCGGCGTATGCAAAATTCACGTAGACGCCCCAACCGGCTCGAATTCCGGTCGCCTGAAACGACTCTTCAGCAGTCTGAGTAACGACCGCTTGATGATCCCAGCTATGCACGAGTCCATAACTGGCGATCACATGAACCCAAGTGGCTACAGCGCTCCAAAGCCACGACCAACGGTAGCCCAATTCCCTCATGTTTTGATCGTCGGCACCTTGGGAAACACGGTAGCCCGAAGGCAACATCGCGCGGCACCCCGCGCCCATGAACCAGGCTGCCAAAGCCAACCACACGCTCACTCGGATCAACAAAAACGAGATCATCAATCGTCACTCGATCGTCGAAGTACTTGGAGTCGTTCGTTCACAGCGTGGCTGGACTGGGCAACCAATCACCCTTCGCTGCATGCGGAACCGCCGTAAAAATTGCAACGAAACCACCCACCGCCGCAATCGTGGCGGCCGACGTAAAAACCAATGTGTAGGAACCACTCTGTCGTTCTGATAGGGCGACCAACAGAGGTCCAATCGCGGAGGCCAAGACCGTCAACATTTGCGCAGCGCCTTGAATCGCTCCCAAATGCTGCTTCCCAAAGGCATGTTTCCAAACCGTGAAAAAGAGCACGGTCAACATCCCCCCAGCGACCCCCATCAACGCTGCGTAGACATAAACCTGCCATAGCTGCGTGAGCCAAGGAAACACGCCCAGCGTACTTGCCAACAGAAACAAAGAAAGCGCCAACAGTGGAGCCAACGAAATTCGGTTGGCCAGTAAGCCAACCACAAGGTTTGCGATCAATCCGGCCAATAGTCCAATAACCAAAGTTTGATGATAGACTTCCTCGGCAAAACCTCGCTCGGCCAAGACGTATTGGCTGAATAACGAAATCCCTGAGCTGATCAGACCGAAAAAAGAAATGCTGATGGCAAACACCCAGAAACAAGGAGTTGAGATCGCTTGTTTTAGTGTCGCACCCGACATTCCTGGCTCTCGACCGCCAGACATCACCGGCCGATCGTGAATGGTTTCGGAAGGCAATAACAACAAGCTAGGCACCAACAAAAGCATCCAGAGCCAAGCTTGGGTCGCCCAAGCCTGACGCCAACCGACGTCAATAATGTAGGCCCCAAGCAACCCCGTCGATACGGCCATCAGGCAACTAAAGACGACGGCATAAACGCCCATCGGTATCGAAGCGGAACCCGCCAACCGCTTGCCAATCAAGGTTACACTGATCACGGACAACATGCTTTGTCCCAAACCGCGCGTAAGAGTCACCCAGACGGCCACCTCCGACATCGACTCGGCGCGACTCAATAGATGCACCACCGCACACAACGGCAAGACGGTAGCCAATGCCACCCAGCGAATTCCATAGCGATCAATTAACCAGCCACACGGCAAACAAAAGCACGCTCCAATCAAGGTCGCCCACAGATTGATTTGGGCAAAAGTCACCGGGTCCATTGCCAAGTCTTCCAAGAGCCGCTTGGTGATCAGACCCAATCCATGGGTCCGCCCCGGTAAAGTCGCGCTCATCAATAGCGCCGCAACAATGACAACATACCAATCTACCCAGGTCGTTCGGGAAGGTGTCGCCGCTTGTTCGAAAGTCTTCGAAACCGCTTTGGCCATACTCCAGTGGTCCCCTGAACAACCGATCGACAGTTGTTTCAAAATATTCAGCTATTTAGAAATCCGTGACAATTTCGCCGCCGGACCTAGTTGCGAGTGACCGCCAAATCGTAAGGTCGATTTCTTCGTCCAAAAATCCGGTCGACCCATCCGCTCGAGAGATATTTACTCCGGCGACATGCAGACTTCGAGCGGTCTTCCAGCCAAATGGGGTAAACGTTACCGAGGGTCCACCCCCGATTCGGACTCCCATACAATCGGCTTCGGAAGAATTGGGTGCGAAGTAATGGTTGTAGAGGCCATTGCGGTACTCACCATTGACCCACGAGAAACCGCGGGGATCGGTGTAGTTCCACGTCGGTGCATTTCGGCAAGCGGTTTCGGTCAAAGGTGCTAAAAATGTGAAGCGATAGGCAAATCGGGGATCACGATTGGTCGCACCCGCAACACCCAATAGACTCTCGGAGACGGCGATGGTATTGCTTGTACCATCTGTAATCTCCGCAATCCTGGTACGTGAATTGACGTAAAACAAGCCGTCCGTGTCCACAGGAGATCCCCCACTGACTCCGGTTCCCGTGGAAACCGCATAGTTGATGGGTCCAAAATCGTTGTGCAGCAATCGAAAAGAATCGGAAGGACACAAAAAGGTTGGAACCACCGTGCGCGACCCGGCAACATTCTCGGGTGTCAACTGACCCGTCGAAGCGGCATATAGTGGCTTGCTCAAGTCCAACAGATTGTATGCTGCTGAATTCTCCAGATACGGAGACAACATGGCGAAGGCGGACCAGCGATAAAATGTCCAAGGGGTCGCCGGCTGTGCCGCGTACTCCTTGGCGACGGAACCAGGAGGGAAGCGATCGCGTGCCGTGTGGTGGGACTGCATGGCCAACGCGACCTGTCGCAGGTTGTTGGCACATGAAGTACGACGTGATGCTTCGCGAGCCATTTGAACAGCCGGCAACAACAGTCCCATCAGCACGGCGATGATGGCAATGACCACCAGCAACTCGACCAACGTCAAACCTCGGTGAGCAAAACCAGGACGGTTCACGAAATTCCGAGGCAAGTCATCAGTTCCCAAATACAATACCTCCCGAGCTTGGTAACGATTCGCCAACACCAATGCTTCTCTTTGTCCGACAAGAGTGCTGCTCTTGCCCGTCGCATTTGTATGTTCGGGATTTTGCATACCCAACAAAGTGTGGTGGCACTTCCAAGCGGAAGCCTAGCAACGGCGTCGACGAACGACCCAAGCCAAGCCGCCACCCATGAGCAAAACCATGGCCGTCCCAGGTTCGGGAACCGCCGAGATAACCGCGACACCCGAATATGCGCGTGAACCACTAGCAAAAGTATCCAACAGTTGTCCATCGCGGTCAAACAAGAACAGCCCGCCTCGTTCACCGGCGCCCTCAAACGGATTGGATCGACCAAGGGCCGCTACGAGCAAATTGCCGTTCGCATCGAAGGCCAACCCTGACGGACTCGTCCCAGTCGTGGAACCGCCCCAGCTGTTGACCATCGACTCGGTGACTTCCAAGAATGGAGCCCCCCCATTTAGAAATTCATTGCCACTAGCGTCAAAACGGTGGGCGTAGTTCGAAAAACCTAAACCGTGTCCCGCATACAAATTGCCATCGATATCAAATGCCATTTGAGCCGACGCCGCAAATTGAGGGGAAAAATTGGTGACCGAGTTCCCATCGTAGCGGAAGATACCGGTGCCAAAGGTCGAGACATACAAGTCGTCACCATTGAAAGCCAAGCCCGATGTCGACCCAGCCCCAGCGATCACGATGTCGCTCTGATGAACAAACGATGAATCGAACCGACGAACCAAATTGGAGCCCATATCGGACAGATAGATATCGCCCGACGAACCAATCGCCATCCCGGTAACACCGAAGTTGAAATCTTGGGTTCCCAACACCGAACCAGTCGTGGCGTTCAAAATATGCACGCGGCCGTTCGACGTCCCACCACTGCGGTCCAACTCCGTTGCATACAACCGGTTGCTCGCGTTGTGATAATAGAGCCCCGAAAGCAAAGGGAACGGCGAATCCGCCCGCATCTGCAGCTGAGCAAATGTAGTCGCGGAGGCTCCAGGCGTCGTATAGGCTGTCAGTCGACCCGTAAAGGTCTCACTCACAACAATCACATCGCCCACGGCAGCAGCCAACCAAAGGCTGGCCACGACGAACACAGAAACTATCGAACCAACACGTATCTTCATTGATATTCCTCGGCGATGGGAAATGTGACCGATCGAGCACTTTGCTAGATCGATCCATTAAAATCAAGCCCCAACCGGCGCGGTAGACTCTAATGAACGCCAGAAGGATCAGCAATCCGCGACGAACGAACATTTGTAACCGTTCGGGGTGACGAACATTCAAACATTTTGTCAGATCTTAGTGTTTTCAGTCTAAATTGCGAAGTGGGAGCGAATTTCCTTCGAAACTACCTGACTCGCGAACCAAACGGTCGCTTGAAATCCCGCCCTTCAATTGCCGAGCAAAGCCTGCCAGGTCGATTGCGTCAACACATACGGCTGGCGGGAAAGGCTTCCCCAGATGCCTGTCGATGTTCCGGAAGCCAAAGTCGACTGGACAAGCTCCAAAAGTTCTCGGGCGGTGATCGGACAAGAGTGCGGGAGCAGACCAAGCCCAACGGCCAACTCTCCCAGCAAACGCTCGGGTCCATGCCCCAGCCGACGGATTTCGGACAGCCGAGTATCACCATGGCGTTTTGCAAGTCGCCGACCGTCGGGACCAACAACCAAGGGCACATGCCCAAACTTGGGGGGCACCCACCCCAACGCCTGATAAATCTCTAACTGCCAAAACGTGCTGGGGATCAAGTCATCACCGCGAATCACTTCGGTCACGCCCATTTCGTGATCGTCGACCACTACGGCCAATTGATACGCGACGTGGCCATTGCTTTTCGCAATCACAAAATCGCCCAGCTCCTCATGAGGGCTTTTCCTTTGTGAACCGCAGACCAGGTCCTCAAATTCCAAAGGCTCGTCTTGCGACCGAAAACGCCAGGCAAACGGACGAGCAAGCGAATTCATGTCCTGTAACGGACAGCCGTCGTTGGCTTGCTCCGATCGCAGAAGATGAGGAAATATCTCGGACGTCGCACTTCGTTGGCGACAGGTGTCGGGATAACGCACCAAATGATCTTCTCGATGCGGAGCACTGGCGGCGGCTTCAATGTCCTTTCGCGAACAATAACAGGGATACAAACGACCGGCTCGTAGCAACTCCAACAAGTAACGTTCGTAAATCGCCAAGCGATCGGTTTGCAGCCAAACTCCGGGCGGCAAAGGCCTTTCTCGCAACTGAGGATCGCGCGGTTCGTCAATTTCAAGTTCGTCCCAATTCAAACCCAACCAGCGCAAGTCGTCTATGGTTTGTTCGATCGCCCAAGGTTTGACCCGAGGCGAATCAATATCTTCAATCCGCAAACGCAACTGGCCGCCTTGCAATCGCACACTCAGCCAAGCCAGAAGATAGGTGCGCGCATTCCCAACGTGCTGGGCGCCGGTGGGACTCGGAGCCAACCGGCCGATGCATGAGGTCGCTGGGTTTGTTTTATGGAGCATGGGCGTTAGGATAGCAGAGGTATCGCGGGATGCATGCCACAGGATTGAGAGGAACGATGTTCAAACATTTCATCTTTGGCTGCGGCTTCTTGGGGCGGCGACTCGCTCACCGGCTACTGAACGATGGCCAGTCGGTGTGGACCATTACTCGGAGTCCACTCAAAGCCCAAGAACTCCAGGCTGAAGGAATTCACGCCATCGTCGCCACTCCCGAGCAATGGGCCAATGTGGCCGCCGATACTTCGCTGCCTTCGTTCAAGTCCATCACGATCTGTGTCGGAAATGATCGCCGCGACGGTGCGGAGCATACGACCGTTTATCAAGCAGCCACCCGAGCAGCCTTGATTTTAGCTCAGCGATTCCCTGGGGAAACGTGCCCAATCCAATTCGTTAGCACGACGGGCGTCTACGCTCGCGCGCCAGAGGACAAACCCCGCCCGACTTCGCAAAGCCTGCCTCCGACGTCTGCGATTCCGACCACAGATGAACATGCCCCGTTGGGCGCCGAACGACCGGGAGCACGGGCCAGTATCGAGTGTGAGAACATCTTGGCCGGGCAAGCCAAAGTTCCTTACTGCATTTTTCGCTTGGCAGGTATCTATTCCTTAGCTCGAATCCCGAACCTCTCCGCACTGCAGGCCGGACAGCCTATGGTCGGTTCGGGCGACGGTCTGCTGAACTTGATCCACGTGGAGGATGCCGCCGCCATCTTGGCCTTCGGAACGCAACAAATGCCACCCTGGACGATCATCAATGTTAGCGACGGGAACCCCATCCGGCGACGAGAATTTTACGAGTTTCTCGCCGAACGTTATCAATGCCCCGCTCCGAACTTCACCGAGGTCGGCGGTCGATCGTCACCCGATAAGTCGATCGACAACAGCCGGCTGATCCGTTGGTATCCTGGACCTTGGCTGTTTCCAAATTATCGCGTTGGCTTGGGAGCTGGCGTCTGATCCAAAGTGCCGAAGATCATCCGACCAGCGCTCGTTTGCAGGACACTTGTAACCGAAGCCGTCACGTCTTTACCAATCAAGTCTCGCGCCCCGTCAACGACGATCATCGTGCCATCTTCCAAGTATCCAACGCCCTGCCCTGCACTTTCACCGGGACGCACAATTCGAGTCGCAAGTTTCTCGCCAGGCAACAATATTGATTTCATCGAATTGGCTAAATCGTTCAGGTTCACCACTTTGACTTGGTGAAGCTTCGCGATCTTGTTCAGATTTTGATCGTTCGTAACAATCTTGGCTTCCAATTGCTGGGCCAATTGCACCAACCTCTGATCAATCGGCAGACCTGATATTTCTGAATGCTCGCGGTCGTAAATCGACAGGTCGATGTTTTGATCGCTCTGCATCCGATTCAATATATCCAACCCACGCTTGCCGCGCGCCCGACGAATCTTATCCGGACTGTCGGCGATACTCTGCAATTCAGTCAGCACGAAACTGGGCACGATCAGTTTGTTATCGATGACGCCCACTTGAACAACATCGGCGATCCGACCGTCGATAATTACGCTCGTGTCCAACAAGTACGGTCGCCCACCGCGTATCTCACGAGAGAATTGGACATAGGGCACAATAAATCGGAAATCGTCTTTCGTCTGGACAATAAAACTTGTCGTGATGTAACACAAGGTGATGCCCATCGTTAGCGATACCGCCGTACGGATTGCCTGCCCGTTGGATTCATTCGCCGAAACAAGTTGGTTAAAATACGGCTCCAAAGCCAGCATGGCCATGAAATTCAAAAACAGACCAACAATGATCCCGAAATAAATGCTGCTAAGCGAGTCGATTCGCTTTTCTTTGATCATCACATCGGCCGCGATCACGACCACTGCCGCCAACAAAGTCACCGGCAGAATCCAATAGTAGCCATAGGTCAGAAACGGCAGGTCCAATTCCGTCCATGTCAGCCCAATACTGCCGGCCAACAGGACGAAAACAATTCGAAGCACCCACAAAATCATATCGTTGCGACCTTTAAGGCGAGCGGCATTAGAACCTTGACCA
>JAEUIP010000192.1 GCA_016795075.1 Planctomycetaceae bacterium | reverse complement strand
ACTTCATTCGCCCTTGTTGATTCGCGCTCCCGATCAATCGCACCGAAATCAAGTGTCCAACATGGTCGTCCAGACGGTCGATGTATTCCCCACGCTGTGTGAACTGACCAACATTCCCGTTCCGGATTTTGTTTCGGGTCGTTCCTTGGTGCCTGAACTTACGGGACCCGTCAACGATACGACCGAAATGTACGCCATCAGCTACATGTCCAACGCCCAATCTATCCGCTCCAATCGTTTTCGCTTGATCGTCCACCACAACGGCCATGTGGAACTCTACGATCATTCCGGAGACGGTGAAACAAAGAACGTTTCCTCCCAATACTCGGAAATCGTCAAGCGGCTACAAACGCAACTCGAAAATATGCTTCGATTACCCGAACGATAGCTGTTCAAGAATTCGAATGACGGTGTCCAGGCTTCCTGGTACGTTCCGCAAGTCAAACCTCTGCGATTCCAGTCACTACTTTCATTCAAGTTGAGCTTCCGAAATCGCCTTGGCACAAAGGCCCAGATCATCAACAGCTTTCTAGAAAGAAGCAACAATGACGATACAGTTATCCATCTGTGAATCCCTGTCCAACCTGCATGTCGGCGTGTTGGAAATTGTGGGCGTACGAGTCCAACCAGCATCGGAAGCTTTGCGAAAGTATTGCGAAGAAGTCGCGATCGAAGCAGCCGAGCGTTTTGACAGCAAGGAGTACAACGAGCAATGTCAAGAAGTTCGCCAACTTCTGCGGTTCGGAAGATTTAAGGCGTCGGGCCGAAGCAAACCGGCTCAAGAATACTTGGCTGGCTGTGTGTCTCGAGATGGGCATCTGCCCTCCATCAATGGGCCAGTCGATTTGTTAAACGCGGTCAGCTTGCAATTCAACCTACCAATCTCACTGCTGTCGCTTGCAAAATGCTCACGAAGACTTCATGTCTCTAGGGGGAACGCTGGCGAAACCTACGTTTTCAACTCGGTCGGCCAGACTCTCGATCTGACCGACCTGATTACCACGTACGACGCCTCCTCAGAGCCTGCTCGGCCAGTTGGAACTCCGATCAAAGATTCTTTGGCGGGGAAAATCGAAGCCACGGATCAAGATTTGGTTGCGATTGTCTATTGTCCGAATTCGGAGTCGGCGCGACGCCGATGCGATTCGGCGCTGGAACAATTGAAAACTCGAATGCTCCATTGCATGGGATAGCTTCCGATCTACATCGAACATCGCTCGCGACGCCTGATTGGTCGAATGACAGACCAATCAGGCACTGCGGGTCGATTATCGCGCACACATGTTGAGTGTGACGACGTAAAACTTTGCTCCGATCGGATCCGCAAGCATCGCCATTCGGCCCACGCCTGGAACCTCGTACACCGGGACTGGGTTGGTGCCACCCAACGTCAGGGCGTTGGCAACGCAGGCATCAACGTCGGGAACGCGAATAAATATCCACCAATCCGGCGGCAGTGATTGGAACCATTCGGCGTTCATCGGCATTATGCCGCCACATCTGGTCTCACCAACAGCCAGTTCATGATAGGGGCCACCGCCTGGAACAATCGCCGACGATTGGAAATAGTCCCAGCCCAGCAACGCTGCGTACATCTCACGTGCTGTAGCGGAATCGGGCGTCGCCAACTCGACCCAATTGATCGAGTAATCTTCAAACATGACATAGGGAGCCCCACTGCCCTCAGCCTGCCACAGCGAAAAGACGGCCCCCGTCACGTCTTTAACCACACTCATGCGACAATGTTCATTGACATTCGTCGGTGGAAAAATGATCTTCGCGCCAAGTTCCACGGCCTTCGCGGTCGAATCGTCGCAGTTATCGACTGCAAAATAAACTCCCCACGTCGAGGGCATACCGAGCAATTTCTGCTCCGGCAGCGCGCGACTCATCGCACCAACACAGCCGCTTTCATTACTAAAGAAAGAATAGGTCCCCTCCGGACCAAGATCGAGATCAAATCGTTGCCAACCAAACAATGCTTGGTAAAACGCCGAACTCGTGTCAGGATCCGTGGTCGCTAACTCAAACCAACAAGGCATCCCATGTCGCATTTCTGAGATTTGCATATTCCTCCTGCAAAAACAAAGGCCCGTGTGGCCATGATCTTAGGCTTTGAAGTAATCCACTGTCGAGCCCCTGATGCTGTATTCGTGAGGTGAAGAGATTATTATGATTCCGTGTAGAAACGCCCCACAACGGCTGTTTGATTTGGTTCGTTCCACTGTTGAACCGGAGCCCAACAAAGCAATCAAACCCGAGACGCGACGTTATTTGAAATCAACTCTTCAGCGTAATTACATAGCAATGTGCCCCGGTGGGGTCAGAAATCATGGCGATCCTGCCCACACCCGGCGCGTCAAACGCTGGTAATGGATTGCTACCGCCCGACTCTTTAGCTTTCACGATGCATGCGTCCACATCCGGTACCATCACGTAAATTCCCCAGTGCGGAGGAATCGAGCCCCACGCAGGATTCATCGGCAAAATACCACCGTACCGAGTCGCCCCGACCGAGATCTCCGTGTAGTTGCCCGAATCAGGAATGGGGATCGGCGATTCAGAATATGTCCACGTCAATAAATTCGCATAGAACTCACGAGCCTTACCGGTATCCCGAGTCGCCAGCTCGACCCAACCAATCGAGTAATCTTCGAACATCACAAACGGCCCGCCACCACCTTTGGCTTGCCACAACGAACAAACGGCACCCGTCGGATCGGCAATGACGCTCATCCGCCCATGTTCGCTAACATTCATTGGCGGTACCAAAAGGTTAGCTCCGAGATCCACGGCACGTGCAGTCGACTCGTCACAGTTTTCCACGGCAAAGTACACCCCCCAGGCGGAAGGCCGACCCTGCGATTGCTGCTCTGGCATCATGCTGCACATCGCCCCGATGCAGCCATTGGCATTATTCAGAAACGAATAGGTGCCAATCGGCCCCAAGTCCATGTCCATGCGACTCCAGCCGAACACGGCATGATAAAATGAATAACTTTTGTCCGTGTCCGTACTAGCTAACTCGAACCAACAAGGTATTCCGTGTTGGATTTCGGTTATTTGCATGATAAGCTCCCGAAAAGAAACGGCCCTTAAAAATAGGATTCTAAGTCCACACCCCAGTCACGACAAGCAGAGTTTCTGCCGCAGCTATCGCTCAAGACTCGTTTTTTAAAAATTATAACTCCGCGAATAACATACGTTTTCCCGAACCTCAACGTATGCGGCGAACGTAACGATGCCGACCAGCCGAGTCCCAGCGAACGGAGCAACGCAGACTACAGCGTGGTCGACGACGAACAGAAATACACGCGGGGAACACCACTAGCACTTCACGTTCTTCCGCTTTTGTCCGACTCGATTCATCGCTTCGATCTTGGCGATGGTTTCGGTCGCCAACGGCACTTTGCATGACGTGTCGTCCATATCGACTTGCACAACGCCAATCTTCTTGGCAATTGCCTTGGCCTTGGCCAATAACGGCTTGACGTAGCTGCCAACACAGATCACAAAATTGTTCATCGTGTACGCGACTCGACCAGGTGCCGCGTGAACTTGCAGACCGACGAGTTCCAACAACTCCTGAATCTGAGCCAAATCCAATTCTTCATCCGAGCGGACCGAAACCAGCGACGCATACGTCGCCCAACCGGTCGCCGCAATTTTAGGGGTCTTCGACTTGATCCATTTCATCGCCAACTCAGCCGCTGCAGCGTTCTCTGAAGCCACCCAAGCCACGGTATACTCGCTGATCATGTACCAAGTCGCCTGCTTGGCCCACAGTTCCAGTTCTTTCTTGCTCATGGCTTCACCGTCGGCAACCAACCCTGCCAAATACATCGCATCGGAATTCCCCGTGGCATACAGCTCTAGTGCCAATTTCTGCTGGCCTTTGATCTTCTTGACGATGGTCTTCAAGTCGCCGACCTTAACGCCAAACATCTGATCAACCGGGGCTCCATGCCGCGCGAATGTCTTCCGCGTTTGTTCGCTGCCCAACTTCTTGAGCTCGGCCATGATTTCTGTGACTGTGTTCATCTCAAATTCCTTCACTTTGTGTCCATTGCGGTGCGTCGTGGCGAAAAGGCATCAGCATAATCGGTTTTTTACTGTGCGAAAGCTACTCCAAGATCCCGCCCAGCCCTAATCCAACCATTGCAGACGCAGCATTCATCCAAATACTCCATTTGGCTACATCCCAACGACGAACTCCCGGCACAATCAAGAACAAACCGACCGCTTCGATCAACACCACGCCACTTTCATTCAACATCCAAGGGACTCCCAAGGCACCAGCTTGCCACGCCATCGGGTGCGTCACAAAGTTCAAGGCAAACACCACCAATACCAACGGTCCCGTCGCATTCGAAGCCCATGGTATCCGACACCAATACCGACAGCCAAGCATCACTCCAACTTCGATCAGCAAGGTCAAACCGAAGCTGAGAATCCAAATCCACTCGTGTTCGAGAACAAGGTTCATCCAGCGTTCCCATCAGCAACATCGCTTTCCGACAAACGCCCAAGATCGCGAGCTGAATATACCTGCCAAAACCAACGCCTGGCCAAAAAACAAAGCCCGAGGCCAACGAGCACCACCGTGCCCCCAATTACCCAACGCCTTTCGAATTCTGTCTGGCCCACAAGTTGGCCGGCAGAGTCGCGCTCCGAACTGTGAACGACCGCAACTACCGGACCAGTATCCGTGATGGCGTCCAACCTCAATACCGTTAACACCGAAGATATGGGACTCGTCCACGGCACGCTCGAAATCTCATGTATCGGAGGTGAACAATGAAGCCACTTGCTGAACGATTCACGGTCGAAATCGGTCGGGAGCGGTTCATCCTTCGGAACAAGATAAAACTTGGTACCGTACTTGGTCGAAAACGAGAAAGGCTCGTCCGGCTTGATGACCACCACGCCATGAAAACCCGCCGTTGGAGCCGCAATCAAGCGATACTCGGTTAGTAACAGGGAATCCTCAAACACCAACTCGTGATTGACACTCTTGTGGCCCGGCGGTATCACATCCGCCCATGCCACACTGGTCCACAGGACCAACAACCACACCACTCCACCCAACCGTCGGTTCATGGATTAGACCTTCTCCAGTTTCGCTCCAAAATATCCGAAGTGATGACAAGCGATCTCATGTTTGATCGGCGGGGGAACTCGAGTCGCCGGGATATCACCCCCGCTTCCCACACTAACCAACAAATCATGGCCGGCGTTGTCAAACAACATCTGTCCGAGCCGGCCTTGCCCGGCTTTGGTCAACAAACGACTGAGCCATCCATCGCTGCTTTCTAACTCCATGACGTCGCCCGAATAAATCGTGTAGCGAACGTGGGGGTCCTCCGACGCATTCAACTGTCGCAAAAACTCGCCGTCGCAGTCCAATTGATCAATCGTGGCCGTCACTTTGTTTAGATTCACGAGCACCGACAAAATATAACTCGCAGCGTTCCCAACTCCAGGAACCAAATTGATCCCAACAGTCAACAACAACTTGGCAGCCGTTACCGCAAAACCCGTCTTTCCCAACGGCGCCCCACCGTTAGGGACTCCCAACATGATCAAATGATCCACATACTTTCGGCCTTCACCCTGTTCAATCAACCAACGCGCCATCAGACCACCAATCCCATGCCCCACAACGACAAGTTCTTTGCCATCCTCCGCATGGATCCCAATCGCGCTGAGCTGATCGTGCAGGTCTTGGGCTGAACTCTGCAACGTGGTCGACAGTTGTTCGTAGTCCCACGCCAAGAACAAGGTGTCCGAGTCAGCCGTCCCCAGTACCTCACCCAAAGGGGACTTGCGATTTGGATGCAGTTCGCTCGCCATCGCCGCCCCGTCACCCAGCAAACTGTGAATCAACACCACAACTCGCTTGGCAGTTGCGACTCGTTCGCGCAGCGAATGTCGCTCCAAGGTGACGGTCCCACTTTTCTTGAAACTGATGGCTCGTAGACGATTCACACTGCTCAACTTGAAACAGGTTTTGAAAAAATACAATCGCAGCGTGGAAAAGACGCTCCGTGAACCACGACGATCGGCAGGAATCTCGCTCAACAAAAAGCAAGTTCGATCGCTCGACTTCTTCTGGCACTGCCCCGCCAGCAAGACATGTTCCCCATCAAACGTTAGTGCGACCAACGACTCGTTGTCTTGGAGTGGAACATCGATCTCAATCTCCAGCGGTTGCTCGGTCAACGAGTCCGCTTGATCCCAATTCGACAACTCTACAACACCCAGTTGCTGACCGCGAGCTTGTGCCAACGATACCAATGAAACATCATCGCTGACAAAAGCGTTCCAAAAATTGGAATCTTCGGAAGCACCGCGACCACTTTGAACCGGTTGCAGTCGAACATCGGCCGAAAATTTTGGGTGTGGTTTGACCTCCAAACTCGAATCGTGAACCGAGACCACATTCGGCCCCACGCGTTGCCCGGAACGCACCAGTTCCAATTCGATCGTCTTGGTAAACCAATCGATCGCGGGAAGTTTGTTTTGCCCGGTGCGGATCTTTCGACCTTTGAACGGTTCGATCACGCCCGATGGCAAGGGCGTCAACACCACATTCGCAGCGTTGCGATCCCGTTGTTCCGGCGAACCCAAGAGGAACTCGTCGATAGGCTGGCTACTGACAATCAACATGAGCCGCTCGATGGCGGATGCGGGACCGTTCGGTTCTAGAAACAGCTCCATGTCGGGGGCACCGTCCAACAAAAGCGTACGTTCTTGTGGCGACGATGGAAATTCATCGTTGTCCAAAATCGTCATGCCAAAGTCGTCCGAGAAATGCACCAACATCGAATACAATGGTTGGTCGGTCTTGTTTTGAGTTACCAATGTCCCGTGGATCGACTCTTCACCGACGGTAAATCGAATCCGAGACTCCGTGTGGCGAATCGATTCGCCGCCGAGCTCTTGCACAAAGTGAAAGGGAATCGTGTCTGGCGAGACGTGTGTCTGATGATTCTGTAGACTGCGGCTCGTTTCCCATTTGGCGATTTGCGTCAATGAACCCACAACATGCCGCGCTGCAAATTCGTCGTGGCCCTTGACCGATTGAATCAAGCGATCCCCCGCATAATCGTGCACGCGATAAACCGGACCGTGTTGCGAATCGATCACTGCCTCTATGCCGTAGCCCGTTCGGTTCCCCGTATCCTCGACCAACTCGAGGGACAACTCTTCGGCCGTCTTCCACTGGTCGATCAACAACGAAACTGCCACAGGGTCACCCGAAACAGTCACCAACAACGGATTGGCGGGCAAACTGGTAATCTCAGCGAACAACGGTCGGTCGGTCGGCAACTCGGTGTCGACCTGCAAGACCGAATGAGTCAAACCTACCGACTCCGCAACGGCTGAACCAATAATCGTTTCGCTCGCTTGCCCTGCGGAATCCACGACGGTCGTTTCGAGTATGGCAAACTCGAGTGGTTTGTCTTGCACCGGCGTGAATCCGTGGATCGCACCAAAGTCGACTTTCCACTGTTTCTTGAAAGGGTCGTAATTGACCAAGAAGTGGCGTTTGTTCGGTTGCGAAACC
Organism: Planctomycetaceae bacterium; assembly: GCA_016795075.1. Lineage (GTDB taxonomy): Bacteria > Planctomycetota > Planctomycetia > Pirellulales > Pirellulaceae > M30B19. The sequence goes on along the minus strand of JAEUIP010000192.1, from coordinate 3,061 downwards.
AGAGCTCCCAAAAATCCTTGGTATCCATCAAAGCCACGAAACACTTCGAATTGTGGCGTTTGATTATGAGCCTTCTTTTGCACGGTGACTCGCACGCGGCGAAAAAGATCCGCGTAAGTTGTTTGACCGTGACACTTGTCCAATTGTTCCAACAGCGTGCTGCTAAAGATGCCGCGTCGATCGTAGCCTTCGAAGGCCTGCTTTTTGCGTTCGCAGGCCGCCAACAAAATGTGACGACTGGCAGGCGTCTCCAACTTTTTCTTTTGTTCCAACAGGCGTCGATAATGTCCCGCGAGATAACTGTCCAAGGGACGTTCCGTATCGACTTGATGCGACATGCGAACCGCCAACTGACTAAAGTCATCCGCCGAACGCGTCCCGCTGCCGCTATGGCAACAATCCAACAACACCACCACATGTGGACAACGAGCAGCCAGCTCCGCGACCAACACTGCCAATTCTTTGTCGGCCAGATCGTAACTGCCCGCCTGGCTGGGATCTCGTCGACTATCCCAACATACCAAGCCTTCGTCAAACCCATCCGGGTAGAACGGCGCGAAAGCCGCTGATGATTTCCATCGAGCCCCGTGGCCAGCAAACTGAAACAGAACGATATCATGAGGCCCCGCCTGAGCCAAATGCTCCCGGAAGCCCGTGATGATGCCGTCGCGCGTCGCGGTGGAGTCCTTTAGTACCTGAATCGAGCGTTCGTCGGCCGGAAACCGCTCCGATAGCCAAGCGTCATAAGCATCCACATCATTCAGACACCCGTGCAACTTGCCAACGTTTGGCGTGTAGTCGTTCACTCCACTTAGCAAAGCAAACAGTTTGGGCCGAGGCATTCCGATAATCTTTCCAGGGAGCTTGGGGTTGTTAACCGTTCACGAACGAGGGACTGGGTGCGTTCTGCAAGTCGCGTGGTTGAGTTCTGCCAGTCCGTGATCAACACTCGGGCTCTATAAAACCTGCTGGTTAAACATTCGACTTGCGGCACGCAACCTGCGACACGAGAACGGTTACTTTTGATTGACGGGTTCGAGTGCCTATATTACACTAAAGTCTCGCTCAAGATGAACACCTAAGATGGGAATGCTGCCGACAAATGAGCCGACCTGCTCGCCCCGTCTTTCTATTTGTGTTTGCGAACCCACGACGGGACTTGGCGCTGAATCGTGAAACCAGCGGCATTCGAGCCGCGTTACGTTCCCGCCGCGATATCGAGTTGGTCCTCTTGGATCATCCCTCTTTGGCCGAAATCGAAGATGCCTTTCAAGAACGACGTCACCAAATCGTTGGCTTTCACTACAGTGGACACGCTAACGGCTTTCAGCAAATGCTGGAATCAGAAGCCGGCACCGAACAAAAGATCCAGGTCGCGGGTTTTGCTCAATTCTTAGCGAGCCAAGAGAGTCTTCGGTTCATCTTTCTGAATGGTTGCTCGACAGGTGGACAGGTCGATGACTTCTTTGCAGCAGGTGTGCCCTGTGTCCTTGCAACGACCCAAGATGTCGCCGATGACCTAGCGACGACCTTTTCGCTACGTTTCTATTCCGGCTTGGCCTCGGGGGCAGGTTTACGCACCGCTTACGAGGAAGCGGTCGGTTCGGTCAAGGCTCAAGACAACCCATTGCTGTTGGCCGACCATTCCGACACGCGTGGCATTCGCGTGGGCTTGAAGCGTGAAACACCACGCTCCGCGTTTCCTTGGCAACTGCACATGCAGGACGACCATGTGGCGGCATGGACTCTGGACGAAGAAGTTCAAAGCCGACGACCCCAACGGGAAACAGGCCATGAAGTCGGGCAAGTTCAGTTGCAACGCTTGTTGAACTTTGTCGAAGAGCATTGGATTCGCGGCATCTTGGAGCGGCAAAACCCCAGTGGCCTGCTCGAGATCGGAAAAACCCAGCGGTCCGATGTGATCAATGATCCGTTTGAAGGGATCGTCGAATACGCTTCCGAACAGCGAGAGACCGTCGGCGCCGAAGATTCGCTACTGGAAATTTACCAACGAGTTCAGAAACGCTTGCTGTTGTTGGGACAACCAGGCTCGGGGAAAACGACCTTGTTGTTGCAACTGGGCAAGGAACTGGTTGACTTGGCTCACCGCGACCCAGCCTTGCCCGTCCCGGTTGTTTTTTCGTTGTCTCGCTGGGCCGATCCGACCCAGTCCTTTCGCGATTGGCTGCAAAGTCAATTGAGCGACCTGTACAACGTGCCACGAAAGTTGTCAGGCGGTTGGCTGGACAACCATGAATTGATTTTGTTGTTGGACGGCTTGGACGAAGTGGCGGCGGAACTGCGTAGCGATTGTGTGAAGTCGATCAACCGCTACTTGGATGAAGTGGGCGTGTGTGGGATCGTGATCTCGTCGCGGATTGACGAATACACCGAGCTGCCCGATCGATTGCGCGTCGCCGGAGCTTTGCATTTGCAGCCGTTGACCAATGCGCAGATCGACGGATATCTGGCGGCGGGCGGGGCTCGGTTGTCCTCGTTACGAACCATGTTGGAGCAAAACGAATCGCTCCGGACCTTGGCTCAATCGCCACTGTTGCTGAACATCATGAGTCAAGTTTACGACAGCGAGGGAAACGATTCGGTCGACGTTTCGAAAACGGACCCACAGTCCCAAACCACTGATTTGTTCGAGCGATTCATCGAGCGAATGTTCTTGCGACGCGGAAGAGCCAAGCCTGCGTTCGAACGGGCTGAAACAGAAGCGGGGCTGAAATGGCTCGCGCAGAAGATGCGCGAAAGCGGCTCGTCCCTATTTCTGCTCGAATGGATACAACCCACTTGGTTAACGCGTGGGCAACAAGCGACCTACTGTGTGCTGATCAGCGCGGTATTGGCTTTAGGATTTGGCGGAACATTGGGAGTGTATTGGTGGGGGACCTCGCAAATCAGTGCGGATACAGCGATCGCAATTCAACACGGCTTGTGGTGGTGGCCCACGGCTTTGTGTTTCCCTTGGTTCCTGACGGCATGTGCCGTGGATCGCTTCCTTCCGAATCAAGCGGCTCGCGGCGATTGGAATCTTGGCAAGCATGCCGCACAA
>JAEUIP010000191.1 GCA_016795075.1 Planctomycetaceae bacterium | reverse complement strand
GGACAACAACTACGGCGAGAATTTATTCTCGGCCAGTAGCGGTCACACCAACTTGGTAAACATCTTGCGTTGTGATGGTTCGGTTGAATCGATCACGGACCAAGTTAACCCAGACATCTGGCGCGCCCTGGGCACCATCGCTGGTCAAGAGCGAGACCTGCAAACGACGACTCCTTAAGGACGCTCGAGCCAAGGGGCTGGAGTCGCGCTCGTCTCGACTCTTGGTCCTTCAGCTCGTGCCTGAGAACAGACAACAACAACTTCGTTTCAAGCAACAGCCCCAGTCCCTTCGGCCCGCCGAAGTCTGGGGCTGTTTTTTGTTTCGGTTGACTGACGTTTTATGGCTGCACGGTGAGTCCTTTGGTCTTTGTCGGAACTTTCAACAGCAGTTCGTTGGCCGTCATGAACAGCCAAGATCCGTCGGGTCCGCCGAAGCCACAGTTGGCAGTTGGTCGCCCGGTCATGATCTTGCCCAACACTTTACCACTCGGAGCAATGATCCAGACACCGCCGGGGCCCGTCGCCCACAAGTTGCCTTGGACATCGACCTTTAAACCGTCCGGCGAGCCCGGATCTTTGCCATAGAATTCTTTGGAGTTTGCCAGAACTTTGCCCTTGCCGATGGAGCCATCTTCGTTGACGGGATAGGCAGTCCAAGTTGGTGCGGCACCGTCGCTTTGTGCCACGTACAATGTCTTGTAGTCCGGTGAAAACGCGATGCCGTTTGGACGGTTCAGTTCTTTTGTCAACAAATGAACTTGTTTGCCGTCCCACCGATACACGCCACAAAAATCTAGTTCGCGACTGGGATCGTCCGGTCCACCAGCCAGACCGTACGGGGGATCTGTGAAGTACAAATCGCCATTCTTGTGAAAGGTCAGGTCGTTAGGGCTGTTGAATTTCTTGCCTTGATAGTTGTCGATCACAACTTCCCAAGTTTCATCGGCGCGACGACGCTTGATTACACGATCGCCATGGCAACAGGCATAGACGTGTCCATCGGCCGACAGCATTAGGCCGTTGGTGCCCGGCTCGCGACCACCATTTTTCGATTCGCCCGAGAAACCCACGCCAGCTTGGTACAACGTGACGCCTTCACTGGCTCGCCATTGCATGACCTTGTTCGGCGGAATGTCGGAGAACAGCAATCGCTTTTCGGTCGGCACCCAAATGGGACCTTCCGACCAGCCGTAGCCTTGTCCCAAAACCTCCAGTTTGGCTGTTGAGTCCAGGACTTCGTCCAACGCAGGGTCCAGTCGTTGAATCGAACCAATCGTCGTTCCCACCAATTCGGTTTTATCTTGGGCAATGGACGACGAGGTCAACAAGGCAGCAACTCCAAACATCAAGGATAGCCCGCTGCCAACACAGCGGATTTTCGAAACAACAGACTTCATAGCGCGGCTCTCCGGTGGGGTGATACTTGGTCTTTGGACGAACGCCTGCTATTCTAACAAAGACGCTGGGGGTTGTGTGGCTCCGGCGAATGCTCGCGTGTTCCTGACAGAGTCGTGTTTTTTCGGTAAACCCTATGTCTATCTCCCCCGCCATCGAGATCGAACAAGTCACGAAAACGTTCGGCTCTCAAGTGGCTGTCAATCGCTTGGATTTACAGGTACCCAGTGGCAGCATTTATGGCTTTATCGGCCCCAACGGCTCCGGCAAGACCACAACTTTGCGAATGATCCTGCGGATCTATCAGCCGGACTCCGGCCGCGTCTCGGTGTTGGGGCAAAGTTCTGGGAGCACGGCCGATGATCGCGTCGGCTACCTACCGGAAGAGCGCGGTCTGTACAAACGCATGAAAGTCAACGACCTGTTAACCTACTACGCTAGGCTCAAGGGCTGTTACAACTGCCAAGGAAAAATCGATCGTTGGATGGAGCGTCTGGGCGCGAAAGATTGGGCCAAAAAACGAATTGATGCGCTGAGCAAGGGCATGGCTCAAAAAGTCCAGTTCATCGCGTCGGTTGTCGCCGAGCCACAGTTGTTGATTTTGGATGAGCCATTCAGTGGCTTGGATCCCGTGAATATGGAGATGCTCAAGGACACGATCTTGGAAGTACAAAAGCAGGGCACCACGATCATCTTTTCGACTCACGACATGGACACGGCCGAACGTATGTGCGACACCGTGTTCATGATCTTCAAAGGCAATAAGGTACTGGATGGTTCGGTCGATCAAATCAAGAACCAATTCGCCAAACGCCAATTTGAAGTTCGCTTCGATGGGCCGTGTGACTTGCAGAGTCGTCCCGAGTTCGCGAATGTGACGACACAAGGCGATATTGTTCAGTTTCAGTTGGCGGCCAACGCCCGAGCGGGTTTGGCTTCTTTGGAAAGTGCCAGTCAAGTCTTGGCATACCTGCAGACCTTGGGCAGTGTCAACCATTTTCGGTCGCAGCGCCCGACGCTCCACGATATTTTTGTTCAGATCGCCAGCAACTGACGAAGTCCACAGGGAGTGGGAAGATTGTAGGCTGCCAGTCCACTGGCAGCCCGCGGTTGGACAAACCTGTTGTCAAGTTTTGTTATCGTGGGATGTATGTGTCTTGATTCCTCTTGGTACGTGAGCTGGCCTCAGGGCCAAAGCCGCCAGAGACTGGCGACGCACCATGTGAGCTGCCAGTCCGCTGGCAGCCTGCGGTTGAACAAACCTGTTGTCAAGTTTTGTTATCGTGGGATGAACACATATTGACAGCTTACCGAGCGCTTTGCTGGTGGACCATGTCGACGAGGGCCATTGCATGGTCGACGGGTGTTTCGGGGACGATGCCATGACCGAGATTGAAGATGTGTCCTGGTCGATTGGCTGCTTGCCGCAAGATCCGCGTGACCTGTTGCTGGATATTGTCCCGCGAGCCCAATAACACCAAGGGATCAAGATTGCCTTGTACGGCAAACTCGGGGCCAATCCATTGCCAGGCTTGGTCCAGTTCGATTCGCCAATCAACACCCACAACCGCGGGACCGGCAGCTGCGTAGTAGGGCAGCAACTGCGGATTGCCGGTGCCGAAGTTGATGACCGGCACATTCCTCGCCAGTCCTTGCACGAGGCGGCAGACGTGTGGGAAGACGTACGTTGCATAGTCGGATGGCGACAAAGCCCCCACCCATGAGTCAAACAATTGCAAACAACCCGCGCCCGCCATCACTTGCGCGTTCAAATACACCAGGACGCTGTCGGTCAGGCGGCTCATCAAATCGTGCCACGCGACAGGATCGTTGTACATGAGTTTTTTTGTGCGTTGAAAACTGCGACTGCCTCCCCCTTCAATGCAATAACTGGCCAAGGTGAACGGAGCTCCGGCAAATCCAATCACGGGGATATGTTCCGGTAAGTCTCGACGTGTGAGACGTACGGTATCGGTGACGAACTCCAAGGCTTGCATGTCGGCTAAGGGACGCACGCGGTCGATGTCTCCAGCGACTTCGATGGGGTTGTGGATCTTGGGGCCGTGCCCCGGTCCGAAACTGAGTTCAAACCCCAACGGTTCGAGGATCGGCAACAGATCCGAGAAGATAATCGCCGCGTCGACACCCAACTTCGCGACCGCCGTGCACATGACCTCGCTGCACAACGGTGCGTTTTTACACAGCTCCAAGAACGTGTGCTGAGCGCGAACGGTTTGATACTCTTGCATGTAGCGACCCGCTTGTCGCATCAGCCACACCGGAGTCACGGAAGTAGGCTCACGGCGACAGGCTCGCAAGAACGGGCCGTCGAACCATGGTTGGAGTTTGAAGTTTTCTGCCGCTAATTCCGCTTGTTGGCGATGTGCGATTAATGTGTCCGAAAGTTCGACCGAGCTGGGAGTTGGGAGGGCAGGTGGTACCGTTTCTCTTGTAATGCTCCGGCCCGAGGAACGCGGTTTGGTCGAAGCCCTTGGCTTCTGTTCGTTCCAATATTTGGCGGCTGCCGAAACCAATCGTGCCATTTTGCCCTGGTCCGGCTCCAATGTGATAGGCAGTCCAAGTTCTTGTAGGCGTTCACTGGTCGTTGGTCCGATCGACGCAACGACGATCTCATTTAAGGCTCCGACCACGGCCGACCGACAACCCAGCGCATCGGCGACTTGCATCAGATGAACCACTTGTTGGGCGGACGTGAACATGGCAATGTCGATCTCGCCGGCCACCAGCCGTCGAATATTGGCTTGCAATGGCTCGATATCGTCGGGCAAGAGCCAGCGATAAATCGTGACGGGCAACACATTGGCCCCGCGGGCTTCCAGGCCGGCAATCAAGCTGGGGTTGGTCTCGCCGTACTCCAGTAACGCGATGTGTCGATTGTTCGCCAAGCCGTTTGCATCGACCAAGGTCAAGATGTCGCGCCAAGTGTGGGGAGCTGCCACTTTGTATGTGGCGGTGACGCCCAATTGATGCATCGCCGCATTGGGCTTAGGCCCGCGCGCGATGGTGGTTACATCGGACAAAAAATCCAGCAACTTTTGCCGCGGATGACGAGTGCTGAGAACATCGACCAAGTACTTGAATCCCACGCCGGTCATGGCGATCACCGTGTCCACACTGCCGTCCAACAATCGGTGGGCAAACTCTTGCAAGGTTGGCGAGGAGGCGTCGGTCTCGGGGGCTTCTTGCATCGACGGGCTGACGAACGGTTGGCCGCCATGTTTACGTATCAACTGTTCCATCGCCACTTGTTGACGACTTTCAAACGAGGCCACGCGGGCTCCTGCAAAGTTGGCTTCTGGAGCGCCGAGGTCGTTGGTTGTTTCCGATTCCACGGTTATAGATCCCCTGTTCGAGGTAAGTTCATTGCAGCGTCTTTCGCGAATGGCGGGCCACTATTGGCCTGCGCCCAGCAATCCGTGAACAGCTCTTGCCATTCGACTTGAGCCACGTGACGAGCCGTCATTTGGGCGGGCGATTCAAGTGGTGTCTTTTGCAATCGTTCGCATTGATCGACAAAATCGGATGGGTTCCAAGCGACTTGCAACCGGACGGCGATTCGTTCGATCACGGCGTGTCGACCGACCTGGCGATACCAATACTTCGAGTTCCAGTAATCGCCCTCCAATCGGTGCATGATGGCATGCCAAAAACTGCCGGTCGCGGTTGGAATCGATTGACAGATCTCGTGCGCCTGATCGAGGAAACCGTGGACCAGCCAAAGTCCTGACATCACGCACTGAGCCGCTGCTGCGTTAGCGATTTCGCCGGGGAACAATTTCGCTAAGGTCAGCGCGTCCAGTGCTCGGCGCATGTTCTGGTTAGGCTGAGGCCGCGGATATCCATCCAGGCTCTTGGAAGACAGAAGATCTGATAGACGAGGGTGATGGAACAGCAAGGTCGTGTCCACAAGTCCTTGGTGGGTTGACCGGGGTGTGCCGTGTTCTTGCTTTGATTGCGTTGGTTTCATGCTCGATTGGCTCTCATGGTCCCGGGGGTGGAAGTCGCACGTGGATTCGCGTCGCGTCCACTTGGATCTCCAGGTCCGCTTGTTGTCCGATTTCCTGAACCAGTTTTTCCAGTGTCCATTCTTTGGCGTCCAAAGTAATTGGTTTGGTGAGATTGACTTCCGGCAGGTCGGGTTCGAAACTGACGTCGCGTTGCATCTGTTGAGCTAAGAAGCGAATGACGCTTTCAGCCGGTTGGCCTTCGAGTTTGATCGTGTAGCGACTTTCACCTTGCGGCGCACCGGGTTGCGGTCGTTGGGCTTCCAGCGTCGCCAACAAAACGCCCAATTCGTGGAGCGGTCCTGAAACTTGTGGGTTGTTGTCGAACCGGGCCGTGAGCGCCGGGTAACGCCGCGCAAACTCGGCCTTTAGCTTGCGGAATTCGCCGCGCTGAAACGCGTCATCGATTGGCAGCGTGCATACGGTGTCGGCGGCAATGGGCTCGAAGTTCAGGCTTGGTCCGGCGTCGGTCATCGACAACACAGGGCGAAGGCCAAAGCCAAACGCGACGAACGCGACTTGTTCGATCAAGGCCATTCGCGGCAATTGCCCCGCGTCCCAAAGATCGTGTGGCAATTCCGCAAGGGTCCATGTCTTGGGCAGGGGGTCGAGCCACTGGGCAAGCAGCAAGTTTGGCTGTGATAAGGTGGGCCAATTCCGATCCTTTGATTCAAGCCATGGTCGCGAGAAGTTGGAAGGTAGTTCGAGGGCTTGTCGCCGAGCATCGGCCAAGATCACTGGCAACGTGGCGGCTTGGTCTTTCGGAACCAATGCGACGACGCCACTGTGGAGTGCCAGTCCGATTTCGCAATGCTCGGCTAAAGCCTGGACGACTCGTTGAAGCGGCTGGGATTGCAGCTCCAGATCGACAATTCGCGACGTATCGATTCGGCGATCGCACCAAACGGTGATGCCGGGCCACTTGGCTTGCGTCACGATCTGCTTCAATTCGACTTGTTCCCACTGAATGGAAAGTCGAGCTTGCAGGCTTTTTCGCCAACTGTCCTTTCCTGTTGTTGGCCGAGCGGAGTCATTCGTCGCCGATCCCGGGACTTCCGAGTCTTGACGAACCATCGGGGTGTTGGCTGCGTAGAGTACGGGAATTGCCGCTGTCGACGATGAGTGACTGTGCGGAGCAAATAACATCACAAGAAGGAATCCATATATTGCGCCGATTTGACCCAAGCGCCCGACGCGATAAACTTTACCGGTGCGAAGATGGCGACCGCAACATTGGGCACCTGTTGTAGTGGCTGTATTTGTTGTGATGGGTGGCATGGGTGGCAATCCAGGGCGACAGCCGAACCGGGATCGTTGTCAAAGGGCCGGGGGCTGAGTACAGTAGAACCGCAGAATCCGTTGGCGTTAAGTGGGCGGGCGGTGCCAGCTGTGCAGAACTTTTTGGTGGTCGTTTTTTCGACTAGTGTTTTTGCTGGGCGTCGATGGTGTTCGCTAGCCGGCCACTCGGTGCCAATGTACGCAGGCTTGACCTGGGTCCGTGGCTGACGGCTAAACTCCATAGGTGGGTTCGTGCAAGTGGGCTGCGATGTTTGTTCTTGAAATGTTGATCGCTCGTTGAGATAAGGATCTGCCAGTGTCCGTGCAACGCCAACGTTCGACTCGCTTGGAACAGTTTTATCACAAATACTTGCAAAACGAGCGATCGGCAGATTTCATCGCCGCCGTCTCGGAATACTATTCCAACGAGACATTAAAGCGACTGGCGGTTGCTGGTAATCGCGTCGTGCGTCGTGCAGCGGTTTTGGCCTTGGGTTTTTTGGGTAATTACGATGCCAACGAAGTCGTAGGCCGCGCTTTGCGGGATCGCGATCGGGCCGTGCGATTGTTGGCCGAACACGGTCTGCGGCAAATTTGGTTTCGGGCTGGAAACGACCATCATTACCAGTCACTTAATGCGCTGGTGCGGCTTAACGACAACGGCCATTTCTACGAGGCGATCGAGCAATGCCGTGAGTTATTGGCCGAAGCGCCGTTGTTAGCCGAAGCCTGGAATCAACGCGCTATCGCGGAATTCAGTTTGTTTGATTACGAAGAAAGCGCCTTGAATTGTCAGCGAGTTTTAGAAATCAATCCCTACCACTTTAATGCGGCGATGGGGTTGGGGCACTGTTATCTGCAAATGGACCAGCCGATTCTCGCGTTGGAAGCGTTCAAAGATGCATTGCGCATCAATCCCAATCTAGAATGCGTTCGCTCGCAAATACGTCAACTGGAACGCAGCATGGGTCGCGAACGTTTGGATGACTAATCCAATGGCTGGTGGGTCGCTCTTCGTAGGCAGTTGATTGATAATCCTTGCGAAGCTTGCTTGTGTCTGAGTTGCTTTGTGTAAGCTCGTGGGCTCTCCGTCAGGCGTTTGTCGGGGCACCAGTAAGTTTGATTCTTTTCCGGGCCAACAAAAAAACGCACCGAACAATGAAGTTCGGTGCGTTTGTTTTTAACGGTATCGGTAAGCAACACGGCAATGTCGTGAAACGACTCGCCTTGTTTAGCAACCGCAGCTAGCGCCACGTGAACGGCTCAACAAACCGCAGCTACGTCGAGGACGTGCACAACGCTTTGGAGCCGAGCAACCGCTGTCACAAGCCGAAACGCAGCAATCGGCGGCAGGAGCGGCACAAGCCGACTTCTTGCAGCCCAATCGCGAGAACAAGCCGCCGCGAGTGCGACCGCAACCGGAGTTGCAACCGGAATCGCAACCAGTGCTGCAACCACAGCCAGTGCTAACTGGAACTTGGATTTCCTTGGCAACGCGTACGCAACGGGTTACTGGGACTTCCTTGGTCACTTGAACTGGAACCATGACGGTAACAGTCTTTTGAGTGGTGGTAGGAACACATTCGTAGGTCGTGACTTGGTATTCTTCGGTCTTGGTTTCTGGAACCATGACGCAATAGGTCACTTGCTTCGTTTGTTGTTGTTGCACCATCTTGGTGACGTTAACCGTACGAGTTTGTTCTTCCATACGAGTCTTGTTAACGGTTACAGTGCGGGTCTTTTGGACTGGCGTGCAAACGTTGACAGTATAGGTGTACTCTTGAGGAACTTGACGGCAACGGGTAACGGTGTAAGGAACTTCTTCCGTAACACAGTTAGGAACCCATACGCGACGAGTTACAGTGCGGGTAGCTGGAGCGCAACCGGTATCACAGCCAGTGCTGCAACCGCTGTCGCAACCAGTGCTGCAGCTATTGCAAGTCGAGGCACATGGAGTCGCGCAAGCCGATGCACATCCACCGCAGCGACGAGCGCCGCAACGGCTGAACAGGCGACCGCTGAACAAGCCACAACGACCGGCCGAAGAACCACAGCTAGGAGCAGCGGTGCTGCAGCTGCTGACAGGTACTTCGTACGATTGGCATTGCCAGCTGCCGTTGTCGCGAGTTACGGTGCGGGTCAAAGTTTCGGTGTAGGTTTCGTTAACCATCCGAGTACCGGTCTTTTGTTCTTGCGAAACAACGTTTTCGGTGTAAGTCTGTTCGACTTGTTCGGTGTAAGGAACGCACACGGTGTACTTTTGTTCCACAGCTTCGGTCACAGGAACGCATACCGTGTAGGTGACGTCCTTAACTTGCTGGGTTGGAACATGGACGGTGTACGTGCGGCTCTTGGTTTCGGTCTTGGGAACTCGGGTGTAGGTCGTTACATCAACCGTACGAGTTTCCGGATGGCATTCCGTGGTTACGATGGTCTTCATTTCGGTGACCATTTGGTTTTCGTAAACCGTCCGAGTTTCATAGGTGGTTCCGCAGCCACCACAATCACTAGCAACGGCTCCGCAGCATGGCGAAGCAACGGCAGTGGCACAGCCACTGTAAACTGGAGTCGCAGCTTGGCCGCAGCCACAGGGCGAATCCGCTTGAGCGATGGAAGCACACATTGCAACGCATGCGGCTACCAATGAACCAAAGAAACGTTTGGTCATGAACAAAACTCCCAAAAACAAGAACAAAGGTACAACGAAACAGCTCTCCAAACGCTGGAGCACTGTTTCAAAAAACAGCCAAATCACAGTCCCATAGGAAAGCTCGAATGCCCGGATTCCATTACAACCCGAGACCGTCTGAACCCGAAACCATCCGGCAACGTGCCAGCACTTTAAGAGTGCCGTCCGGAGAATTTCACCGAGCCCTGGTTCGATCGAGCCGTTATCGCAATACGACAATCGTCCATCGAACACAGAGTTTGACGAAATCCTCGCGCACGAAGACCAAGACATCAACCCAGTACGCACCAAAACATCAACTAGTTCGATGTTTCAGCAATCGTACTTGCTAGTTTCTCGATCCTTGGATAACACGCTGCTGTTTGGGTTAGGTCGGTTCGGGTCAGGAACCACCAAGTTCGAACAGGGTGCTATGGTCCAGAATGCGGCGAGCAACTTTGTTGCTCAAATTCTGCGAGCTTTTCGTGTGGCCAATCCCTTATGCGACCACCGTACAGACTGTTGGCCTGTAGGGGGCATTCTATTCAGGACCTACCCCCTGTCAATGGGCTAAAATGCGCAGCTCCGTACGGGGTTTTGTTTCAAACAGCAGTTTATAAAGTGTGGTTGAAGAAGGGTGTCGCACAAGCGCGGAACAAGCCATTTCACGGCAACTTATGTGTTGTTCTTGCGAGGCCGCGGAGGAAGCAGTTCGACCCACTCGGTACTAAATACTTCGTTCAATCGCGCGACGAAGGGATTCTCCTGCAAGTCGCGCAGCACTTGGGCTTTGGGCTGTGCCTTCGCATTAGCCAAATGAGAGCCGGACTCCGCGCGAAACGTGAAGTCGATGCGAATACGACGGCCGAGCGAGGATTCAACGGCTTGTTCGATTTGTTGACGTCGATCCTGCCGTTTGCAAAGTTCGGCCAAATACTCGTTCTCCATGACGACGCGCCAATGACCATCGCCCATGGTCTCGACCTGCACGCAGCTCGTCGCCAATTCGCGGATCATGCCGTCAACTGATTGAAATGCGGCCTGGTATTGCTGCAGCGGTGTCCCTGGCAATGCGGCCGTGTTGGGCAATGACCGTTGGTGTGCGACCGGCGCTTCGGTGACCGTTTGGTTAGAGGTCGGTGACTCGATGGGCGGTGACAAGTTTTCTTGTGGGGCCGCACTCGCCAGGGCCGCCGGCTGATCGACCAAAGGAGGAGCCGATTCGCGTGTCCGAGAAGCCTGCGGTACCGGCGGTTGAATCAGCACACGTTCAGGAGTCAGTTCGTTTTTTTTTTCGCTGCTTGGAGCCGGAGTT
>JAEUIP010000190.1 GCA_016795075.1 Planctomycetaceae bacterium | reverse complement strand
GCTTGTTGATGTTCTTGCGGCGACGGCGAAGTTCCGTTTTTGATTGCGGGCAAAAAGTAATCCGCGACTGCAACAGCCAGTCGCGGATTCCGTTGGCAATGGCTATTTCTTAATCTGCTTTGCTTCCATAATCACAATACCGTTGATCCCACCGATTTGTGTGAAGCCCAAGATCACTGGGTGATCCAATGGCAATGTGATTCGCGTTCCAATCTCGGTTTGGAATACTTCGACCTCTTGCTTTAACTGAATTTCCAAACTGCCTTCCCAAATGACACCGTTCTCTCGGAGCTTAACCATTCCTTTCACCAAGGTTTGCAAAATGCCACCCGCTGTGGTGCTTTTGTTGTTGAAAAGTCCTGGTTGTTCCATGGGATTTGGTTGGTCGGTCCGTCGCTCGCCTTCAGGTACGATGGCAACTCGGGTAACAACCAACCCGCCCACCACGGGCGAAGTAAACGGTGGAATGTATGCGTGCGGTTCCAGTTCATTCAAGAGTTCAAGGGTTTTTTCGTTTGGCGCGCTCAGTCCTGGCACTGACTCGGACTTTTCGACAATCAATAAAAAACTCACTTCGACGGTCTGCGGTTGAGTCGCTTCAATTGGCGAGACATCAAGTCGTTCCAATAATGCCTGGATTAACTCGTGATCCTCCTGCGTTCCCAATGCGATGATCGCGTTGTTGCGCGGGTCAAAGGTCAGGCGAATTCGCTCTGGTCCTTCAAAGGTTGATTGCAAGATTGAGAGCGCGGTTTCAGCGGCCGCGTTTTTTAGCGAATAAATGTCTACGGTTCGGACGGATTGCTGCGCGGTCGGATCAACATGTTCTTGCTCCTGAACGCGAGGGTCTTGTTCAGCTTTGGGTTGCACTTGCGCAAAAACGGTGGCCACGAGTGAAATATTCACCAAAGTGATAGTGATTATCAACCGCAAGTAAGTGGATACAATTCGATGTGTCATACCAAAACATCCTTATCAAAAAGGGGGGATACTTGGGCATTCCAACCTCCAAAATCGGAGATCACAACAGAGCCCAACGGTTGTCGACCGAACTACAGTTTCAATCTGGCTGGATCGATGTCCGAGTAACAGTCGGGAAAATATGAACGTAGGAAAACGTGGGTTGCGTGATGACCTTGACTCCGTCGGTCGGGTCCGTAAACGTTACAAGTACCTCCGGCAAGGGTTGCGAGCTGGGCTGATTGTCGACTACAGAATTGGCTTGTGGGTGTCCTGTCCCAAGTGAAGGACGCTGCACTAATTTTTGCTCCGCTCGATCTTGGGTGAGGTAATTGAAGGAAACAATCACCAGTGCCAAAACGCTGGCTACCGCCATACAGACAATAACGTGATTGAACAAACGTCGGTGAAAATAACGGGCGTCCGAACTTGTTGAGAGCGACACTCGTCCATCCGTCGGCGGCGGGGCCTCCGATTCGTCACCAAACAGGCACCAAGCTGCCATCACATCCGCCTCCAATTGCTCGAGTGCGTGCAATCGTGATCGACAGTCATCGCAATTTGGCAAGTGTTCTACAAAAGCGGCTTGTTCGGACGGTTCCAACTCACGGTCGTGGAATCGCTCCCAGTCTTCGCACGGACTATGACTCATCGCTGTGCTCCGCATGATGTTCTTCAACAAATCGGCCCCGCAGTTTCGCTCGCGCCGCACTCAAACTAACTTTCACACTGCCGACGGTGGTGTTCAAGCGTTGTGCGATTTGCTCGTGGGTGAGTCGTTCCACGACATTCAGCACAAGAACTTCGCGTTGCATCTTCGGCAGTGTATTCACAAATTCCCAAACCTGCTTCAAGTGCTCTCGTTGGCCAACAATCGTTTCTGCTGTTGGGGATCGTGTATCGACATGCAATTCTGGATCGACCGTCGTCGTATCAGCAGAAACTAGGTTCTTTTTCCACCGTTCGCGACAAACATTGGTTAGTATCTGGCACAGCCACGCTCGCATGTTTTGCACAGGAGCCAGACTCGAATCGCGACCCATCGCGCGGACAATCGATTCCTGCACCGCATCGTCGGCGGCACCGTGTTCACCGGTTAGGCGCAGCGCGATCCGTTTCAGGTAAGGGATATGCCCGTCCAATTCGTCACTTGCCATTTCGGGTCGCAGTTGAGGTTTGCCGAATTCGCCTCGCCGATATCCCATTAGAGGTGAACCGAACCGCAAGGTTAAGAGAATTCTGCCCCAAAATTTCTCGTCGCGCGAATTGACCATCGAGCGGCCGGCTGCAAGGTTGGCACATTGTAGAAATCAGGCCAACGGGTGTTCGCGTGGGAGCGTCGGGCGCGATCCAGCAAACTCGTCGAGCTTAGGCAAGCGAATTCCGGCACGGGATTTTCAGAAAATGGAATCGATACGACGAAGCGCGGCATTTCTTTGTCTATCGATTGGTAATTCACATCAACGAAGCAACGTACTTGACGAATGCTGGGTCAATTGGATTTCTGCAAAATTGTGACTTATTTCCGATTGCTCCGCGACAAAAGCAAAGTCCGGGTCGGGCGTTTTTAGTTGAACCGCGGTGCAGGTCATGCAATCGGTATTCCTCGTAGTTCCGGCTTTGGCTTTTCGTGTCTCCGCGTTCGTTCTGCCCCTCGATGGATGTAGGGTCCCGGCTTACACTAGCGTCTGGATTCTGCGGGGCTTGTGTTGTCGTAAACGGAATTAGTGTCGTGCCAAATATTCAAGCTTTTCGAGGTGTTCGTTACGACTTGGGGGTCGTCGGTTCATTAGCGGATGTGGTTGCGCCGCCGTATGACGTGATCAACTCGGCTCAACAGGAGGCTCTGTACAATCGCCATCCGAAGAATGTTGTTCGGTTGATTTTGAACCGAGACGAGCCTGGGGATGCTCCGGGTTCCAAATACGAACGAGCCGGTCATTTCCTGCGGTCATGGCTTTCGGATGGAACGCTAGCAGTCGAAAACCAGCCGATGCTTTACGTGTACCATCAGGTGTTTTCGTGGGGTGGGCAGACGTTTACTCGGCGCGGGTTTCTCTGTCGGGTTCGCTTGGAGCCGTTTGGGACTGGGAAGATTTATCCCCACGAAGAAACCCATTCGAAGGCCAAACAGGATCGCTTCTTACTGACCACGGCGACTCGGGCAAATCTGTCCCCAGTCTTCGGCATGTATCCCGACCCAGACAACTCGATTCAGATGACCTTGGACATGGCGGTCGCCGCGACCCCTCCCGTGGAAGCCACCGACGATCTGGGGGTAGTGCATCGATTGTATCCCTTGCCCGGGGCTCAAGTTCAAGCCAAGATCGCGCAGATGGTCGCCGACCGGGAGGTCTACATCGCGGACGGTCACCATCGGTACGAGACAGCCTGCAACTACCGCAACGCTCGGTTGGAGTCCGGCGATCATCATCCCGACTGCGATTACGTCTTGATGATGTTGGTCGGCATGGACGACCCGGGCTTGATCGTATTGCCGACCCATCGACTGTTCCGGGGCGTTCGTCCGATGGATCAGGTAGAATTGGTCCAAAGCGTCGGAGCGTGTTTTGAAGTAAAGACGTTTGGTCGCGGCCCTGAGGCTGCGGCCGGGTTATGGGAGGAAATCGAGGTCGGTGGTTCGCAAGAAGTCTTGGGGATCTACACGGCCAAAGATGATTGTTGGAGTCGTTTGGAATTGACGACCGAAGGCATGAGCCGTCTGGCGGAGATTGCACCGGAGCACTGCGACCAGTGGCGCGGGTTGGGCGTGTCGATTCTACACCGGTTATTGATCGACGATTGTCTGGCAATGACCCAATTGCCAAGTCCGAAATACGTCCATTCGGTGGACGAAGTCATCGACGGTTTGCGGCGTGGTGATGAAGTTGGCCGCGACGCGACTGGACAGAGCGGGGACGGCCAAGCGTTTCAACTGGCCGCGATGGTAATGCCGGCTTCGGTACAGGACATTGAGGAAGTCAGCCAATTCGGCGAACGGATGCCGGCGAAGAGCACCTACTTCTACCCCAAGTTATTGTCGGGTTTGGTCTTCAACCCGTTGGGGTGACGCTAATTGCCTGCGCATGACAAACCCGATCCATAGATGTCGACCCTCTGAAACCGAGGCTCGGAAAAGTGGATCGTGCGATCTCGAGGTGTCTGTCCCCAAGGTTGTCCGTTGGAAGTCATCGCCGCGACCCGTGTCGCGTCCAATGGGAATCACTCGAGATGTCTGTCCCGATGTATTGAGGGACTTTGCTGTTTTCTCTGTCATGAGACTGCTGGCGTTTCCCGTGGAACTGCTAGCCGTTGCGCAGTTGACGGTTAGGACGCTATGTTCCCGGGGACATTGCCTGCGGATGGCAAAGCCGATCTGGGGATGCCCAGGCTCGGTTGGCCAGTCTCGGGGATCTTATTTGCGTGACCGCGAGTTGTCTTTCCCCGGTTCTTCCCGGGCCATGTGCGGACGCTTTCTTGCCGTGGCAATTGCCTGCGGATGGCAAAGCCGATCTGCGGATGCCCTGGCTCGGTTGGCCAGTCTCTGCGTTCTTGTCTGCGTGACCGCGAGTTGTCTGTCCCCAGCGAACTTGTTGTCTGTCCCCAGCGAACTTGTCCCCCGCGAACTTGTTTGGGTGACCTCGAGTTGCCTGTCCCCAGCAATCTGTCCCTCGCATTCACATCCTGACGTCCGAAATATCCGCAGTCCGGCATTGCCGTACTTAGGCATAGTCGCACGGAATCCGTTTCAAACTCGAAGTCGTAACCACCCATGGAGTGGGTTTCACGTGGCACCCAGTTTACATGACCGACCTAAATTGCCACGAATGCCAGCGATTTCGAGTCAAACCAGCCGCTATTCGTATTACGGATTTTGGACCGCTGGATTAGAATTCGCACCCAACCCCGGCCATGGATCGGCCGGGGGACAGACAGGTTCTTTTACTAGCCAGACATGGAGGTCGAGCGGTGGGTCGCGTCTTTTGTATCGCGAACCAGAAAGGCGGCGTGGGTAAAACCACAGTCGCTCTAAACTTGGCAGACGCCATTGCGAAGGCGGGCCAAGAAGTCCTGCTCGTCGATTTGGATCCCCAATGCAACGCCACCGGCGGTTTGGGGCATCGACCGCTCCCCCGACACCCTCTGGTTTCCGACCAACCCTTGGCCGACGGACTCCTCGAATGCACGACTCCCGGCCTACGACTTCTGCCCGGTAGTCGCTCCTTCTACGACATCGACCAGTTGGCAACGGCTGGGACCACTGCCTCCCAACAACTCGTGTCGCACTTAACCAATTGCGGGAACGCCAACGACTACGTCATCCTTGACTGTCCCCCATCTTTGGGGCACCTCACTCGGGCGGCCTTGGCAGCCAGTCACGAGGTGATCATGCCAATCCAGTGCGAGTACTTTGCGATGGAAGGGCTGACCCAAATGATTGAGGTCATCCGAGACGTGATGCGGCAACCGGGCCGCAACCTGCAATTTGGCGGGATCGTGCTGACGATGTACGACCCGACCTTTGAACTCACCCGTGAAGTCGACGAAGACGTCCGCGAATTCTTCGGCGACATCGTGTTCGAAACCGTTATCCCTCGCGATGTTTCGGTGCCCGAAGCCGTCAGTCATGGAAAAAGCGTCCTGGACTACGCGCCCCGCTCCCGAGCCACTCGCGCTATGATTGAACTTTGCTTGGAGGTCATGAACCATGAATAATTTGAAGAAGCGTCGCTTGGGCCGAGGATTAGAAGCTCTGCTGGGGGCGACCGGTGAACCGTCCGCCGCGTCCGATCGCCCAACCGGGAGTCTGTCCGACTTGATGGCATCGGGGCAGGTTGCTCCGTCTCCAGCCAGCTACGTTGCTCCTGCCGAGTCCTATTCCGGGCCGCTCCGACCCTACAGCGAACCGGCGAGCGAATATTCCTCGGACTATTTCGCCGGGTCATCTTACGGACCACAAGCCACGAACCCAGCCCCGCATCAAGTCGCTCATGTTTCTTTGCATGCTAGCACTCCTGCCGCAGCGCCGTCCCATCATGACGAGGTTGCTCCGGAAAACAGGCTGCTGCAACTGCCGGTATTGGACATTCAAGAGAACCCCTTCCAACCGCGGCGGGTCTTCAGCGAATCGGAAATCGCTTCGCTCTCGGAGAGCCTCAAAGAGCACGACATGCTCCAGCCGATTCTGGTGCGAATCGTTGACGGCCAGTACCAGTTGATCAGCGGCGAGCGGCGGCTGCGTGCGGCGATCCAAGCGGGCTGGAAGACGATTCCGGCCCGGGTTCGCGAGGCCGACGACCGATTGGTCGCGGAACTAGCGATTGTCGAGAACTTGCAACGCAAGGACTTGAACGCCATCGAAAAAGCGCTGTCGTTCCGACGTTACTTGACCGAGCACCAAGCCACACAAGAAGAATTGGCCAGTCGATTGAAGATCGACCGATCGACGATTGCCAACTTGATGCGCATCTTGGAGCTTCCTGAAGTTATCCAAGAGCACGTGAGCCACAACCGGATCAGTGCCGGGCATGCGCGAGCGATTTTGCCGTTGGGCGAGGAACGCGAGCAGTTGGACTTTTGCCGGCGGATCATCGCCGAAGGTTGGAGTGTGCGAGAAGCGGAACGCCGAGTATCCGAGCATATCAATCAGCAAGATGGACCTAGCGTGAAGCCAAAACGCAAAGTTGGCAACCCACAGATCGAATCGCTGGAGACCCAAGCCAAGCGAGCCTTGGGAACCGTGGTCCAGATCAAAGCCAACGGTCGCGGTGCTGGGCGAATGATCATTCACTTCAAGAACGACGCGGAATTTCAACGCATCTTCGAACAAGTGTGCCAAGAACGCGGCATGTTGGCCAAAGTGGCCTAATGCCCCCTCGCTGCGCGATCTGACGTCTCGCCCCAAAGCACACTCGGAGCCACGCTGACCAAAGCGTGGCTTTCACTCGACCAATATCAGGGTGCACCCTTTGATGAATCGGTGGATCCGATCAATCGGGGTTTGGACTTCATTGCGAGTTGAGTTAACTCCCGAGGTAGAAGTACGTCGGTTTGGGAATCGGCTTTGGGGACACTCCATCGGCAGGCATGACCATTTTTGGGATGTGCCAGTTCTCGGTCGTTTAGGTTGATGGTTTGCAGAACGGTCCCTTATCGCAGTTTATTCAGTCTTCCTAAACCGTAATCTGCGTCAACTTGACTTTGTGGGAACTTTCTTCCCATTTGCCTCAAAATGTGTTGTAGACTCCTCGGCAACTTCGAGACTAGACGAGGAAGTTAACCTATCCTTCGCAATCGCTACAATCGATACGCGCGAAACAAAACGCTTGTTCGACTTAGACTTTGCTATCTTCCTGGACTGCTTAATTAATCAAAGCTGCTCAAGTTGCCGAATTTAAGATGCAAGGACACGACATGCAGACTTGAGAAGTCAGGATAGCTTCTCTCGAGCTGGCGGCTGTTGGAAAGGTATCCCGCAAAGACAACCTTGACGGCAATTGTTGTGAAATAGGTAATCGGTGTGACGAACGGTTCGTCGTGCCAGATGACCGCATCCACGGTTTAGTTTGTCAGTAGGAGACACACAATGAAGATGGTACGTTGTTTGCTGACTGTAGTAGCAATCGCTACGTTGTCGGCCAACGCTGCTTGGGCTGACTGCTGCGGAGCTGTGAATTACAACAGCTGCGGCCCGATCGCTTCCGATGCCGGTTGCGACTGCGGCGGAAGTCAAACGGTCATGCGCACTCGACGACGAATTGTTTGGGAAACCCAACAAGTCGAAGGCGTACGAAACGTTATGCGAACGGTTTACGAAAAACAAATGGTTAACGTAAGCCGCGTTGTTCGCGAAGTATCGTACACGACGCAAGAATACACCGTTCGTCGTCCGGTTCGTGAAACCACCTATAAGACAGTGAACTACACTGTCCGTCGTCCGGTCTGTGAGACCGAAATGGTAAACTACACGGTTCGTCGCCCAGTATGGGAAACGCACCAAAAGGAAGTGACCGTCAACGTTCGTCGACGAGTTACTGAAAACCACAGCAAGACCATCATGGTCAGCGTTCGCAAGCCAGTTCAAGAGACAGTTATGCGAACGGTTCGCAAGGTTGTCACCGAACAAGTTCCTTATACTCGTGAAGTCACCGTTCGTGGTGGTCACTGGGCAACGGAACAAGTGACGATCCCAGGTCGTAGCTACAGCAAGCGAGTTCGTGGCCAAGGCGGTTTCGAGTTCGATCCTTGCACCGGCTGCTGCCGCTGGGTTCGCGGATGCCCAACCACCGTTTGCTGCACGACTCCTGACCGAGTTGTTTGCAAGCGAGTTTGGGTTCCAACTTGCGAAACCAAGACCATCTCCGGCACCAAGTGCTGCCGCCGAGTGGTTTGCGAAGAAGTTCCAACCTGCGTAACACGTTGGGTTTGCGAACAAGTTCCCAAGACTGTTAACTACTGCACAACCAGCTGGGTTTGCGAACCTCAGACCAAGACGGTTTGCTACAAGACTTGCAGCTGGGTTTGCGAAACACGCCAACGCGAAGTCAAGCGAGTTCGCATGGTTTGTGAGCAAATGAGCAAGCAAGTTCCAGTATGCACGATCAATTGGGTTTGCGAAACTCGTACCCGATGCGTGCCTCACGTCACTTGCAAGACCGTATGCGAACAAAAAGAAGTTTGCGTACCAAAGCGAGTATGTGAGCAAGTCCCTTACACCCGCTGCATCCGCGTTCCACGCGTCGTGTGCGAGGAAGTACCTGTAACCGTATGCTGCCGTCCAGCTTTGGGCCGAGCATTCGTAGCAGGTCTGGGTTCTCGACTACGCGGCCTGTTCAGTGGATGCGGTAACGGTTGCGGTGACGGATGCGATGCCGGTTGCGACAGTGGTTGCGATGCACCAGCAGCTTCTTGCTGCGGCGCTGCCAACTAAGCCAGCCTAACTTGCAAAACGTCCAGCAGTCGAATCTGGCTCTGAACGGAACCAAGAATATAGAAGCCACCCCTCTTTGTAGCAGGGGTGGCTTTTTTTGTTGGAATTCGGCGAACTCCAATGTTCGATCAAATGTCGTGGTCCAAGTCGCCAATGCCTACTCAGGCACCGATCTCGTTCCGAGCCTCCCGGAATAGGTTATGGCGATCGTAGCCACACCCCCGGCTAGGTTTTCGGGTTCGTGTCGAAGGTGCGGCACAAAAGTTCCGATGACATTTAGGGATCAAGCCCTAGTGCAATCAGCGGTCTGATCTAGAATGAAATCTTGCGAAGCGAAAGAAACGGAATTCCCCACACAGCCCGGCAGCCATGAAAGTCCAATTTCATGATCAACACGCTTTATTTGCCTGAGCTGCGCGAAATGTTGGCGGCACAGGATCGGGAAGGTCTCCGAGTGTTCTGCGAGACGCTTCATCCCTCGCAAACGGCCCCATTCATGGAAGGCTTGACCGCCGACGAGCAGTGGCAGGTTCTACGCGAAACCGATCTGGATCACCGAACGGACCTGTTTTCCTACTTGGACTGGAACCGACAGGTCGCGATCCTGGCGACCCAACCGCCTGCGGAAGTCGCCGAAGTTGTCGCTCACTTGCCGGCCGACGACCGGGTCGATCTTTTGGACGAGGTCCCTGCGGACGTCGTCGATCAGTTGTTATTGCTGCTCCCCCCCTCGGAGCGTCGCGATATTTTGCGATTGCGACAGTATCCCGAGGGAACCGCCGGAGCGATGATGACCACCGACGTGGTCCGGTTGACCGAAACAACCACCATTCGCGACGCCTTGAACGAACTATCGAACTCGGCCCATAACCTGGAGATGGTCTACTATCTCTATATTTTGGACCAAGACGGATACCTACGTGGGGTCGTGTCGGCTCGAGAAATCTTGTCCGCGATGCGGAATCCCACGCGACCGCTCAGCGAAATCATGAACACGGACGTGATCGCGGCTCGAGTGACCGACCACCAAGAAGATGTCGCCGAATTGGTCGCCAAGCTGGACTTGCTGGCAGTCCCAATTGTCGATGCGAGCGGACGATTTCTGGGCATCGTGACGCACGACGACGTGATCGACGTCGTGTTGGAAGAAGCGACTGCCGATGCACAACAAA
The DNA here is from genome assembly GCA_016795075.1 of Planctomycetaceae bacterium. Lineage (GTDB taxonomy): Bacteria > Planctomycetota > Planctomycetia > Pirellulales > Pirellulaceae > M30B19. The sequence goes on along the minus strand of JAEUIP010000190.1, from coordinate 688 downwards.
TGGCAGCGGTCCAGCCGTTGGAAGCGCCCTATTTGCGAACGGGTTTGTTCGAGTTGGCTCAAAAGCGCGGGATTTGGTTGGTGATCCTGTTTTTCTGCTCGCTCTCGACCGCTTTTACTTTGCAGCACCTGGAGGCAGAACTCCTGCCTTGGATGGTGGCCTTTGTGCCGTTGGTCATTAGTGCCGGCGGCAACTCCGGGGGCCAAGCGGCGACTTTGATCATCACGGCCATTGCCCGCGGAGAATTGTCACTACGGGATTGGTCGAAAGTGATCGGCCGCGAAATTCGCATGGGCTTTATGCTCGGTGGAACTCTGTTCCTGATCGGATTGGTCACGATGTGGCTCTTTCCCCAGGTCGCCGCCCTGGGGTGGATGGCGGTCCTGGTCGTGCCATTGACCCTGAATATCATCGTGATTGCAGGAACCTTGACCGGGGCAACCTTGCCCTTGATCTTTAGTCGCATGGGATGGGACCCCGCGATCATGAGCAATCCTTTGGTGGCCGGGATCATGGACGTGATGGGAATTGTTATCTACGTCAAAGTCGCCACCCTGATCTTGCCCGCAGTGACCTAAGGATTTGTCGCGAAATAGGTTCCGGATTTCGAACGTCGAAAGCTTCGAAATGACCCTCGCTGTCTCTGGCGTGTGAATGTTCAATGATTATTGAATAATGAAAAATTCAA
>JAEUIP010000018.1:27129-32463 GCA_016795075.1 Planctomycetaceae bacterium | reverse complement strand
ACCCCCATTTTTAGCTGTGACAAAGCACTAGCCGACAAACTCAAAACCAGGACCTTTTCGTTCACCCCGGACGTGAATCAGGGCGCGAATTTAGACAGGTACCGTTCGCTTGTGTCAATCCGTAACGAACACGTGGATTGAAACGCCTGCTTGATCATTGTCGCTTCCAATTCGTCACTAAATTAGCTAGCATCGCGCCCGAAAAACCGTTATCCTAACCGCGTCAGTCGGGGTGGAAACTTTGCGGGCCGATGGAGAGTCACAATGAAGAACCGCATCAACAATCAAATCGACTCGAACGACAGGGCTACCAACCCAGATACGTTTTTCGTGGCCCTTGAACGAGGCGAAGGCGTGTGGGGCGACGGTCTGTATGGTCGCCGATCTTTGCGGGAAGAGCCCGCTTCTGTGCCCGTGGACGCGGCGACTTTTTCCGAACTGCTGATCAGCAAACGCGATTTGACGCGTAGCGACTTGCCAGGCTCCAATCAGTTAGGCCTGTTCGATAGTCGCAGTGGCGTTCGCTATGTCATCAACGAATCCGAGTTGTATCTAGCAATTCATTGAGTCGCGAGTTAACGCCCACGCGACTTTCGGCAAAACCCCGTACCGCTCGCCAAGTAGCAGACACACTCCGTGCGCCGTCCGTCGATCCTCGAGAAACGAGTGCATTTTGTGATGGTCCCGCCACAGGGAATGCGCCCACCACCGTCCTTCGTTGCACCCTATTGCAGCTCACCCACGTCCGTTATTTTGCACGGACTCGCACCGTCTTGCCCACTTCGTCCAGCATGTACCGCAGATGGTCGTAGTCGGGATGCTTCATCCGAATCCAAGCGTTGGCCATATAGCCAGCTTCGACAGGTTGGGTGGGTGTATTTTCGTGGGGCAAGTGACAGTCGATGATCCACTGGCCGAACCGGGTTTCGATTTCACGCAAGCCTTCGTAGTGTGAAATAACGCCGTCGTGGTCGGGACGAAGTGCAATGATCCCGGCCGAGAATCTTCGCGAAGCTGTCGCGTGCCGAGTTCCGTGCACGATCGCGTTGGCCCACTCCAAGTACAGATCAAGATCGTTGCCGGCGTTGTACAAATCCCACGCTCGCACGCCGGGTGGTCGGCACCCAATTTCGGAAAATCGCAAGCCCTTCGGCCCAATGAACCACTCCATGTGCGTCGCGGCAGTCCCGATTTCCAATGCTTCGATGACGCGCCGTCCCAGCTGCTTGACTTCGTTATACGAGTCGACGTTATCGATGCGGTTGGTTGCGATAAACTGCGGCGAGATCCAACGATGGCGCATGGCATCCAGAACGTTGGGAAAGTAGTGCGTGATAAACTCGTGAACGACGTGCCCCCCAATCGTGATCGTATCGTAGAACGCTTCGTGGCCTTCGATAAATTCTTCGACCGCCACTTCCCCGCCCCGCCCAACGCTCGCGGCATCCAGTGCATGGTCCAATTGTTCGTGCGAATTGACTCGGCTCGTACCGGCCGCACCGGCTCCAGCGCGCGGTTTGACAATCAAGGGGAACCCAACTTCATGCGCGAAGCGGTGAATCTGGTCTCGATCGCCACTTCCGATCGATGCCGCGCACGGAACGTCAGCGGCTCGTAGCGCGGCTTTCATTGCGGGTTTATCCCGGCACAAAAAGCAGGTTCGCACCGACAGGCCAGGAATGTGACAACGCTCGCGAACCTGGGCGACAGGCAAAATATGAGCTTCGATCGTGGACTCCAACCGATCAACCCATAGGCGGCTTTGCACGAAGCGAACGGCATCGGTCATCTCGTTGATGTCCGTAACGCTGCGGACTTGAATGTAATCGTACAACCAGCTTTGCAAGCTCGAGTCCAAAGTATCCTTCGAGCGTTCGCCGATCGCGATAACGGTTGCCCCCACTTGCTTGAGGGCCCGGACGAACTCGCGTTGGTTGGCTGGAAAATACGGTTCGACAAAGATAATATTCATGGAATCGGGCCTAAGTAAATCGAACCTACAACAGCAAACCAACGACGCAGGGGCGGGGGTTCGTTGGACGAAGCGCCCAACCGAACAACGGCCCCCATGATAGTCGGCGACTCCCAAGTTCGGAATAATCGTCCTAAGTGACTGACGTTGGGAGGCAAAAAAACCAACAAACTCTGTCACAATTTCGTAATGACCGAGAGGGCAAGAGAGGGGCGGCCAAACCCGATTTCGGCCGACCGCCGATTCGTGCCCCTGGAATTTGGGCGTTCAAGGGCGGATTTGACTTTTCCTGAAACCAAACACAGGGCATTGGAGCATGTTTGGAGGGGAACTGGCCGCGAATTGCGCAGAAAATAGCGATTGTTCCACAACCGCCCCTTGACGAACGGGAAATTACTGAAAAATTGCTCAAGTTTTAGTGTTGACCGAGCGTTCCCTCCGCCTACAGTGGTAAGAACAGCCTTGATTCGTCGGAGGCTTCGCCGAAAGAAAAGTGTCCGGGTAGTGAGTTTTTGCGAAGCAGGTTTCACCCATGTGGGTGGGGCCAAGGGCCGGATTTTAGCAAGCGTCCGAGAAAGGTTGGCATGCAAAGGAATGAACATGTTGGTACTCTCAAGAAAGAAAAACGAAAGCATCGTCATTAACGACTCGATTTCGATTGTTGTGGTCGAAATCCGCGGTGACAAAGTCCGCTTGGGCGTCGAGGCTCCCAAGGATGTCACCGTTCATCGCAAAGAAGTTTATGACGCCATCAAGAGCTTCGATCTCAAACACGAAGTCGCATCGGACGGTCATCTCAGTTCGGAGAACAGCTCCGAAAATGGCACCTAGGCCGAAAATGGCACTTAGTCGGAAAATGTAGGGGCCGCGGGAACCAGGGGTTACGGTTTCACGGGAATTCAGTTTCACGAGAATTCGAATCGTCGTGCGGTCGGGTTTCCGGGCGACTCGGTAGTTGTTGGGCAGGGTTGGCCTGAATCGCCATAAAATGTGAACCTAGAGCCTTGGACAAGTTTCTGTCTTCTGTTAAACTTGGCCCCAGTTCTGCGGGACGTCTTGCCGATAGGTAGGATACTCTCCACCGAGCAGACGGCCCCTTCGTCTAGTGGTCTAGGACACCGCCCTTTCACGGCGGTAACACGGGTTCGAGTCCCGTAGGGGTCACTAATGGTTCATTCACCACCCATCCCGGACCATCATCACCCGGGTTTTCTGGGGTTTCTTTCGTTTCGTCGATGGGCTCTAAGGGGCCTTGATTGCCATTGATGGGGGGACCAACGGGGGGACGGAGATCGACCGCCCGTTGCCAATGTTCATCCGTGGTTTGCAAATAATGTTTTTCTGCCACCGCCGAGGATTGGCCCAACCACTTGTTGATCACGTGACTCGGGAACCGCTCTTGTAGTTCCGTTCGGCAGCTCGCCCGGCAGTTGTTGAACGGCTTGGGCCACGGCGCGATCCCGGCCCGCTCCAAAATCCGATTGAATTGGGTTCGCAGGTTGTTCCCAAACGCACGCCGAGACACCACGTAAACCGCGCCCTCGGCCGCTTGATCAAACGCATCAGCCAACCGGGATCGAACCTCAGGGAACATCGGACAGAATCTCAACCCGGTTTTGGGGGCATCGATTCGCAGCCGTCCCGCATCCCAATCGATATCCGTCCACTTCAACCCCATCACCTCACTCGGACACCGCAGTCCACCAAACCGAGCCAACACGAAAATCACCCGCCAATCAATATCCGGGCACGCTTTAAGCACCTGGGCCGCCATCTTGCGATCAATAAACCGTTGGCGCTCTGAGTTTGACTCGTCACCACCTTTCAATTCTTCAAACGGAGACGAAACCAACAGCCGATCCCGCACCGTTTCGGCCATCATCGTTTTCGCCCGTTTCGTATGTTTGGACACAGTAGCCACCGCCAACCCGCGCTCTCCACCGAGCCACCGCCGCCATCGTTCCGCATCGGCCGCCGTGATGGAATTGAGAAGCCGTTTCTCTCCAAAGTACTCCACCAACAGCCGCTCCGTTTGCTGATAGTTGATCACCGTGGTTTTTTTCACATCGGTTTTGCTCTCAACGAAATCAGCCAGGAACGCACCGAGGAATCGGCCCTTGTCACTCCGGGCACGTTCAGACACCGGATCAGCCAAACCCCATTCAACTAACGAATCCCTTAGCTTGCCCGTGGTGGAATTGGCCCATGCCAACGCCTTGGGATCAGGGCACTCGCTTTTGGATCGTGCCAGCGCCAACAACTCCAAATGATCGGCGATCCTACCGGCCAACTTCTCAGCGGACTTGCCATCCCCGGCCACGTAAATCTCCCGCCGTTTCTTCTCGACATAGAATCGAATCCGGAACCCAGCTCGGCCATCACGATCCAGCCGTTGAACACTTGCCATCGTCGCCTCACATACTCAAAACACTCAAAACCATCTCAACGGCTCAGGCTCACACACCGCCCGCCGTCCTCAAAATACTCAAAACCTGCCCCCATCGCCACATCGATCAGGGCCATCCGCTCGGCATCGGCTCGATCCATCCCCCCATCAAACTCCCGGATGGCCGCCCGTTCGCTCCAACGTTCGACAGCATCGCGCAGTTCATCCCGGCACCCCCGCATACGCTCGATCACATCGCCACCGAGGGAATCGGCCGGGCCATCATAGCGCAGCCGCCCCCCCTCATCGACGTTCAAAACAACACCGGCTCGGATCAACTCGATCATCAGCCTCACAGCGCCGGGGGCCATTACAGCACCCCCGTTACCCGTGGTGGGTTTGTGATCGACGGATGGCAATCGAACCGCAGGCTAGGCCGCCCAGGTCGGCCACCTTGCTGATCCACGGGCCGCAACCAACCACGATCAACCAACACCTCCAACCCCCGATCCAATCGTTTTTCATCACGATCAAACCGAGATCGGAATTGTTGGCCAATGTCTCGCCGTGAGACCTGGGCCGCCTCACGTTTGCGCAGCCATCGCAAAATCGCATCGGCATCAATCACAGCGCCATCATCACCGGCCATCAATCCAATCGATGCTCGGGCATGAGGAACGGCCCATCGTGCGATTGCCAACGCCGCCTCAATCGAATCAACACCCAGCGGAATCAAACATGGATCAACTTGCTCATCACGTCCGGCCCATTTAGCTAAATGGATCACCGCAGCCAAACGCGCCGTCAGGCCAACTAATTTTCCGCCCCAATCCGTCAGGCTCGCCAAGCACAAACAGAATCGGAACTTCGAACTGCTCATACAGCAAAGCAATGCTGCGCCCCTCGATCATCCATCGCGCATGCGGAAACCGCTCCGCGTCCAGATCACCCAGCGCATAGAGCGCCCAATAGGGGT
>JAEUIP010000018.1:0-27119 GCA_016795075.1 Planctomycetaceae bacterium | reverse complement strand
TCCCGTGACAATCGCAACCGGCGCACGTTCGCATCATCATCCCCAGCCAACTCAAACAGATCACGAATCAAATTTTCGTAATCGTTCGCCACAGAATCATCCACGGGATCGGGTTTGGTTTTCCGATGGCCCAATGGGCTCGGGGGCAAGGCATAGACGAACCGCCCCAACAGTCCGCGCCCTCGGAACGACGGTTTTCCTGCCAACCCTCGGATCACATCAGGTTGAATCGCATACGCCAGCGTCAAGCAAACCCGATCAACGGCCACCGAGCCACGCACAACTCGATCCACCCGCAAATCGTCCCCGGGATGGCCTTTAAGAAACACATCCAAGTTACCCGCGCCACCCGAATAACGGCCACCCATCACATCAAACAAACCGCCCTCGGCACCGGCTACGATCAATCGTCCACCCTGGGCCGACAGTTGTATCTCGACAGCCTCGGCCGTCGCATCATCGACTAGCAATCTTGGCAACACAGGCTCGGGCATCACGGCCAAACGCTCAGCCAATTCACGGGCCTCCCGGGACGCATCAGCATCCCCGCCCTTACCCGCTCGGCCCTCGGCTTGCTTCAATTGCGTTTCGACAATCCGCCGTTCCGATTGGGTTCGGGCAACCTCAGGCCGGGCCACCTCAACCAACTCCGATTCAATCAAACGGATTGGAGCAAACGCCGCTTTGAATACCGGTGATTTTCGATTGGCCGGATCAAGTAGAACCGCCACGAACAAATTGATCGGCTCGATCCAACCGGCTCGGGGTTCAATCACAATCCGCCGAGCCACCATCCCCGAACAGGCCGCCAACGCCAATAGCGCCGCCAACTCAACCGGGGTTTGTGTCGATTCACTCGTTGCCACGATCCACAGCCGCAATCGATCAGGCAACCCATCGATCGGGATGCTCGGCAACGATGGCAAATCGACGGCCACGGGATCATCCCACTCATCCCCGGGGATGGTTTTGATGGCCAATAACTCACGCTCGATCAATCCACGATCCAATCCGGGCATCTCATTACAAATCAATGCACCGAATCGGCCACGGGAATCAGCCGACGCCAGATCAACCGAATCCCGCGCCACTACCCGATCACCCAACCACGCCTCAATTTTCCGATGGCCATTCGATCCCGGCTCGCACTTCAAAATCAAATCGTTCATTGATGGCACCTCACGTTCAATTGTTGGATAGGGGCCGCATCAGCAACCGCCCGAAGATCATCAGCATCCGCGCCGCCCACGATCCACTCACGAACATCCTTGATCCCATCCCCCGGATGGATCACACGAACGCCGCAGATCGTCACACAGGCCGCCACCAATCGTGCGGCACCCATCGCACCGGAATCATCACGATCGGCCACCACGATCACCTCGGGGGCCTTTAATCGCCGAGCCAAATTAGCCACCCAATCGGCCCGGGCACCCGCCGAGGGAACGCCAACCCCATCCAAACCAATCGAATACAACGCCGCCGTATCCGTGGGGCCCTCAGCCACCCACAACGGCATCCCGGCCCGCAGATCAACCGGGCAGATCAACCCGGCCGCCGAGCCAACTACAGCCCATTTACGGGCCGTGACAGGGCATCGCAAACGAATCCCAATCACTCGGCCATCGGGATCACGCATCGGCCAACTTGTTGATCGATGCTCGGGGGCCCAACCAACCCTCAACCGATTCAATGCCGCAACGGGCAATCCTAAACGCTCCGCAGCTCGGGCTCGCCACGGATCAGGCATCTCAGCAAACCATCGATCAGCAATCTCAGCCCACTTGGGATCGGGATCACGTTGATCATCAATGCGCACGCGACGTTCAATATGCCGAGGGACGGCCGCGCCACGCTCGACTCCGAGGAACCGGGCCAACCACTCAATCGCGCCGGCAGCATCAACACCGAGCCACCAACGCAAACTCGACAGGCCATCACCGGGCCGGGGGTTTGTGTTTTTGTTGAAACAAAACCGGCAGTAAACCACGCCACGCTCGGCCAATCCGGGGAACGCCGCAAACCGATCCCGGCCGCCACACTTGGGACAGGGACGGCCGCGCCGATTTTCGATCCCATCGCTCGGCATCCCGGCCGCCGTCAGAATCTCAACCCATCGGCCACGGGCCAACAGCATCAAACCGGGCAAATCAGTTTTCACGATCCACCCCCTCACGGCCCACGGCCAAAACCTCAGACTTTCGGAACCGCCGTAGCCGTCCCACCTTGATCGATGGGATTAGACCAACACGCACGCCACGTTCCACCGAGGGGACAGACACACCGAGCCACCGCGCCGCATCGTGAACATCACCAATCGGATCACCAACATCAACTCGACCGTTCAGCCGTTCCACGATGGCATCGGCCAATTGATCAATATCGTTTGGAGTCATTGGGCACCCCCTCGATTTTGATCAAGGAATAGTCCCGCCAACGAATCACCCGCGAGCGCACGAATCGCAGCCGATGCAATATCCGGCACGAATAGCCATCGATTCCCGGCACGCAATGCGGGGACTTTCCCCGCCTCAGCTTGCTCCCTTAACCATCGACTAGGCACCCCCAATTGGGCCGCCATCCGCCGTAGCGGTACAAGCGCACCGCCATCCATTTTTTTCACGCTCATCAGAATCCTCACGCGATCGAAGAAACAAACGCCGATCACCGTTGATCAGCTTTACGTGAGGAATTGTTGCAGGGCCACTAGGGAACGATCCCGGGAACGAATCGGGAATCTTTCGGGTACTTTCAGATTTTGATTTTTTGCGGATCGATCAACCGATATTCACCCCGCCCCACAATCTCGATCACGGCAGCCACGGGATGAATGGGGGGCTCGCCTTTGCGGTTTTGCTTGAACGCTTGCGAAATAAACGCCCCATCAAATCGAGTATTGATTTTCGATTGGATCGTTTGCAGATTGACGATAGGGAACCCGGATCGGAATTGATCAGTAAACACCGTCAAAACGTTGACCATCTTTACGGTTAACCGCTCGAATCGACGGCCGCCCCAAATAAAACATTTTGCATCTGGGAACAAACCATCACCCGGATCAGGCAGATCATCCGGTTTTGGATTGGCAATGGCCTTGTCTTGAATCAATTCTTGTGGGGCTACATCACGCAGATCAACCGGCTTTGGATCGGCAGTAACTCGGGCCCGTTCGATCAATCGAACCAACGCACCGGCATCCATCCGCAGCCGTTCGGCTTGCTCAATCAACTCATCACCGAACACAGCACGAAGATCAACAGCCGGGCACAGTTCACATAAATGATCGTATTCCCATTGGCGTTTACGATCACGAACCTCATCCCGCCACGACTTGATCCCAGCCGACAAATCAAGCCAACGCCGAGCCACCTCGGAACCCATTGCGCTCATCGGGCCAGCCAACAGGGACTCAGCCACCTCATCAATCGCCGAGGGACCGGGCACCAACTCAGCCATCCCGCCACGGTTTTCCAGATACGCTCCCCGGGGATGGCACAGTTTGAACAGCGGCAACAAATCAAACCGCCCGACACCGGCCGCCCGTTGCACCAATTCAAACGGGGACAGGCTCAGAAACCAGCGCAGGGACTCCACCACCATCTCAGCCGGATCGGGAATAACCCGTTGCACCTCGGCCCAATTCAACCAGTTTTCAACCACCGCGATCAAATGCCGCCGAACCTCATCCGACTCGGCATCGTTCATTCGCTCAGGCAATTCGGCTTGATGCACGTAATCGACATCGGGAACCGACGTTGCCAAATGCCACTTCCCGCTCGGCAAGCTCTTGATCAGAATCCCCGGCCAACTTCTCGGGCCAAATGCCGCTTCCCGCAGCGGCTCAATCTCACGCAAGATCGGGAACGCCTTCACAACTGGAAGATCGGTTTTCAACACGCCCAACGCACGCCGCAAACGGGCCGCAAACTCAGCCGCCAAACTCATCGTCAGAATGTCCTAGGCTCTTGGATGGGCCGCCACCTCGGCCGGGATGCTAGGACACACCACACGGCCGAGGGAACGCACAGCGGGGATCAGCCGCTTACCCTTCAATCAAATCGGGGACACATCGCCCCCTCCCCAATCAACTTGGGGGTATCATCAGATCGGGACACACACCGCCCCCCAACCCCCCGTGATTATACCGCAATAAACCCCGGGGGCCAGCAAATTCTACCGCAGGCCACCATCCAGACCGGAACCCCAAACGCGCAAAATTTTTCAATTAGAATCCATTTTTACATTCCACAAACGCCGGACTATATCTTGACTCGCAGGGGCTCTCGACAACCGCGACAACCACCAAACCACTATTGGGGACCCAAGCACAGCCCCGCCTAAGCATGGTCTTCATACGCATCCCAGAAATCGTATTCGTGGACAATGAGCAATGAAGCCCCCTTCTTTCGAAGACCTACTGCGGCTTCGACCTTCCTTCCATAGCATGCGTATGACCAGCAAGGATTGCCATCGGCACCAATGATTAGGTAGTCTATGGTTTGCGTAACACGCGGTGAAAACGAACCGCCAAGTGAAAGAATCTTCTCTTCAATTTCGGCGCGAGTTGTTCGTTTGGATTTACCTGTGAAACAAAACGCATGCCCAGGGAATCTTATCTCGGGGCAAACGGCACAAACTCCGGATATTGTTTCAATATCTTCCGAAGACCTAAGTTCGATTGCTCGATGCCCAGTGTGGACGAAGAACTCATTGAAAAACTGTTTCAGCGCTTCCTCTTCCTTTTCATCCAAATGGCCATCGGCGAGAATTGACAGCAATAACGCCTCCAATTCATCATATGGCCAGCATGTTTTCAAATGCTCGTTATCTGACATCCACTCTCGTAACCCGCGAAGCTCAAGCTCAGTTACCTTGTCGTCGGCAACTATACCACCGAGAATGCCTTGAAGGCGCTGCATGTCGGACGTGACTTTGGAAAAATACGTATCTTCGGTCGTGAATTTGTTGCAAAGCCAAACAACGTCTGCGATCTCCTCTTCGTCCACCACCCCGTCTGCGAGAATCGCCTGCAACCGTGAAATTACGTCGTTAAAAGGGTGCCGATTCGCATACTGCAAATGGTCGCCGATCCAAGTTGTCAGCGCGACCAGCTCACGATTATTTACGAGATTATCAATCGCAATTCCACGAACAATGCCTTCAAGGGAATGCATCGCTTTATCGAGTTGCTGGCGCGTGGTGTACTTTAGGTAGGAATGATCGTCTGGATGCATGGAATAGCCCTTGATTTTGTGGTTTTGTTTTGCTGCAACGTCGTCGCGCAGTCGCTCGTAACGTTGAGTCTAGATTGCAATCGAACGGTCAACAAGTTGCTCCCAATGTCCAATCTACCAATTCGCTAACTTCGGCCCGAAAGATATCTACACCTCCCGCGAGGGTTTTCGAACTCGCACGCCACCACCTACACCGATGGGACCCGTAACCCATCCGGGGCCATCACATCCCATCGCCACCCGCTTATTGAGTGTTTTGAGTATGCTCACCGATGTTTGAATCCCGCAGCAACGCTCGGCCCGTCTCGATCCATGCCACTCGATCCTCGGGAGACAACTCACGCCAAACCGCCATCAACTCATCCGGGATGGGGGGACCAATGGGGGGACGGGAATCAGAAACCCCCGTTTTTCCCGTCGCTTTTGGTGGATGTTCAAACCCCGTAGGGGTCATGAATAGGGTTTATTTAGAAACCAACCCAAACCATCACAACCCCGATTTTCTCGGGGTTGCTTCGTTTTGTCGTCTGGCTCGACGCGTCGTTGCTCCTTTTTTCTGGGGCGTCAGTCTCGACGGGTGGGATCTTGTCGCTTGTGCGCATGGCTCGTTACGGATTGCCAGTGCCCAATCCTATTTCTACCGTCACGCGGGTTGATGTGGGAAGATCCGCGATCATGGCGTCCCGTTTCCAAAATCTCTTGTTGACCGAGGAACAAAAGACGGTCACATCGTGGTACGAAACCAGGTTTGCTGAAGTTCTCGAATCGCGGATTCGTCAGTCATGGCATGGCATCGCGACGGAACAACAGATCCTGATGACGGAGAGTCCCAAGGAACACAAGCGACTGGGAAGAGCCGTTTCTGGATTTGATGATTCGGTCTGGAACGAAGCCCGCTGCGAAATTGTGCGTAGCGCAAACATCGCGAAATTCTCGCAAAACCCAGAGCTGAAGAAATTGTTGCTTGAAACGGGTGATCGAGCGTTTGTCGAAGCCAGCCCGTTTGATAAGATCTGGGGCATAGGCCTCACTGCAAACAAACCAGCGGCCTATGATCGGACCAGATGGAAGGGATTGAACTTGTTGGGAGATATCCTAAACGAAGTACGGAATACCTTGGCATCGTCGGAGCTTTAGGGTGTACAAGGCCTTAAAGCCATGAGACTCTTCACGCTGGATTGGTGGTGCAGCCAACCAAGCGCCGGCAATTACGACCCGATCCTGGAGTTTCAAAAACATCTCTGATTGATTCGCGATCGTCTTCCGACAGGATTCCTTGCGCTCCAAGAATCAATCTCACTACACGATGCGAGACGTCGCCAAATCGATTATCAGTGCCGGACAGGGGGACTATTTCTTTTCCTCGAAGCCAATAATGGCAAAGGAGGCTTGCGTCGATTCACATTGCGGTATAACCAGCCAAGAGCTTGGTTCTCCCGCTCTTCCAGGTTGGGGGTGAGGGCGTAAAATCTCGGCCCCAGATGGAAGACTATTCGAATCATCGAGTTACCGCCATGAAACTTCGTCAATGGATCGAATTAATTGCGAATTGGTTTGAATCACCCGATATCCGTGCAATAAAAAATCGCCCCACGCTGCCGGACGCGGACTTTCACCAAGAGTATTACGCCAATACGAAAGTCACCTGCGATACGTGCGCTGTGGTCCGACGGGTCCTTCGCGAGCAACTTGGACTTTCTAACACTAGGCCCTCAGACAATATTGCAACCCTGTTTCCGGACCTCGATATTGGAGAAGTGTGCTTCGAGATCGGCGATGTACTGCGCATTTCGTTTCTGGACAGTGCCATTGATAAGTTGGATGGGTCGGTGGATTCGCTAATACGGGCGACCCACGATTTAAGAACATTACGGCAAACGAGCCATGGTCTCGCAGGTGACTGAATGAGATTCTCCCTTGGCATGTTACTGATCTTGGTTGCCAATGCTGCCTTTACCGTCTACTGCGTTTCACCGCTGACGGGAGGCTCCTATCTTACATGTTGTATTGTGGTTCCAACGGCACTGGCTCTTGGATTTCGTTTCGCTGGGCAATGGAGCAAGACTCACGCCGCTTTGCTGGCATGGGTTTGTGCAACGGTCTTGGGTTCGCTTTTATTGGGGTACGGCTCGTTTCACAAAACGTACGTCGAACAGGCACAAGGATTCTTGATTGGACATTGGTCATCGATTGTTGTGTCCATGATTGTTGGGCTCGTTCCCGGATCTATTTGCGGGCTCCTGTCTCTGGCGATATACTGGGTGATCGCATCCGCGTTTCCTATCAAGCCAAGTGAAACCCGTATCAACCAAGCGTAACAAAACAGTGAGCCCGCATGTTGTGAAGAGGCAAGAATGAGTCTACTGGTGCTTGGCATCTTATGCGGTTTGGCATTTGGGACACTTGACGTGTTGCTGATGTTGCCACTGGAATTCCCAGATAAACCAACGGCACTCTCCGCGGCGTTTGCGAGCCGTTTTGCCATTGGGTTTCTGATTCCCATGTGCAGGATTCCGGTTCCGCCGTTTATTGCGGGAGCAATCGTCGGTGCGTTAGTCAGTTTGCCGGACGCCATCGTCACAAAATCGTACGGCCCGATTTTGATTTCCGGTTTGGTTGGTGGTACGATCATCGGCTGGGTCGCAGGTCGATGGCGTGCCAGCCTTCCGTCTGTCGTAGACTCGAGCAACATGGACACAAAACGATGAAAGCGGCCCAACCGACTGTGGAAGCACATTTTGCGAAGTGCGATTTGGAATTGCGTGACATTTTTTCGCGGCTAATCGCGACCGTCGAGAAATTTGGGTCCGTCACGGTGGAAGCAAAAAAGACATCGATTCATCTCTGCAACAAGACTGCGTTTGCAGGCATCCGAGTCATGAGCAAATGCATCGCTTTGACGATCAAAGCTGACAAGGACTTGGAGAATCCTCGAATTACCAAACACGAACAGACGTCGGCACACCGCTGGCACTTGGACGTCAAACTGCACTCCACAAAAGACTTGGACAAGGAACTCGTGAAATGGCTCCGACACGCCTACGACTTGTCAGCGTAGACTTGGTGCACTTCGAGCGAGCACAGATGTCGAACGGATGCTTCAAGGGATTGTTTTGTTGCGAGATCATCGGGTGAAATTGTTGATCGGCTTTATATTATCTTGAACCTAACACCGAAGTATTGACGGTGGACTGGCCGTTCCGACCAAAATCCGAAGTTCCTATTAGCCGGATTACGGTTCGCAGCCCACTACGAGACCGAAAAAAATTGCAAAACATACAAAATCAGGTACCGAAATCGCGGATCGGGCGCTTCCTGCGTTGGCTATGCCCGAAGTTTTACGCTAAGGTTAATAACGATGAATCGCTGGAGAATTCCACCTGAACTCGAGCTACAGATTCGCGACCGCGACGTCAAATGCGTCTATTGCGGCGTAAAATTGTTGGAATCTGTCCCGCGAGGCACGTCACGGAAGAACGTTGCCACGTGGGAGCATATTGTCAACGATGCTTCGATTATTTCGTTCGAGAATATCGCGAGATGCTGCAATTCGTGCAACGCGAGCAAGGGTTCCAAAGACTTGCGAAAGTGGTTGGACTCCGATTATTGCAGACGAAATAGAATCACAAAAGACTCGGTCGCATTCGTGGTGCAATGCCATTTATCCGCAACAATGGACCAACCAGACGTTTGGGAGCTGACTGAAAACGCAATCCCATGGCAGAGAAATGCGATCCAACGAATTTGCAGAACTGAGCAACCCTGAACTTGAGAATCAAAATACCGTGCGAACACCATGGGCGCGGCATTGTCTATACTGTGGGCACGATTGGCATGAACACCTAACGAAAATTCCGGGTACGGTTAACCCATGTTCCAAGTAGATGCACTAGAAGCTTTCGGTATCTCCATTGATGTAAACTGCGTCTGGGAAGACACCGTCAAGTGCAACCTGAGTCTACAAATCACTTACAACGTTGAATATGATGGTTGGGCAAGCGGTTGTGTCAGTATGCCAGGCATGTGTTTCAATCGAAAGACACTCCATCAATTGTGCACCTCGATTGACGCTTGGCGAGAACAACACACCGCTAGTCCCTGCGCTTTTATCGGAACTTTCGACCTTACTGTAATTGGGACGGAGAAAACAATTTTGGCATTTACTCCTTACATGGACGGCGAGGAAAAAACTCGAGGAAAACTCTCGTTCAGCGTATCGAATTTCATCGGCGATTACGCTTTCATCGTTGACCCATTTGCGCTGTCCACTTTCTCGACTCAGTTTGGAAGAATCATTGGAAAGACTGGATTATGATGGAGATATCTCTCATTGCTCGCGTGCAGCGTTCCGCAGCGGGTTAAGATATCGCACGTAGACGGGTCACTGTGGCGGAATTTGGTGGTGTTTTGTCGCGAAAAAAATTGCGACTTTTTTCACTTACAAGCCCGCTGGCCGGTGGATAATGCATCGGTGAACCCAAGTTTTTGCGAGCCGTCACAAGTCAAAAGGCGATTGGGGCGCCAGCGCGAATCATGGTTCGAACGATGCCGTTAGCAGGAAAGACGATCAATAATGCCAAAATGGATTGCGTTGTTTCGAGCTGTTAATGTCGGCGGGAAAAACAAGATGTCGATGACAAGACTGCAAGCGGTCTTTACATCCGTGGGCTGTACCAACGTTCGCACCTACATCCAAAGCGGAAACGTGGTGTTTTCCTCGGCAAACAAAAACAAAACGCCACTAACCCGTAAACTGCTGGAGGCAACAGAAGGTGAATTTGGGTTTCGTCCCCAAGTACTCTTGCTAACCGAAGCCCAGTTTCGGGAAGCCCTCACGAACAACCCGTTCGATGCACACGGCAAAGACCCCAAGACGTTGCATTTCTACTTCCTGGAGGAAAGCCCGTCCCAGCCCGACCTTGCCGGGCTGGCAAAGTTGGCTACGAAAACGGAACAGTTTCAGTTGGCGGGCGATGTTTTTTATCTCCACGCACCCGACGGCATCGGCCGATCAAAGTTGGCCGCGGCCGCTGAAAAACGTTTGGGTGTTCCCGCGACGGCTCGGAATTACAACACCATCGACGCGCTCCGCGCGATGCTGGAAGACGAAACAACCACCTAACTTCGCCGTTCACGAAATAAGGTTGGTGCGTTACGCACACGACGTCGACGTCGTTACCTTTAGTTGGTCGACACCGACGCGGCGGTAA
Organism: Planctomycetaceae bacterium; assembly: GCA_016795075.1. Classification (GTDB taxonomy): domain Bacteria; phylum Planctomycetota; class Planctomycetia; order Pirellulales; family Pirellulaceae; genus M30B19. The sequence continues at coordinate 16,675 of JAEUIP010000018.1, read as the reverse complement.
CGGCTACGGAAGAAGCGATCATGACCGCTGTCATGGCGGCTTCGACCGCGGCGATGGCTTCTTGAGTTGCCCCGGCAGCCAGCAGTTTGCCGGCGGCAATTTCATTGATTCGCGACTCGTGCTGACGCAGCTCGACCGCTGCAAAATTGGCTTCGAGACTTCCGACCGATTTCGCTAAGGCAATCAACACGGCCGTGCGATTGTCCAGCTTCTGCTCGGGGAAAAACATCGCGTCTGCCATCCGCCGACGAATCGCGTCTTCGTAACTTCCATCCACTTCCGGCCAGATCTTCCGAGTAAAGATCCACAAGAATCGTCCTTCTTCTTTGGCCAAGATTCCTAGCTCGCTGAGCTGCTCCGCGATTCGATGGGCCAAGTCGCGGAACCCGGCAACTTCCGTAACCCAACTCTGCAAGGGGCGAGGTTTGGTCGCCTTCTTGATCTGGGTCATTACCTCTTCCAGGATCGGATCGCCCACGGGTTTTTCGGAGGCGATGGAAACGAGTTTCTCCGAGTCATCACGGACGACCAGAAACCCCTGGAGCAACAATTCGCTCAACATTGCACCAGCGAGACCATAGGGATACATCGAACCAGAGAAGGTTCCCTTGGAATCGTCCAAGACCAGTAACGCCAATTCATGATGCAGGCACAGAGGATTTGTCGACATCGAACGTCCTTTCGTGGAAACGATCTTTTGCGCTACCCGCCAGACCACAACCGGTACCACCAAGTTAAGCCGTCCTGATGATTTAAGCGATGACGGGCAGCCGACGTCATTTTACACCGACAATCGCAAAATTCTCAGGTCATACCGGTCACAAACCGTGAAGGTCGACCAAATCGCTGCCGAGAGCGTTGCCGGGCGCGCAAGAATCGGGTGGAGGACAAGCAAGCTCCACACTATATTTGTGACGACACGGAGAAATTCAGGAGTTGGCGTTGATGAAGTCGGACTACGAAACCATTCAATCAGCAATCGAGTTTGTGCGGTTGCACGCAGTCGACCAACCCTCGTTGGGTCAGATCGCCGCGCACGTCTCCTTGAGTCCGGCCTATCTGCAACGACTTTTTCGGCGCTGGGCGGGTATCAGCCCCAAGCGTTGGTTGCAATTTCTCAATGCTGCGGAAGCCAAACGATTGCTCCGCGATTCGGTGCCGGTTTTAGATGTCGCGTTTGCCGTGGGGTTCAGCGGTCCCGGTCGACTGCACGACTTGTTGGTTTCTACCGAAGCCGTCACTCCCGGTGAGTACGCGCAACGCGGTCTCGGCGTTGAGATCCGATACGGCTGGGGGGATTCGCCGTTTGGACACTGTTTGATTGCTTGGACCCAACGTGGCATCTGTGCCCTGCGCTTTGCCGATTCGTCGACGCATGACCAAGAAATGGCAAGCATCCGAAATGAATGGCCGTCGGCTCACTGGCTCGAAGATTCCGCACGAGCTGCACAAACCCTGCAACAGATTTTTATAGCGAAACATCGTCGCCCATTGCTACTCGATCTCCAAGGAACCAACTTCCAATTAAAAGTCTGGAACGCCCTTTTGCACTTACCGGAAGGCAGCGTCGTTTCTTACAGTAGCTTGGCGGATCGATTGGATACACCAACGGCGACTCGCGCTGTCGCCTCGGCTGTGGGCGCGAACCCGATTGCGTATTTGATTCCGTGCCACCGGGTCTTGCGTTCCTCGGGTGAACTGGGGGGATATCGCTGGGGGCTCGACCGGAAGATGGCGATGCTCTCCCGTGAAATGGCCCACCTCGATTCGGGCCTGGCCGCCGCTGATCCCCCGTCTCGGCGATAAAGCGCGGATCACTTCTCGCTGGCGTTGTTTTCTGGCAGTGTCTGCAAGAGCCCAATGGTCGCCCAAGCAGTGCCCCAATAAGAAAATATCTCATCAACGGAATCGCGGCGCGCCCGATCGCGAATTCGATCGGCGGGGACGAGCCAATGACCTTGCGGTTGCTGTGAGCCGATAAGAAACGCGCGCGCCTTATCGATCACGTCCTGGTCGGTGGGAATGCGTGAAACAGACAAAGCGTACAAGGTCTGCCCGGTCGCGAACGCGTCACTCTCGGATTGATCAAAGCGGTTGCTCCAACCTCCATCGACGTTTTGTCGCGCAAGCACCTGACGATGAAGTTCCGTGCGAACCGGCAAGTCGGCGAGATCACTGCACATGAATCGCAAGAGGAGTCCCTCATGGGTCGGGTGTGGATCAACCGTCGCGAGATATGCCATGCCTTTCAACTGGCATTCACCTTGTTGCTGCCGACTCCGTTGGATTTGTTCGGCCAGCTCATCGGTTAAATCGCGAGCCGGATCAAGTTTCTCAGAAGCAACCGCTGCTGGATCAACGAAGGATGCGAGTGCCAACAGCGCCCAGCCGGTGCTGATCTCGGCGGGTGTTGTGAGCTGTCCTTCGGGTGGCCAGGAACCGTCCGCTCGTTGTCGCTCCAACAAGATTTCGAACAATGTTTCGTAAGGGTCGCTTGACTTGAAGTGGCGCGGCGGCTTCTTGCGCCAGGCCGACTTTGTGTCGCGACCCAACAGCATTTGACTGATAGTATCCGCGCCTCCAAATTCAGACCTGTCCGACAACATGCTGGTGAATGCCCAATTCGTCGTCGCGTCCAGTTGCGAGCGGTCGACCGAAAAACCACGGGCTGCTGCCTCGTTGTGGGACCAGATCATGAAGGAAACGCGATGACACGAAACACAGCCCCGCTGAGCAATCCACGAAGCACTCTCTTTGGCCAAATAGGGCAGAGCCTGCTCGACGGCCTTCCGCGAATTCGCGTCCTCTTGGATGCCGACCGCCAACGAAGGATCCGTCATCCAAGAACCTAAGCCGACGGCAGCCGCCAAGACCCAAATCACAAACTTGTGACAATAGTGATTTCGGCAAAGGCAAACTTCAACTGCGGAGATCCTTGGCGAGTCGAGCGGATTGGCAACCATCTTCATCAGATGCGGCCTCCGTAAGATCTGGATGTATCCTCGAGCCTATCTCGATGGGTCGATCGATAGTTCCACAAACGCCCTACTACTTGCGTTATTTTTGTGTTCTTCAATTCCGAGCGACGCAACCGACGACCTGAGCTCAAGGCCGGACCGATCAAGCGTCGCGGAGCAACGGTTTCGGAACATAGTCGGCCGGAATCGAAACGATGGCGTCGTGGAGACGGGCATCCGGTCGCCGCCGCGCGACCACTCGATAATAGCCCAAATGACGGCCGTGATCGGCTTCCACGGAATCGATCTCCAGTTGATTATCGGGCGCGATCGTCCGATGCCACTCGAGCCACCGACGCCAGCCCTCCGGCATCGACTCGGCACGGTCGACGTCCACCACACCGGTCCGTTCCCAGTGTCGACGCCACCAAGCAGGCGAATGCATGCTCCACATCGCTGGTTCCGCGTCGAGAAGTTCTTTCAAGTGGACCGGGACTTCGCCTTCGATCTCCGCCACAAAGCCGGCACAGGCAATCGCAATGACCCCCTGGGGTTTGACGAACCTGGTCAGATAGTTCAGATAGTGATCATCGGTTCCGAAATAGGGGAACGCGTCGATCGAGACGATCGCGTCAAAGAACTCGGTGGCGAAGGGCAGTTGGCGCGCGTCCGCGTGGATCGGATAGATTTTGTCCGAGAAGCCCGCATCTTGAATCCGCTGGGCATTTTCAGCGGGACTAAACCACAGGTCGGTGGCCCAGACGTTCACCCCAAATTCACGCGCCAAAAAAATGGAAGACACCGCTCGACCACACCCCAAATCCAGGACTCGCATTCCGGGCTTCAGATCGAGAACGGACGTGAGCCAATCCGCGAGCCACAGCGCGTTCGCCCCACCACTGGCGCTGGCGACCACCCAATCCGGGTTGTAAGCATTGGCCCGTAGAAATTGTTCGGAAACCAGCTTTGATGGCAAGCTCATTGGGATTCCTGATGCAGTGTGATCGTGATGCGGTTGGTTATGGAGTTGTCCGGCTTCCACTTCGCTGCGGGCCTTCCATTCGCTACGCAACTTGCTGCTGGGCTTCGAGCTAAAAAGGGGCTGATCCTTCGGAAGGCAGCCAAATTCCCGGACGAAAAATGACCAGACCGGAAAGGGTCCGCCCCTTTTAGAACGAAGCCTAACCAAATCGATCGCGCTTTGTACGCCTCCGGTATATCTGAACACCCGAACCAGAAGCCGACAATATGGAGCGGGCTTCCTCCGCTCGTGCTTTGTCACCATTTAATCTTGCGGTGAGCCGCAGGGCGTTAGCCCGTTTGCCCCAGTTGAGTCCGCAATAACCGCCGCTAACGGCCCTCAGTTTCTGTTGTGACAAAGCACGCGTTGAACCGACCGAGGTAGATTGACCACGGAGGACACGAAGGAGCACTGAGAACAACTCACGATATGTTTCTCACGAATCGACCCAAACTACGAGTAACCAATTCGACCACCACCATCTTACTCGGTGCACCTCCGTGTCCTCTGTGGTCCACAAAGAACGAAAAATGCCCTGGATCCTGCCCGAAAACCTTGAATCTTCGGCTCGGAAACATTGCGAATTTTCCATTGGGGTAAGCCGCAGGGCATTCATTAGCCAGCTTTAGCCCCAACCGAGTCGCCAATAACCGGGGCTAACGGCCCAACGGCTGATTTTGCCGACCCGAAGTTTCGGTTGTGACAAAGCACGAGAGACCTAAATCAGGCAACCAAGTTGGGTCGGTCCCAAAATGCGGGCCGTTATTCCAGTTCCAAGGTGTTCTCGGACCAGAGATTGCGGTGTTTTCTCTGACGGCGGTCGACTATACTAATACGGCGTCTGGGGAACGGATGCGGGCGGCGGATGGGATTTGCGGAAGCGGGATATAGAAACTATGGATCGGCGAGATTATTTGAAGGCGTCGTTGGGTTTGGCGAGTCTTGGCTTACCCTTGGCTTGGGCGTCGGACCTTTGGGCTGATCGCAAAGCCTCTCCCAATGAGAAAAGTCCGGCGGAGTTGGTAAACGACGCTACCTTGGCCGCCATCGAAAAAGCCCATCAGTATTTGGTGCGCAAACAAGTTCGTGATGGCAAGTATCGTGGCGCCTTTGCAAACAGCGGCTATGGAGCTGGGGTGGCCAGCACTTCGCTGGCGGGCCTTTCATTCATGGCTGGCGGCAGTGTCCCCGGTGATGGGAAATACGGACGCAACGTGGATTTGTGTGCCGAATACGTGCTGAACAACGTCCAAGACAGCGGCTACATCGCCCTGTCTGACAACTCGGTTCACGAAAACATGTACGGCCATGGCTTCTCCATGTTGTTCTTGGCCCAAGTTTATGGCATGACCCGCAAGCGCGAGATTGGCGAGAAATTGCGGCGCGCGGTGGATCTGACCGTGAAGGCACAAAACAACCAAGGTGGATGGCGCTATCAACCGCAACCCGTCGATGCCGATCTGTCCGTGACCATTTGTCAGATCATGGGGCTCCGAGCCGCTCGAGATGCGGGAATCCACGTGCCGGACGACGTGCGTGAGAAGTGCATCGCTTATGTTCGCAAGAGTCGCAATCGAGACGGATCGTTTTCGTACATGCCGGGATCGGGTCATGGTTCACCCGCGATGACGGCGGCCGGTGTAACGTCCCTGTACAGCGCTGGGATCTATGAAGGCGAAGAAATCGAACAAGGTCTCAAGGCCATCGATCGAACACGGCCCGGAAAGATGGCAGGGATGGGCGGGCATTACTTTTACACGCACTATTATTCGGTGCAGGCGATGTGGCACGCCGGCGGCGAGTATTGGAACAATTGGTACCCGGCGATTCGCGACGAACTGCTCAAGAGCCAACAGCCCGACGGGTCGTGGGCCAACGACGGCGGTGGTCCCGAATATTCGGCTGCGATGGCGACGATCATCCTGCAGATTCCCCTGAATTACTTGCCTGTTTTCGCTGCGTAGGCGTTGCTCATGCCGCTCCCGAATTTGCCATTGCTAGACACGTTCGGTCGGCGGCACAACAACTTGCGAATCAGCGTCACGGATCGTTGCAACATCCGCTGCTTCTACTGCATGCCGGCAGACACGATCAAGTTCCTGCCGCGCACTGCCATCTTGTCGTTCGAAGAGATCGAACGTGTTGTTGCGGCGTTGGCCCAGGTGGGCGTCGACAAGCTGCGTCTGACCGGCGGCGAGCCATTGGTTCGGACGGACATCGATCGATTGGTCCAAATGCTCAAGGCCATTCCTCAGATCCGCGAGGTGGCGATGACCACCAACGCCGTCCACTTGGCCCGTTATGCGGAACCCCTGAAGCGAGCCGGATTGGATCGTTTGAACATCAGCTTGGATGCGCTGACACGGGAAACCTTTGTGGCGATCACGCGCCGCGACGTGTTGGATCAAGTGCTGGCCGGGATTGCAGCGGCTCAGGACGCGGGCTTCCAACGAATTCGACTCAATGCCGTGGCAATCAAAGGCTTGACCGAGGCCGAAGTATTGCCGTTGGCTCGTTTTGCGCTCGAGCGAAATCTGGATCTGCGTTTCATCGAATTCATGCCGTTGGACTCCGACCAAGCTTGGTCCAACGAGCAAGTGTTGTCAGGGCAAACCATACGCGAGTTGATTGAACAAGAATTTGGACCGCTGGAGGAGGCACCGCGAACCGATCCCGCTCAACCGGCGTTTGACTTTCGGTATGCGGCGGGTCGTGGTCGCTTGGGATTGATTCATCCGGTGACCGCTCCGTTTTGTGACACCTGCAACCGCTTGCGACTAACCGCCGAAGGCAAGCTCCGAAACTGCTTGTTCTCGCTGGAGGAATGGGACCTGCGCGAACCCTTGCGCCGGGGAGCATCGGAAGCAGAAATTCTTACGTTGGTACGAGAATGTGTCTTGGCCAAACAGCCTGGGCATTTGATCGGCCAGCAACACTTCGAACGTCCCGAACGCACGATGCATCAAATCGGCGGATAAGATTCTTTGGTTCTATACAAGGAGCACGCTGTGAAGTCACCGAAGTCCAACCGGGGCAAGGTCATCATGGTTCAACGTGTCTTGTTAGCGATCGCGGCTGTTTGGGTCGTGAGCCTTCAAACACTGGCCCACCTTCACGCTCAGTCCGGCAATCGCCTGACGTACTTGGACGAACCCACCGATCCCTACTACGTGCATCGTGATTTCCCAAAGTTGACGACTCCACAATGGGTCGGCGAAGAAGGGGTCGATGCGGTCGTGGTTCTGGCGATCGACGACATGAGCGACAGTGCAAAATACGAAGCGTACTTGCGCCCCATTTTGGATCGTCTCAAAGCCATCGATCAACGCGCCCCGGTCAGCATCATGACCAATCGCATCGATCCGCAAGATCCCCACCTGCAACAGTGGCTGCAAGAAGGGTTGAGCTTGGAAGTGCACACGTGGGATCATCCTTGTCCTTGTCTGGCCAACAGCCATTTTGCGGCGGCGCTCGAAACGTATCACAAATGTGTGGACGTCATGGCGACCATCCCCAACAATCGGCCGGTCGCGTTTCGGATGCCCTGTTGCGATTCGATGAACACGCCCAGCCCGCGGTTTTATGCCGAGATCTTCAATCGCGCCACGCCCGCCGGGAATTTCTTGACCATCGATAGTTCCGTGTTCCAAGTCTTTACGGCCGCGGACCCCACCTTGCCGCGCGACGCCGTGATTCGCCCGGACGGTCAACCTCGGTTCGAACACTACATCCCGTTTCCCAACTACGCCAACAAGATCGAAAACTACCCGTATCCCTATTTGATCGGCTCGACCTGTTGGCAGATTCCTTGCATCGTGCCCTCGGATTGGGAAGCGCAACATGTTCAAGCACCCAACAATCCGGAAACCGTGCGCGACATGAAAATCGCCTTGGACCTGACCGTCCAAAAACAAGGGGCCTTCAGTCTGGTGTTTCATCCACACGGTTGGATTCGCAATGATCAAATTGTGGAGTTGATCGATCATGCCGTGGCTACTTATGGCAATCGAGTCAAGTTCTTGACCTTCGTCGAAGTCAACGAACGAATGGAGCGAGTGTTGCTGCAAGGGAACTCGCTGCGGGCTCCCAACGGAGGCGACAACGGCGTTCGTTTGCTGGACGTCAACAGCGATGGCTATTTGGATGTGGTGATTGCCAATGCCCAGCAACAGACGACACGCGTGTGGTCACCGTTGGAAAAACGTTGGCTCGCTGCCGAGTTCCCGGCTCGGTTGGTTGCCGTGGAATCGACCGCTCCACTGGGGCGGTTTGGCGTAATAGGTTGCGAATCTGATTCGGTAGATCAGGAACAGCAAACCGACGACGCGACGACTGCCGGCTCCGTCGCGCCACAAATCGTTCTCATGGCAGATAACGAAATGGGCCTGTCCGCGTGGCGCTTCGAACAAGGTCACTGGCAGCACGCGCCAACATTACTGGACGGCTTGCCCAGCGATGCGTCCTTAAGAGTCCAACGCGATGGACAAGACCAAGGCCTGCGCCTGCGGGACTTGAACAACGATGGTCAGTGCGAATTATTGGAAAGTCGGCCTGGGATCAACCGCATCTGGAAGTGGCAGGAAAATGCTTGGAATGTTGCCAACTATCAACTGCCGGCAGAAGTGATGTTGGTTGATGAACTTGGCCGCGACGCTGGACTGCGATTCGTAGATTTCGACAGCGACGGGACCGACGATGTCTTGTTTTCGAACTCCCATCGCTACAGTTTGCATTTGGGGCGTCTCGATAACGAATGGAAATTCCTTGGTTGGCCGATCGCGGCACAAAGCGCCGATCGTCGTAACGGCAACGCGATCCCGCCAATTGTGCGTGATGCTCCGGCCGGTGGAGCGATCAACAATGGGGCCTGGTTCGCTCAGCGCACCATGTGGGTACAAAACGAAGATACCGCGATTTTGCCCGATAAAGTGGAGCGTCGCTCGTTTGATGATTTGTTGGGTGATTTGGCAGCGATCCCCGCACCGCGTTCCCCGGAACAATCCTTGCAGGCCATGACCACGCGGCCCGACATGCAAATTGAATTGGTGGCGGCCGAACCTTTGGTGACCGATCCGATTGCCTTTGATTGGGGACCCGATGGACGAATGTGGGTCGTCGAAATGCGCGACTATCCATCGGGGATGGACGGCCAGGGCAAACCAGGCGGTCGCATCCGCGTGCTGACCGACACCAATAACGATGGCCGCTACGATCACGCGCAGATTTTTCTGGATAACATTCCTTTTCCCACCGGAGTCAAAGTTTGGCGCCAGGGTATTTTGGTGACCGCCGCGCCGGAGATCTTTTATGCGGAAGACACCAACGGTGATGGCGTGGCGGATCAGCGTGAGGTCCTGTATCAAGGATTCGTCGAAGGCAACCAACAACACCGCGTCAATGGCTTGCAGTGGGGCTTGGACAATTGGCTGCATATTGCCAATGGCGACAGCGGCGGGACAGTGCGTTCGCTGAAAACCGGCGACTCGATCCCGATTGGCGGACGTGACTTGCGCATCGAACCCGATTCCGGGCGTTTGATTGCGGAATCCGGCATGACTCAGTACGGGCGTACGACAGATGATTGGGGCCATTGGTTTGGTTGCAACAATACTTATCCGATTTGGCACTACGTGTTGTCGGATACCGACTTGCGTCGCAATCCGCACTTTGTACCCAGTGACATTCGCCACCAGGTCTCGGTCACGCCCGGTGCTGCTCCCGTGTTTCCCACCAGCCGCACCCTGCCCCGCTTCAATGACTTTCACATGGCGGATCGGTTCACGTCGGCATGTGGGTTGACGATCTATCGCGATCGGTTGTTGGGCGATGCGTTTGCGGGCAACTACTTTGTCTGCGAACCCGTCCACAATTTGGTGCAGCGGGAAATCATGACCGCCTCCGGCCTGACCTTTCAAAGTCAGCGAGTGTCCGACGAACTGGATCGCGAGTTCTTGTCTTCGGCCGATCATTGGTTTCGGCCCGTGATGGCTCGCACGGGCCCTGACGGAGCGTTATGGGTCGCGGACATGTATCGCTTGGTGATCGAACATCCTGAATGGATTCCGGCCCAGTGGCAAGCGAAACTCAACTTGCGAGCCGGTGACGACATGGGACGCATTTATCGAGTCTTCCCGCAGAATGTTTCGCCGCGTCCATTCCCGCGATTGGATCAAATGAGCACTGCGGAACGAGTTGCCGCTTTGCAGTCCGACAATGGTTGGGTGCGGGACATGGCGCAACAGCTGTTGATCTGGAACCCAACTCCGGAAACCCCGGACTTGCTGGCTCGTTTGCTTCGCGAAACCAAACAACCCTTGGCGCGACTGCATGCGTTGGCAACGTTGCACGGCTTGAAGCAACTTTCGGAAGCCACGCTGCAGGTTGGCCTCCAAGACGCTCATCCAGGAGTTCGACAACACGCATGGCGATTGGCAGGCGGGCGATTGGCCAACAGCTCCGGGTTGTTGGAGGTCGCATTGCTTCAACTGCAGCAAGAAGAAGATCCACGAGTGTTGTTGCAAGCGACCCTGGCGATGGGCGACACCGACAGTGAAGCGCTGGCGAGAATGGTGATGGCTCGCATCGCGAATCGTCTGAGTGATCCGTATTTGCCACAGGCCGTGCTCAGTTCGATTCACGAACAAAATCTTACGGCGCTGATGGAAACGTTGTTGCAGCACTGGGTTCCCGGAACAGATCCGGCCTTGGAAGCCGGTCGGGTCAACGTGTGGCACGGATTGCTGCGGTTTGTTGTGGCTTCAGGGAAGCAGGACTTGTTCCAATCATTCGTGCGAGCCTTGTTGCCCTCCCACACCGATCCGGCGCATGCGGGTGTGACCACGGCCGTGCAGCAACGCTTGCAACAAGATCCCAACGGCAATCTCTGGCGGATCGAAGCGCTGACCGAACTGTTGAGTGGTGTAGGGGACAGCGACCCGCAGAACTGGAGTCCCGATTTCATCGCGCGACTGGAACAAATTTTTGCTTTGGCTGATGAAGTCGCGTCGGCTACCGAGCCTGACCTGGAGTTACAAGCCGCGCTGGCTCGTCTGTTGGGTCACGCGAAGTGGAATGCCGGCGCGGCTCAACAGCGACTGAGGGGGTGGTTGTCGCCGCGCACCGCACCGGACGTTCAAGTAGCCGTGGTGCGTTCGTTGGCCCGGTACCCAGATGACGTGGTGGCCGAATACTTCCTGGAGGACTGGTCAGCTCATTCTCCGGCACTCCGCAATGAGATATTGGATGTTGTTTTTAGCCGCAACTACTGGATCAAGATCTTCTTACAAGCGGTTCAAGCAGGCCGAATTCCAACCTCGCACATCGATGCCACACGTCGGCAACAATTGGTGCAGCACCGCAACCAATCGATTCGGCAATTGGCGAATGAAGTCTTGGCGTCCCAGGTGCAATCGAATCGACAAGCTCTGATCGAGCAGTACGTCGCGGTTCCTGAGCACGTCCCGGATGTCGAACGTGGTCGCTCCGTGTTTCGCCAACATTGCGCGGCTTGTCATCACTTGGATGGGGTTGGACATCGCGTCGGTCCGGACTTGGCCGCGTTTATGGACAAGTCCGACCTCGGGCTGTTGACCGCGATCCTGGACCCCAACCGAGCGATCGAGGATCGTTATCAAGACTACCTGATCTTGAGCGAAGATGGACGACAACATCGGGGCTTGATCTCCAACGAGACGTCGAACTCGTTGACTTTGCTGGCTCAAGAAGGAAAGCAAATCGAATTGCTACGAAATGAAATTGAAGAGATGGCGGCGACAGGATTATCGCTGATGCCCGAAGGCTTGGAGAAAGACATCGCACCCCCGGCGATGGCGGATTTGCTCGTGTACTTGCGTAGCTCTGTCCCGCCGCACAAAGTGTTTCCCGGCAATGAACCGGACTATCCGTTTGTGCGCGATGATGGCTCGATTCGTTTGTTGGCCACCAATGCGCGGATTTATGGGCCGACGTTGGTGTTCGAACAGCAGTATCGCAATCTTGGTTTCTGGGGCAGTCCCGAAGACCGAGCGGTATGGACGATTCGTGTCCCAAAAACCGGACGTTACGAGATCACCTTGGACTATGCCTGTGCCGACGACGTGGCAGGCAATCGTTTTGTGCTTCAAGTTGCGGGGCAAAGTGCGGGTGGCGTGGTGCCGGGCACGGGAACTTGGGACGAGTACTCGTGGCATGATGTGGGCTTCGTCCAGTTGGAAGCCGGCGAGCACGAAGTGATCCTGCGTTCGGATGGTCCGCTGCAAGGTTCTTTGATGGACCTCCGCAGCGTCATCCTGTCACCGTAGTGAAGCCAATTGTCTTCCTCTTGGCCACAGGTGATAATTGATAACGATCAAGTCGTCGTTCCTGAAGGAACCGTGGCACGAAATTCTAAGATGCTGCCTGACAGAAGCGTGAAGTAACATGGTCATTTATTTAACTCGTGATTTGATGTTTTCGTCCCGAGTGCGGCCGTTGGTGGAGCGCCGAGGATTGGGTCTCAAGATGGCCAGCAGTGTGGATGATTGTTTGACGAAGCTTGCCGTGTGGCTGCCCGAAGGGTCGAACGGAAGTCCCGACGAGGTTTGTTTGTTGGTGGATCTCAAGGCCATCGCCGATCCAACCGAACTTTCACCGTTGTTGGCCGCCGTGAGTGCGGCTTGTGACGGTCGATCCTTACGGACCTTGGCGTACGGGCCACACGTGCATGAAACATGGTTAACGGCTGCGAACGATGCGGGCTTTGACACCGTGATGACCCAGGGCCAATTCGATCGTGGCTTCGACCAATGGCTGGGCGAACCGCATCGTTCGGACCGGGCCTAAACGCGGGACCGCTTTGGACTGCGGCAGCCTGCTGCCGCTTTCCCCCAACAGCCCTGCTGTGGCGACGGTAGGTTCCGACCACAGCCCTGCTGTGGCGACGGCGTGCTTCTACCAAATCGATCGACAACTGGGCAACGTCACCCACAACCGTTTTCAATTCGTGCTTCATCGGTGAGTTCGCGAACGAACAGCGGCAGGCTGCTGGGCGCAAACAGCAGCAGGCTGCTGGGGGAAAGCGGCAGCAGGCTGCCGCAGTCCAAGGCCGGCTACTTCAATCGTTCGTGATTCTGGCAAGCTTGAATGAGCTTCTCCAATCGTTGGGAACGCGTTTCCGGTTTCTTGGCTGTGGTGATCCAATGGATGATCGTGCGACGATAACCGGGTGGGCAAGATTCGAAATAGGTCCAGGCAGATTTGATTTTTTGAAAGCGCTTCCGTTCGTCTTCCGTTAGCTCAGAAGATTCAGCTTGTTCGTACGAATAGATTCCGGACTTCGCTTCTTGACGCCGCGCTAACGCGTCCTCCCCGGCCTTGGTCATTTGACCTGCCAAGCGAAGTTGCTCCAGTTTCGCGATGTTCACTTTGCTCCAAATGGAGCCCGCTCGTCGGGGCGTGAAGCGGATCTCGTACGATTCATCGTCGATTCGGCGTCGCACGCCATCGATCCAACCAAAGCACAACGCTTGGTCCACGGCTTCGGACCACGTCATGCTGGGGTGGCCCGAGTCGACCTTCCAAAACCCGACCGTTAACTCCGTCGTGGTCGCTGCGTTGGCCTCCAGCCATTGGCGAAACTTTTTCGCGGTCGCAAAAAATTTTGGGGTTGGTTTGTTCATCGCAGCATGGCTTATTTGGACTCTGGAGCCGCCGCATCACGCTGGGATTCCCATTCAGCCGTGGCGGCTTTGACGAACGTCGCCCATTCGGCCGGAGTGGCCACCGGGTCCGGAAAGTCAGCAAACACTTCAGGCGACTCCTCCAGAAGAAACGCGGCGATGGTTAGTGCGGTTAGGCTGGCTCCGAGGCGCGACTGATGGTTGCCATCTTCCGAATACAATGCCAAGTCGGGCGATTCCGCTAGTACTCGCGTCCACACTCGTGTGACGGGGATCAACGCTGCCTCGGCTTCCGTCGCCATTTTGCGATAAACGCCATCGGTGTGCGCCGCATTTTTGGCATCGCCTTGGATTCCCCACTCGGCAAAGAAATGAACTTTGGCGCCCGACTTGATCGCGCGTCGCGCGAAGGCGATTCCCTCGGCGGTTGAATACTCGGTGCGAGCACTGGCGCTGATTTTCTGGGCCTGCAACACAACCTTATCCCATTTGACTTTGGTGAGGCGTTTGACTGTGGCCGGTGTCGTTTCCGCTTGTTCCAGAAAACCCACCATGATCGACTCGGTGGCTGCCTTGCTGTTCGGCCGACGAAATCGGATCAAATCGGCTACCAAGCCATCCAGGTCGTGCCCTAAGGTATGGCTATTGCCAATAAACAAGATTCGCAAGTCGGCGTCGTCTAGGGTCGGAGAATTTGAATGAAAACGTTCGGGTGAATTCTCGGTCGATCGATTCGTCGTGACGATTGACAGAGCGGCCGACTCGCTGCCCGTTGCCGCAAACTCCGCAGAACAACCCAAGACAACGAACAACAGAACCAGCGTGCCGAGTCGCTTCCAATCAGCAAACCGACCCACTATTTTGTATGGCTGAAACGGCATATGACATTCCTAGTGTGCAGATGAGTTCGGCTCAGGATCATTCGATTGTGCTTTGTCAAATCCAAAACGTAGGGTCTGGTAAAGGTGTCAGGAGTCCAGTGTGCGAAGCACCCGATGGGCCGTTGCGGCAATGGACCCCTGACACTTTTACAAGACACGATCCCAAAAATTTAACTTTGACAAAACACTAGTCACTATCGAACTTCAGGATCGATGGACGCGTGACTCGCCATGGATGTGTTCGATGGTCGCTTTTAAGTATATCGACGAGCCTTGCCCCGTGCAGCTGTCTCGACTTTTTATTTGAGTGCCGCACCATTCACCATTCTCTGCTAGTCAACCGGTTCGGCTTGCCATCGCTCCGTACTCGATTTTTCGACGGGCAGTGTCATTTTTTTAGTGCGCGGTGGCGACCCTGGGTCGCGAGGATTAGAATTGGACTTCCTTTGAAGGAATGATTGATGGTGTCTTCGCTCGAACCGCAACCCGTTGTTTTGTTCAAAGAGGTCTTCGCTCGGCTCACTCCCGAGACCCAGATGCCTTTGACCCAGCTATACGCTGCGGAAGTCACGTTTGAGGACCCCATGCACAAGATTGTGGGCCTGGAGGCGCTTGCCAAGTACTTCGCGCGGCTGAATGCTCGTATTCAATACGCGGAGTTTGTGTTTGAATCAAAAATCGTAACCGACGATCAGGCCGCTTTAACTTGGAAGATGGTCGTGCGTCCAAAGTATTCCTGGAAGCCGGTCGAAGTGCTGGGCGTGTCAATCCTTCGATTCACCGACAAAATTGTATATCAACGCGACTATTTTGATGTCGGGGCGATGATGTACGAGCAATTACCAATCTTCGGATGGGTCCTCCGGCGACTAAAATCGGCGGTGTCTGTTTGAGCCATGTCCCATTTGCCATCCGGCTGGTGGAAGCGCCGAGAAGGTAATAGGCATTGACTCAACAGGATGCTACCCAATTGCTCAGCCCACTTATTAGACAATCCATTGATAAAGAATGTCCAAGCTTCCATCACGACGCACCGCTTTGTACGTACCGATCCATAAAGTTGATGCAATAAAACGGACCAATATATGACCGATCATCTAGTTACGATTCGAACCTATTGGAACATCGTTGAGGCTTGCCGCGATAAGTCACTCTTGGACGAGGCTTCCATCAAGTCCATTCTTGAGAACGAATACTCTGTAATGATGACGCCACACCTGGCGGACCCGTCCGGAATCAAATTGAAAGTAAAGTCCAGTGACGTTCAAATCTCGCTGGAAATACTGGCCCCAAATGTTGATTGACTATTTGCCGAATGCTGTATTGACGAACACCGATTCCGAATCATTGATGCTGCAACTTTGGCGCGAACCGACGACCGAGTACACAAATTTCGTGGCCGTACCTGATTGCCGACGATGCCGTAGGTGGATTCTTTGCAATCAATGGCGGAGCTCTCGGTGACGACTTGCGAATGATCTACTACTTTGCCCCAGACACACTACAGTGGGAAGCGTGTGGGATGGGATACTCCGATTTTCTTTGCGAGATATTGTCAAATGTTGTGTTTATGAATATTCGATTAGGCGGCGGCCTGCTGAATTCCGTTAACGAATTTCTTTCCCTGGAGCAGGGAGATGATGTGCTGGTGGCCGTCGAGGCGACGCCAACGTTTGGCGGCCGCTTCAGCCAACTTGAACATCATAACCAAGCTCGCTTTTCGATTGCCACTGCCCTTCGTTTTTCGATGTCTTAACCGAATCGTTGCGAAAGTCGATTCGATCGGATTGGTTGTCCGCAGGTGCTTCCAGTGCTCCGCCGGGAAGTCGTAAAATGCCAACAGCTCGTCTTTGTCTTTCTCAAGGCATTCCCAAGCCCTGGGATACTTGACCCCGTACGTCTCCCCAAAACATGTAAACGCCTTGTAGGCCTCTTCTCGTGTCTCGGCCATCCAGATTTCGTGCAGCGCTTCCTTGGCGCGTGGTTGAACACTTTTGGGGAAATGATTCAAGACGTTGCCGCTCTTGTGGAACCAGCAACGTTGCTCGCGAATCTTCAGGAAGACCTTGCGTACGGCAGCCCAGAATCCCAACGCACCGTCTCCACTGGCTAATTCAGGATCCACTGACAAGCCGCGATTCTTGAGATCCGTCAGATGCT